>NZ_CATKPX010000100.1:0-230694 GCF_949767755.1 Pseudomonas sp. IT-P4 | reverse complement strand
CTTCACGCCGGAGTTGCAAGGGGTGTACCTGAAGCAGGAAGGCGGTCGTACCCGGGCGTATGGGTATGTGATCAAGGCCTGATGCTGTACTGCTCAAAAGCGTCCAGCCTACAAGATTCATGTGGTCAAGCAGTAAGCATTAGCCCCTGTCCGGCCGCGTGTTGCACGTCGCCAGACCCAGGTTCAAAACCCTGCAAAAAGGCAAGGAGTTTGCGATGGCTGATTCAAGCAAGAAAATGGGCCTGATGGGGCTCACGACGCTGGTAACGGTCAACATGATGGGCTCGGGCATCATCATGTTGCCCACCAACATGGCTCAATTGGGTGCCGTCTCGCTGCTGTCATGGATCTTCACGGCAATCGGTTCGATGGCCATCGCCTACTGTTTTGCCCAGTGCGGAGTCTTCTGTCCGCGCTCCGGCGGTTTGTCCGCGTACACCGAAGAAGCCCACTCAAAGTCGGGTTTTTTCCTCTGTTCTTACCTGTACTTCCTGTCACTGGCCATCGCCAACGTGGCCGTGGCCATTTCGGCGGTGGGCTACATGACCGCCTTCGTGCCCTGGCTGGGCACGGGTGCCATTCCATTGTGCGTCGGCACGATCTCGCTGATCTGGCTGACCACCTTCGCCAACTTCGGTGGCCCGGGCATCACCGGCAAGATCGGCGCGTTCACGGTGTGGGGGGTGATCATTCCGGTCGCGGGCCTGAGCATCATCGGCTGGTTCTGGTTCAAGTCCGATGTGTTGGCCGCTGCCTGGAACCCCAACAGCCTGCCGATTTCCGAAGCCATCGGCAAAGCCATCCCCCTGACCCTGTGGGCCTTCCTGGGCATGGAGTCGGCGGCCCAGGCCACCGATGCCGTGGAAAACCCCAAGCGCAATGTGCCGCTGGCCTGCCTGTTCGGCACCCTCGGTGCCGCCGTGGTCTATGTGCTGTCAACGACTGTCATCCAGGGCATCATTCCCAATGACGAACTGGCCAAATCCTCGGCGCCTTTCGCGTTGGTCTACGCCACGATGTTCAGCCCGATGGTGGGCAATATCGTCATGGCGCTGGCGGTCATGGCCTGTGTCGGCTCGCTGCTGGGCTGGCAATTCACCCTGGCGCAAACGGCCAAGATGACGGCTGACCAGAACCTGTTCCTCAAGCTGTTCAGCAAGGTCAACTCGATGAATGCGCCCGTCGTCGGCATGATTGTCTGCGGTGTGCTGCAGACCCTCATGGCCCTGTCGACCATCTCGCCGGATGCCGCCGCCCAGTTCAGCAAACTGGTCAGCCTGGCGGCGGTTACCAACCTGATCCCTTACATAACGGCGATGACCGGCCTGCTGGTGATCATGCACAAGGCCGGGGTCTCGTCGGGCATTTACTCGCGCAACCTGGTGGTCTTGCTGATTGCCATAACGTACTCCTTGTACGCCCTGTATGCCTGCGGCAAGGATGCGGTGATGGGCGGCACCCTGGTGCTCGCTGTCGGCTACCTGCTCTATGGATTCCTCGCCAAGCGCTTCACCGAAGCGCCAGCGGCCAACCAGGCCAGGGTCGCAAACCCTTAGGCGTGGCCAACAGGACTGCACAGACATCTGCATACGGGGAAACCGGACATGAACGTACCATTTGCCACAACCACCAGACTGCTGCTCGCCTTCGCACTCTCGACGCTGCCGCTAGTGGCCGGCGCCAATACCCTCGAACGTGTGCGCAGCAGCCACACCTTTACCCTGGGCTACCTGCCTGACCTGGCCCCTTTCAGCAAGCAGGAGGGCGACAAGGCCAGCGGTTATGCCATCGACCTGTGCCTGAAAATCGCCGACAAGCTCAAGAGCGAACTGGGCCTGCCCGACCTGCAAGTGCACTATCAGCCGGTAACGGTTTCGGACCAGGTCAGTGCCGTGAGCCAGGGCAAGGTCGATATCCTCTGCACGCCGACAGCGCCTACCCTGGAACGGCGCAAGATGATCAGCTACTCCATACCGGTCTACACCGCCGGCCTCTCGGTGGTGGTGCGCAACGATGCCGGCGAGCCGTTGCTCAACGTGCTCAACGGCAAGGTCGCCAATGCCGGCCCGACCTGGCGCGCCAGCATCAACAACGGCCTGGCCAACCAAACCTACGCGACCCTGGAAGGGGGCGTGACCGAAGACTGGATTCGCGAACAGATGCGCCTGCTCAACGTGATTGCCTCGCTGGTGACCGTGGCCAACAACGACGAAGGCGTCAAACTGGTCTCCGAGGGCAAGGCCGATGCGTTCTTCTCCGAACGCATGCTGCTGCGCAACGAAATCGCCAAGGAAGGCGCCGACAAGAACCTGATGATCCTGGACCGGATCTTCGAGTACTCGCCGGTGGCGATGATCGTGGATCGCAATGACGAAGACTTCCGTTTGCTGGTCGATACGGCCCTGAGTGAAGCCTACTACTCGGGCTACATAGAAAAGGCCTACGACCAGTATCTGGGCGGGAGCAACCTTACCGTGAAGAGATTGTTCAGGGTCTATGCATTGCCCTGATGCCGTCGAGAATCAAAGGCCGCTTGCGGGCGGCCGTTATCGAGCAGGTTGGCGAGCCGCCTCAAACTGACCTGTTACAGTTACCCAGTGCCTGTCCAAGGCACTGCTGCAGGCAAGTAGCAGACTACTCAGGAGCTTTATCATGCGAATCGTCGCAGCCACTGTGTGCACACTCCTATTCTCCCTGGCTTTGCCATCAATCTCCTTTGCGGGCTCCAATTGCGATGATGCGGGCAGTGCAAGTGATGTCAGAAACTGCTTGAAAAACAGCAATGATCAAAAGGGGAAGGGCAATTGCAATGACAATGGCAATTGCGGCAAGGCCAAGGACAAGGCCAAAAATAATAATGATGACGATTACTCGGTCAGTTGCATGGAGATCAATAACCTTACCCTGCGACGTCAGTGCCTTGATAAACGCAGAGATTGAATGACGGGATTGCACCAGCGGATCCAGCAATTGTTGAGCGCCAATCAACTGCGAAATCATGCAGCGAGCTGAGCGTCGCCGACGACCCCCAGCATATGTCGGGTATCGGCCGTTGGCTGCCTGTTGCCCGGATGCCAGACGGTCAACAGGCGCCAATGGCTATCGGCTGAAACGTTCGGCCAGGCTGTGCAGGTAATCGGCCATGACTTCCAGGTCCTGGCTGATGGCGGCGCCTTGCTTGGCCTGCCCGGCGCTGTGATCACACAGTTGGGCAATGCGGGTGATCTGTTGATTGATATCTTCAGCCACGTGACTTTGCTCTTCGGACGCCGAGGCCATCTGCTGGCTCATGCCGGTTATCCGGGTGACGGCCTGGCTGATGCCGACCAACGCCGACTGCACCGCCTCGACACTTTGCATGCTTTCGCGGGAAATCTGCTCGCCACGATTGGCCGTTGAAACGGCGCGATCGGCACCGTCATACAGTGAAGCGATGATGCCGTGGATCTGTTCGGTGGAGGTGCGGGTGCGTTGGGCCAGGGAGCGCACCTCGTCGGCAACCACGGCAAAACCGCGACCTTGCTCACCGGCCCGCGCCGCCTCGATGGCCGCATTGAGCGCCAGCAGGTTGGTCTGTTCGGCAATGGAGGTGATGACATCCACGACACTGCCGATCGATTGCGTTTCGCTCGCCAATGCATTGACCGCCTGGCCAATCTCGTTGACCGCCTCGTGCATGGTTTTCATGGCACTCAGGCTTTGCCGGGCCAACTCGCTGCCGTCACGGGTCAACTGGTCAGCCTCCGAGGCGGCATGTGCGGTGCTGATGACGTTCTGCGTGACTTCCTGAATGGTGGCGGCCATCTGTGAAATGGCAGCGGCAGACTGATCGGTTTCACTGCGCTGGCGATCCAGCGACTGCGCCTGGGAACCTGAAAGCTCCGATGACTGCGCCGCCTTGGCCTTGACATTGACCCCGGCGTCGACCAACCGGCTCAGGGCTGTCTGCAGGCGCGCTTCCTCACTAAGCATGGCCATGTCCAATTGCCCCTGGGGGCCGTGGTTATCGCTGTAGGTGAGCGCGACCAGCGGATCGGAAAAGGCTTTCGGATGCTCGGCCAGGGTGCGCTCGATGGCCCTGCGATTTCGGGACTCGATCAGGTACCAGGCAATACCAAGGCTTGCGATCAGGACCCCTTGTGCCGCCGTTTGAGGTAGCCACTGACTACCCACCAGTGAAACTCCGCCAGCCATCAATAATGGCCATCCCTGTCGGAGTGGCCGGAATATCCGCGCGCTGCGCGCAACGATCGGCTTGCCGGCCCGCATCCTGGAATAGAGCGCTGATGCCCGCCGGACCTGGTCGCGGCTGGGCACCGAGCGGACCGATTCGTAACCACTCATGCGTCCGTTTTCATAGATGGGCGTGACGTAGGCACTGACCCAGTAGAAATCACCATTTTTCGCGCGGTTTTTCACAATACCCATCCAGGGTTTGCCTTGCTTGATGGTATGCCACATATGCACGAATACCCCGGGTGGCATATCGGGGTGTCGAACCAGGTTATGGGTCTGCCCGACCAGTTCGTCGTAGGTGAATCCGCTGATGGCAACGAAGGCGTCATTGCAGTAGGTGATTCGGCTGTCCAGATCGGTCGTGGAGATCAATCGCTGTTCGGTGGGGAAAACTCTTTCATGCTCGGTTACGGGTAAATTCACACGCATACAATGCGACCCCTCGGATTATTATTATGTTGAGCATATAAATCAGGAATGCGCCCAGGCATTGCGCCGGCCGGGCCGGGCGTCAGATCGGGGGATTCAACGCGCGGGCCTGAAGAGGAATTTATGGACGGGGGAGGCTATCGACCCTTCATTCGACGACAATTTCTTTTCATTTCATGACAAATCGGCGATATCAATGTGAAATCACTCGTGACGTCGACTTGAGTGGCCCCTGAGCCGCGAATGAGCATCGCAGTCAGAGGCCGCTGATGGAAACCCTGCTTACATGACGCCTGCCGGCTCGTTTCGTGTTTTCAGGCCGATGCGCCCACGCCCTCGGCTTTCTCCTGCGCCGCAACGTCATGCAGGGAAATTCTTGAAGTCTCCGGTAATGCCAGCCCGCCCGCCAATGCGAGCAAGGCAATCGCGATCAGGTAGAACGCCGGCGACAGGTTGCTGCCGGTGGTGCTGATCAGCCACGTTGCCACCAGCGGCGCGGTGCCGCCGAACAGGGTGTACGCCATGTTGTAGGTGATAGCCGAGGCGGTGTATCGAGTACGGGTAGGGAAGGTTTCCGAGAGCAAGGCCGCGGTGACCACGCCACACAACACCGCGCCAATCGCCAGGAGCATGACGCCGACGATGGACGCGGCGAACGAACCGGAACTGGCCATCAGGAACGATGGATACACGACCACGATCAACAGCGCGCAAGCCGTCATCACCGTGATTCGACGCCCGACCCGGTCCGAATACAGCCCGGCCAGCGGGCAGATCGCCGCAGCGAACAACAATGCAATCAGGGACACCAGCAAGGCTGTTGCGCGACTCAGGCCTCCGGCGACTTGCAGGTAGGTCGCGAAGTAGGTGGTGAACATGTAAAACGAAAGCGCCGTGAGTGACACAAAGGCGCCCAGGCAACAGATCGCCGCACCATGGTTGCGCAAGGTTTCCTTGAGTGGGGAGTGGGCGACAGCATGTTCCTGAGTCACTGCCTGGAATGCCGGTGTCTCATCGAGCTTCCAGCGCAGGTAAAGCCCCACCAGGCCCAGAGGCGCGGCAATCAGGAACGGCAAGCGCCAGCCCCAGCTCCCCATCGCTTCGGCGGACAATGACGCCTCGAGCGCGTACGCCACCACGGCGGCCGCGGCGAAGGCGGAAAATGTCGAGACCGGAATGAAGCTGCCGTACCAGGCGCGTTTATCACTCGGTGCATGCTCCATCAGGTAGGCACAGGCGCCTGCGTATTCTCCCCCGGCGGAAAAACCCTGGGCGCAACGGATCAGGGACAGAAGAATCGGCGCCATGACCCCGATCGCCGCATAAGTGGGCAACAGTCCGATCAAGGTTGTGGCGCCGGCCATCAGCAGGATGGTCATCGCGAGGGTGCGCTTGCGGCCGATCCTGTCGCCCAGCATGCCGAAGAAAATCCCGCCAAGGGGCCGAAACGCAAAGGCCACGGCGAATACCGCAAAGGTCTTGAGCAGCGCGGCACTGGCATCGCCGCTGGGGAAGAATTGCTGGGCGATGGTCGTGGCCAGAAAGCCGTAGACGGCAAAGTCGAACCATTCGACGAAATTGCCGATGCCGGCGGCCACAATCACTCTTCTCAGCGTTTGCGGGCTGACTTGTTCCATAGTTGCGCTCGTCATGCTTGACCTCGACTGTTCGTCAGTAAGCTATCGATTATCGGGGCAGGCCCTGAGGTGGCTCACTTCAAAAGTGTCACCCACATAGTCAGTACCGACTTCATGCCGTTGAATGAGGCAGGATTCGCGCCAGATTGGCCCAAGGAGGGAAAAGGCCGACTTTTTCGCAAATTTGAAAAGCGTTGGGGGTATTGTCGGTCGCAGGGATCAGATCAATCAGAAGGGATGAAGATGACATTGACTGCCGAAAGCCTGCTCAGGATCGCAATGGCCAACCCGGTAAACGCAGAAATTTCCGCTCGCTTGCCTGAGCTCGGTTTGAACCAATGCCTGCTCACGGCCGGTTGCCTGTTCCAGGCCGTCTGGAATCATCAGGCACAGCGACCGCCGGCGTGGGGTGTGAAGGATTACGACGTCTTTTACTTCGATGATGACCTGTCGTGGGAAGCTGAGAATGAGGTTATCCAGTCAGGTCAGCGTCTGTTCCAGGACCTCGACGTGAACATTGAGATCAAGAATCAGGCTCGCGTCCACCTGTGGTACGGCCAGCGCTTTGGCGGGGATTATCCAAGGCTTCAGTCAGCCAAAGACGGGATTGACCGCTACCTGGTTGCCGGCACCTGCATTGGCCTGGATATTGAAACTGGCGAGGTCTATGCGCCCAACGGCCTGGCCGACACAGAGCACGGACTACTTCGAATCAATCCAAAGAATCCCAAGCCAGAGCTGTTCGATCAGAAGGCGAGAAGTTATCAGGCTCGCTGGCCGTGGCTCAGGATCGTGGAACAGCAACGTTGAATGGGGGGAGCCGATTGCTGCCGGTCGCGTCGGGCTTCAAACGCCCCCCCTTAACGACCGGGTGCCTCATTTAGCACACGCCGCTGCTACTTTTTCGCAGCGAGAAATGACTCGGTGCTACCCCATACCAGCGCTTGAATGCCTGGGAAAAGCTCGACAGGTCGCTGAAACCCAGTCGCTCGGCAATCTCGGTGAGGCTCAGGCGTTCGTCGTTGAGCATTTCGATGGCACTGTGGCTGCGGGCCTCGGCCAGCAAGGCACGGAAAGTGGTGCCTTCATCGTGCAGGCGGCGCTTGAGGGTGCGTGTGCTGACGTGGATCAGGCGGGCCATGGCGCACAGGTCCGGTGGCGTGTTGTCGGTACTGGTCAGGTAGTGCTGGACCAGCGCCGTCATGCCGGAACGGGCGATCCGCCGCTGCATCAACTGTGTGCACATCTGCTCGCACATGCCCACTGTGACGGCGTTGGCTTGTGGCAAGGGGCGCGCAAGGAATGAGCGATCAAAGGCCAGGCTGTTGCTGCTGGCTGCGTAGGCAGGCGCCAGCCCCAACAAACGGTCGTTATCGCACTCGTGAGCGGGACCTGCGCGCAGCGTGAAACGCGACAGCGAAAAGTCATCGCCCCCCAGTTCCTTGAGCAACAGCGCCCCCGCAGCCATGTCCCGGGCCAACAGAAAATCCCGCAGGTCGGGTGCCAGCCCGGGCGTGGCGAAAGTCAGCACACCTTCACTGCCTTGCTCTTCATAGGTCACCACGGTGAATGCGTAGGTCAGTGGCAAAAAGCTCAGTGCCAGGGCTAGTGCATCCCCGGTGGTCGCGCTGCTGATCAGGCCGTAACCGAACAGGCCGTAGGTCGAGAAGTGGTAGCGTGCACCGACTTCGAAGCCAAGACCCGGAGGATGACCGAGCAACTGCAACAGATTGCCGGTCACCCGCAGTTCCTGATCGGCAGTCAGCTCCAGATTCGGGTCGGCCAGTTGCGCCGCCGTCAGCCCCGAACCGGCCAATATCGCGCTGGCCTCCAAGCCTTTTTCGACACCGAACTCCACCAGCAGCAAGGCGCTGGCCGGGCCACGCAGAAAATCCCGAAAGCTCATGCCGATGTGCCTGTGGCGAAAAGGTTGGCCCGAATAATAAAACAATTGTCCCATTCCAGCATTCGGTTCTTTATCAATGGCCGTCACCATCCTTTGCGCACGGTTTGTCGTTTAACCATCAATAAAAGGCCGTTGCGGCACCTGGCGAAAACCTGGAGGCGCAATTGTGTGTTGTCGGGTAACCCCGCAAATCTCGCACTGCCTTGCACAAGGGAGAACAACAATGAAAAAGACCTTCGATTACATCGTAGTGGGCGGCGGTTCCGGTGGTTGCGTGGTTGCCGGTCGGCTAAGCGAAGATCCGGACGTCAGTGTCTGTTTGCTCGAGGCCGGTGGTGGCGGGCAGTCCAGCCTGGTCAATATCCCGGCGGCGATGGTGGCAATGGTGCCGACGTCGGTGAATAACTGGGCCTTCGACACCGTCCCGCAAATGGGGCTGGAAGGGCGCAAGGGCTACCAGCCAAGGGGTAAGGCACTGGGAGGTTCCTCTGCGATCAACGCCATGATCTACGTGCGGGGTCATCAATGGGACTACGACCATTGGGCCGCCCTGGGCAATACCGGTTGGGGGTTCAAGGCTGTCTTGCCGTACTTCCGTCGCAGCGAACACAACGAGCGCATCGGCAACCACTTGCATGGGCGGGGCGGGCCGTTGTGGGTCAGCGATTTGCGTTCGGACAATCCATTCCAGCAACGTTTTCTGGAGGCGGCCCGCGAGTCCGGTTTGCCGCTGAACGACGACTTCAACGGTGAGGAACAGGAAGGCGTTGGCATCTATCAAGTCACGCAAAAGCACGGTGAGCGCTGCAGCGCGGCGCGGGCGTATCTGTTGCCGTATGTGGGCGTGCGCAACAACCTGACTGTCGAAACCCGGGCCCAGGTGCAACGCATCTTATTTGAAGGCACTCGCGCCGTGGCTGTCGAGGTGCTGCAAAACGGCCTGGTTCGCACCCTGCGCGCCAGGCGGGAAGTCATTCTCGCCGCCGGGGCTTTCCAGACCCCGCAACTGTTGATGTTGTCGGGCGTGGGGCCGAAAGAGGAACTGCAACGCCACGGCATCCCGCTCTTGCAGGACTTGCCTGGTGTCGGGCAGAACCTGCAAGACCACCCGGACTTCGTTTTCGTCTACAAGACCTCAAGCCTGGATGCCATGGGTGTTTCACTTGCAGGCAGTACCAGAATGCTCAAGGAAGCCGGCCGTTTTCGCCGGGAACGTCGAGGCATGCTGACCTCGAATTTTGCCGAGGGCGGAGCGTTTCTCAAGACGCGCGAAGGGCTGGATAAACCGGATATTCAATTGCATTTTGTCGTGGCTCCGGTGGAGGACCATGCGCGCAAGTTGCGCCTGGGCCATGGGTTGTCGTGCCACGTTTGCCTGTTGCGTCCGCGCAGTCGCGGAACCGTATCTCTGGCCAGCAAAGACCCGCAAGCGGCCCCGCTGATTGATCCGGCGTTTCTTCAGGACCCGCAGGACCTGGAAGACATGGTCGCGGCATTCAGACTGACACGCCGTTTGATGCAGGCACCGGCCCTGGCCAACTGGATCACCCGCGACCTGTACACCGACGGGGTCGACACCGACGAGCAGATCCGCACCGTACTGCGTCGTCGTACCGACAGTGTCTATCACCCGGTGGGCACTTGCCGCATGGGCGATGACCCACTGGCCGTGGTCGACGCACAACTTCGTGTACACGGTCTGCAAGGGCTGCGAATCGTCGACGCATCGGTGATGCCTACCCTGGTCGGCGGCAACACCAACGCACCGACCATCATGATCGCCGAGAAAGCCGTTGATCTTATTCGCGGTATTGGGCGGGTGTGTTCCTCCGCCCGGACTGAAACGACAGCCACCACTGAAAACAACAATGAGGCATCTTATGTCGTTGCATGAAGTTGGAACCGGCAGTCAGTCGGCAACAGCCTTGAGCGCCATCATCATCGGCAGCGGTTTTGCCGGTATCGGCATGGCCGTTGCCTTGCAAAAGGCCGGTGTGAAGGACTTTGTGATCCTGGAGAAGAAACAGGACGTCGGCGGTGTCTGGCGGGACAACAGTTACCCCGGTGCCGCGTGCGACGTACCTTCGCACTTGTATTCGTTTTCGTTTGAGCCGAACCCGGACTGGAGCAGGGTGTTCGCGCCCCAGGCCGAGATTCATGCCTATCTGCGGCATTGCGCTGACAAGTACGGGCTGGACAAGCACATTCGTTTCGGCGCCGAAGTGGTGTCCGCCGAGTTTGATGAACGCACCTCGCTGTGGCACGTGACTCAGCAGGATGGCAGCGTCCTGAGTGCATCGCTGTTGATCAGTGGCACCGGTCAGTTGAGTCGCCCGGCGTTCCCGAAGCTGGCGGGTATGGAAACCTTCAAGGGACACGTGTTCCACTCGGCGACCTGGGACCACGGCTATTCGCTGGCTGGCAAACGCGTGGCGGTGGTCGGCACCGGTGCATCGGCCATTCAGTTCGTGCCGGCGATTGCCGGGACTGTCGGGCACATGAAAGTGTTCCAGCGCTCGCCGGCGTACCTGATGCCTCGACCGGATCGGGCTTACTCGGAGCGGGCCAAATCATTGCTGCGCAACGTGCCCTGGATGATGACCGCGTACCGTGCCTCGATATACATGCGCTACGAGTCCCGGGCGCTGGCGTTCACCCGATTCAAGGGCTTGATGAAGTGGGCGGTGGGAATTCCGTTCCGTCGACTGTTGTCCGGGCAAGTGCCGGACCCGGTACTGCGCAATAAACTGACCCCGGATTATCCATACGGCTGCAAGCGTATCCTGCTGTCGAGCGATTACCTCAAGGCCATGAGCCGGTCCAACGTGGAGTTGGTGACCGACGGCATTGCGCGAGTCACTGAAAGCGGCATTGAAACCGTTGACGGCCAGCGGCATGAAGTCGATGCGATCATCTACGGCACGGGGTTCGCGGCCACCGAGTTTCTGTCGCCAATGCGTATCGTCGGGCGCAATGGCGTGGACCTTAACCATGCCTGGCGCGATGGCACCCGCGCGTATCTGGGGCTGACGGTTGCGCAATTCCCCAATTTCTTCATGTTGTATGGGCCCAACACCAACCTGGGCCACAACTCGATTGTCTACATGCTGGAAAGCCAGATCGCCCACGTCATGCGCTGTTGGCGCGCGATGAAGGGCAACGGCGCCAACACCGTGGAAGTCGACTCCAGCGTGTATGAGCGCTTTCATGGGCAGGTCCGGCAGCGCCTGGTCAACACGGTGTGGAACGGCTGCAAGAGCTGGTATGTGGATGACGCTGGCAACAACAGCACCAACTGGCCTGGGTTCACCTTGAGCTATCGCTGGCTGACGCGGTTTTCCGGGTTGCATGCATACCGCTTCACACGCGAGTTTAAAGGCGGCGCGACCGTTGGCGAATCCCGCGACTGGGCGGAAACGTTGAGCGCCGGATTCCTGAGGGTTTTTTTGCGCACCACGTTTCGCTCTCTGATCGGGCCTGGGTTGGCTGCGCCAGCGCAGAGAAAGGTCGTGAGCCTATTGTCCAGGTTGATGCCTGGCACTGGCGGCGTGATTCGTTATCGTCAGCAGGCAAACGGCGTTCCCGTGCAAGTGGTCGCACCGAAGCAGGGTGAAAACGGCGGGGTCATTCTGTACCTGCATGGCGGGGCGTTCTGCCTTGGCTCGCCGGATACACATTGGAGCATCACCAGCCGCTTGGCCAAGACCTCGGGGATGTCGGTGTGGGTAGCTGATTATCGCCTCGCGCCAGAACATCCTTGCCCGGCGGCATTGGACGATGCGCTGGCTTGCTATGAGGCACTACGGGCTCAGGGGTATGCCGCTGACCGAATCTTCCTGGCCGGTGATTCGGCGGGCGCCTCGCTGGTGTTGGCTCTGGCGCTCAAGCTGCGTGATCTGCATCCGCATTTTGCCGCCGGCATGCTTCTGTTGTCGCCAGTGGCTGACGAAAGCCTGAGCGGTGCTTCCATGGCCTCGCGGGTCGAACAGGATCCGATGATCCGTCGCGGCTGGCTGGAGCAGGGGCTGGGCTGGTATGCCGGTACGCAGGTGATGGACTGTCCGCTTGAGGTGGACCTGCAAGGGCTGCCGCCGATGTTGATCCAGGTCGGTGACCATGAGCTGTTGTTGTCTGACGCCACCCGATTGGCCGAGCATGCGCTTGACTGCGGGGTGAATTGCCGCCTGGAGGTGTATGCCGCACGCTGGCACGTGTTCCAGTTGCAAGCCTTCTACCTGCGTTCGGCGGCCAAGGCGTTGAAGACCCTCGGCACATTTGCCCGGGAGCAACTGGCACGCACGAAGCCTGGAATGACGTAAAACCAAAAACACAAAAGCCCGCCATTCTCTTTAGGGTGGCGGGCTTTTCGGCGTTTTATCGGGCGTTCTTGCTCGCTGGTCGGTAACGGCACAATGGGGCCAATATCTTAAGCTGGTATCATTCAAGGCCTGACATACCGAGTAGAAAAAATGAATCGTCAAAAGAAATTAAAGCAGCTGTTCAAGGCTAAGGCCAAAAAGGCCAGTGCCAAACTGGCACCGAAGAGCAAGGATAAATACATTTGCAAAGCGGACCGATTGAAGCTGGCTGCACAAACCACTGACGAGTCAACCATCGCCTCTGAGAGCTGATTCAGGTCGGACCGCGTAGACGTGGTCGAACCCTTCCTCCAGGTCGAAGACGCTTCGCGGCTTTGAATGACCAGACTGCCTTGCTACATTTGACCGATCACTTCGGGACAATTTCTGCCGTCTCGAAAGGTGTCAGGCAGCCGGTCATTTGAGTCGGCAACGTCAGGGGCCTTTCACAAAAACACTCACCCGAAATCTCAAGCCCCCGGTTCTTCTGAACCTGGGGGCTTTGTCATTCATCGCTCCTGCATGAGTGTGCGTTGTTTCGCCACGGACCTAGCGGATACCGGCACCCGCCATGGACTCTGGTACCCACTGCGCCGTCGATAGCGGCTCGATGTAGCGGATGCCGCCATGCGGGCCCACCACGCCATTGATGTTATAGGTGCCTTTCGACAGGTCGTAAGTCATGAAAGGAGTGGCGTCCGGTACCTGCTGGTCGTAGCTCTGGCTGAAGAACGCGAAGGAACCGCGGTATAGCTGGCCACTGGTGTCGTACTGATCGGAGGCCACCGCGGCCCAGGTGTCTTCATCGAGGTAGAAGCGGCGCTTCTGGTAGATGTGCTTGGCCCCAGGCTTGAGGTTGCCTTCCACGACGTAGACCCGGTGCTTTTCCCAGCGTACGAAGTCCGGGGCAATGAAGTTGGGCGTTGTCAGCGACTTGGCAGCGCGAGCGTAGGTGAGTTTGTAGGTGTTGTAGGGCACGATCATTTCCTGCTTGCCCACCAGCGTCCAGTCGTACAACTCGAGCGCACGGGCGGTTCCGGGGTTGGGGGTGTCGTAGGCCAGGATCGAGATCTGTTTGACCCGGCGTTGGGCAGGCATGTACTGCCAGGCGCGGCCAGGGAACTGCGTCGGGTTGGTCGCGTTCTTGAGCATGATCGATTCGCCGGCCCGGCGGGCAGGTCCGGTATAGGACAGTTTCAACTGATAGTAGATGTCGGAACTGTTGAACGGCTTCGACAGGTTCTCGTAGATCGGGAAGGAGATGAATGCCTCGCCGGTCACCGCCAGGCTCGGTACGCCCGCCGTGTCGACGCTCCAGGAGTCGTACTTGGAATGGATGTTGACGCCCTGGTAGCGCAGCAGGAAATTCCACATTGCTTCGGCGCCGGATTGCGGGATCGGGAACGGCACTCCGGGCATCACATTGTCGATGGCGATCCCGCCATTGAGAGACCTGGCGTTGGTGGCATTCTTGCGGCTGTTGTCCAGGATCGCCTTTGGCAACGATGCCGTGCGGTGGGTCGGATAGACGTCAATGCGAAAGTCGGGATAGCGCTTGGCCAAGGCCACTGTGGTGGCGGTCAGCATGCCTTTGTGCGCGTCGACGTTCTTGCCGTTGATCACCAGCAGCGGTTTTTCGCCCGCAAAGGGGTCCGGGCGCATGCTGTCGCCGGCCTTGAAGCTGGAGGGGGCGGTGGTCAGGCCACCGTTGTAGGGAGGAATGGAACCGTCGGCATTACCGGCCTTTTCGGCTCCCACCCACGTCAGGCTGGTGCCCAGCCGGGCGGCTTCCTGGCTCGACACATAGGCTTGGGCATCGATGGCCAGCGCCATGAGGGGTACAGCAGCCAGAAGACTTTTCACGAATTTCATATTGTTATTCTCCTGCCTGGCGTACCAGGCAACTCGTGACTCAGGCGCAGCAGACGCTCACGTCGACTCATCGCCAAAGACCTTTTCAGTACTGCCATTAAATAGCTCCCGTATCAGGGGCACTTTTCATTCGACGACAACCCCTTGGCTATTGATGACAGGCCCGGGCGGTCCCGGCGGGCATTCGATGGGGAGAGTGGCCATCAGTTGTTTGTATTTTTCAGCGGAATCATCGGGTTACCGAATGGTCATAGTTACGGCTGAACACTGCCCGGATGAAAGACTCGAGCAGCCATGACCCTTCCATATCTCCGACGTTTAGGACGTTTTTTATGAATCGCGCAGTAATCTTGATCGTGGCCATTTCCAGCGCCGTCTTGTTGGGAGGCTGCGGCCCGCATTGGGATGACGGAGAACGGTACGGGCGGTATCACGATCATGACCATCGACGGGGTTACGACCACAGAGGGGACGATGATCGGGGTTATTACCGTGACTATGATCGTGGTGACTATGATCGCGATCACCGTCGCTACCGTGATCGCGATGACAACGACGACTGATACGTTAGCTTCGAGTGATAGACGCCAGGTTTGGACAACACAGCGAATAATTTGCAGCCCGTCTCAGACCTGGCACTAAATTGAACAAATTCATTGAAAAAAACCGCCATAAGCTTTAAACGGAAAGTCAAATGGCACATTGAATGCAATCAGCCAGTGAGTTTCAGCAGTTTTGGCTCAGGGAGCGCTGATGAGTTTTCGTACGTTGACCGGCCCCCCGCGGCAATCGAGCAATGACGCAGTTGCCGCATTTCACCCTCCAGGGAACCCGGATACTGTCGGTATGGCTTGCGCCGGCAACGACGACAGGATCGAACAACTGCTGGATTCGGCGCGCAACTGGGACCATACCACCGCGTGGGTGTTTTACCGTGCCGGTGAACAGATGCTTCGGGTTGGCCAGGGCGACCCACGGGTACCGTGGCCTTCGAGTGTTGCGAATGACGAGTTCGAAGCCTTTTGCCTGGCTTCGAACCTGCACCGCTGGCCCACCGGCAGGGGCGAAAGTGAGCTGGGTTGGCTGCTCGCACCCGTCGACGATGCGACGCAACCGGCACTTGCTGAACTTGCCCTGCGCCTGGGCATCGAGCTACAGACCAATACCCTGGCCCGTGCGCAGATCACTCAGCGTGTGCTGTATGAAATTACCTACCTGGCCAGTTCGACCCGTGACCGCTCAGAGTTCCTGGTGGGGGCTCACCGGCTGCTGGCCAGCCTGATCGACGCCGAGAACTTCTATCTCGCCTTGTATAACCCGCACACTGGCAAGATCGACTACCCGTATTACGTCGACATCATCGACGTTGATGCCCTGGAATCCGAAAACTACGAATACCTTGACCCTTCGCGCCTGTCGCTGACCGGCCAGGTGTTGACCACGGGCCAGCCGTTGCTGATCGATGCCGCCGGGATTCTTGCGGCCCAGGCCGAGAACCGTTTCCACTGCGTGGGTGATCGTCCCGAGTTCTGGATGGGCGCGCCGTTGAAAAATGCCTCGGACGAGGTGTTTGGCATGCTGGCGATGCAGGTCTACGACGTTTCTCGCATCTACAGCGCCGAAGACCGCGCGCTGTTCCTGGTGGTCGCACGCCACGTGGCCATGGCGCTGGACCGGATTCTGCACCGGGAGGACCTGGAAGAAACGGTGTTACGTCGCACCCTGGAGCTTTCGGCAGTCAATGACGCATTGCGCCAGGAAGTCACAGACCGGGAGCGTGCCGAACATCTGCAAGGCGCGCTGTTCCAGATTGCGGAACTGTCGAGCCAGCCGGGTGACATGGCCGAGTTGTTCCAGACCCTGCATGGCATCGTCGGTGATCTGCTGTTCGCGCAGAACTTCTACATTGCGCTGTTTGACGACGGGACCGGCGAAGTGACGTTTCCCTATTACGTGGATGAACGCCAGACCACTTGCCCGGCGGCACGCCGAGGCCGCCGGGGCTTGACCGAGTACGTCATCCGTCAGCGCCGCCCGTGCCTGATAGATGTCGGCGAGGCAGAACGATTGTCCGCGCAGGGTGAAATCGAAATTGCCCATGAGTCCGTGCGCTCCTTCTCCTGGCTGGGCATCCCCTTGTTCGAAGGCGACGTGGTGCGTGGTGTGCTGGCGGTGCAAAGCTATACCTCGCAGGTGCGCTATACCCTGCGCGACCAGGAACTGCTGACCTTCGTGTCGCGGCACATCGACACAGCGTTGTCGCGACGCACGGCCGCCGAAGCGATTCATGCCGCCAACCTCAAGCTCGAAGCCAGGGTGCAGAGCCGCACCCGCGAACTCGATCACGCCAATGCCAAGCTACAGCACGAAAACTCCCACGATGCGCTGACCGGGCTACCCAATCGCACCTATCTGCAGCAGCGCCTCAACCTGGCCTGGTCACGGTTCGGCAGCGAAGGCGGGCACCTGGCGGTGATGTTCATCGACCTCGACCGCTTCAAGATGGTCAACGACAGCCTCGGCCACCATTTTGGTGATCTGCTGTTGATGCAGGCCGCCCACCGCTTACGCGGTTGCCTGCGCGACACCGACATGCTGGCGCGCCTGGGGGGCGACGAGTTTTCGGTGATGGCTCCCGAGGCATCGCTGGAGGTGGTGATTGAAATCGCCGAACGGATCCTGGTGGCATTCGACCTGCCGTTTTTCATCAATGGCCATGAAGTTTTTTCGTCCTGCAGTATCGGTATCGTCAGCGCCGACAGTCAGTTCCATCACGAGCCCGCCGACTTGCTGCGCGATGCCGATGCGGCGATGTACCGGGTCAAGAGTGCCGGGCGCGACAGCTACGCCGTGTTCAACCAGGAAGTGCGCCGTGAAGTCTCGGACCAGGTCGAGCGAGAAGGCGCCTTGCGCAACGCGCTCAAACGCACCGACGAACTGCTGCCGTATTTCCAGCCGATCGTCAGCATCGAAACCGGTGAACTCTTGGCCCTTGAAGCGCTGATCCGCTGGCACCAGCCGGGCGGCCGGGTGATCGCACCGGGCGAGTTCCTGCCGGATGTCGAGGGGTTGCGCCTGATCGGTCGACTGGACCTGTACATGCTCGCCAGCATTGCCGCGATCCTCGCACAGCCCGAACACGCCGACTGGCCGCCGGTGCACGTCAATTGCTCCAGCTACAGCATGACTCGCCCCGAATTCGCCGGTGAGGTGCTTGCACTGTTGGCGCAGCACCGGGTTTCGCCATCGCGAATCTGCCTGGAGTTGACCGAAGGGGCACTGGTCGCCGAACCGGCGATTGCCCGACAGACCATGCAACAACTGGCCGACAACGGCATGTCAGTGGTGCTCGATGACTTCGGTGCAGGGTTTTCATCCCTGAGCTATGTGCATCAATACCGTTTCAGCGGCTTGAAAATCGACAAGTCGTTCATCTTCGAACTGACCACCAGCCCCCGCAGTCGCGCGATCGTCCGGGCCATTGTGCGGATGGCCGAATCGCTGGACCTGAGCGTGGTGGCCGAAGGTGTCGAAGATCAAGCGACGCTGGAGTTGCTGCGTGAAATGGGGGCAGGGCAGGCCCAGGGTTATCATTTTGCCAAGCCGATGAGCTTGAAGGCGCTCTTGGCCAGTCCACTGCTCGGTCGCTAGAGGTCACCACTGTCCGCTACCTGGAGAGTCCAATGCCGCCCATCATCACGCGCCTGGGGGCGCTGCTGATTCTTTGCCTGGCGCTTGATGTGACAGCCCAGACTAATGCCTGCCCGGCTGGCGAGAAACAAGTGTGCCTGGATGGCTGCATCTGCCTGCCAGACGTGGTGCCTGATGGCATCTACCAGATCGCGGCGCCTGCCCTGGCATTGTGGCTGACCCAGGCCCGTGCTGAAGCTGCGAACGCCGGCACCCAAGCCATTCCACCGCGCATCCGCGAGCAGTTGCTGCATTGGTACGAGCCCGGCGTCCTCGATACCGCGCGCTACAGAATAAGCGACAACGGCCAATTCAACGCCGCCACTGCCATGCTGCAAAACCCCGATGTCGGTGCCGTGACACTGATCGATATCATCCTGTTCCGGGATGCTCAATCCGCAGAACAGGACATCGAGCTCTGGGCTCACGAACTCAAACATGTGCAGCAGTATCAGGAATGGGGGGTGTCGGGATTTGCCCAGCGGTATACGCAGGATTTCAATGCGGTAGAGGCGCCGGCTTATGCCATACAGGCTGAGGTCAGGCGCTCGGTGCGGGCGGGGGTTTACTGAAGGGCAGCGTACTCAAGACCAGGGCCGTCGCACTGATCGAGGCTCCCAGCAGGCAAACGGCAGTCCAGCCCCATAGCGCATACACCTGCGTCGCGGCAGCGGCACCCAGTGCGCTGCCCACCGAGTAAAAGCACATGTAGGCGCCGACCATGCGACTTTGGGCGTCGGGCCGTGTCGCGAAAATCAGGCTCTGGTTGGTGACGTGTACGGCTTGCACCGCGAAGTCGAGCAGAATCACCCCGCAAACCAGCGCGATCAGCGAAGACTGCGCAAAGGCGATGGGTAGCCAGGACAGCGTCAGGATCACCAGCGAAATGCCGGTGACCCGTTGCCCCAGACCCTGGTCGGCCCAGCGTCCGGATCTTCTGGCAGCCAGGGCACCGGCGACGCCCGCCAGGCCAAACAGGCCGATGACCGTGTGTGATAGCGACAACGGAGGAGCGCTCAACGGCAGCACCATGGATGTCCATAGTACGGAAAACGCGGCAAAGATCAGCAAGGCCAACAGCCCCCTGATTCGCAACACCGGTTCGGTCATGAACAGCGTGAAGAGCGAGCGGATGAGTGCCGGGTAAGTGTATCGACTGCGTGGCGTTGCTGCGCGAGGCAAGACTTTCCAGAACACCGCCGCAAGGGTCAGCATCAATCCCGAGGAAACGAAATACACGGCGCGCCAGCCTGCCAGATCGGCGATCAGCCCGGAGGTGAACCGCGCCAGAAGAATGCCCAGGACAATGCCACTGGTCACGGTCCCCACGGCCTGGCCACGTTGTGCCGGCGTTGCCAGCGCGGCGGTGCAGGCCACCAGCACTTGAACCATCACTGCCAGCAAACCCACGGCGATCATGGCCCCCAACAGGGTCAGCCATTGCTGTGCGGCGCCGACTCCCGCCAGTGCAATCGCAGACAGCAGCATTTGCGTCAGAATCAGCCCTTTACGGTTCAACAAGTCGCCCAAAGGGACGATGAACAGTAACCCCAGCGCGTAACCGACTTGAGTCGCCGTCACCACAAACCCGATCATTGAGGGGGCCACATCCAGGCTCCGGGCCATTGAATCGAGCAAGGGTTGTGCGAAGTAGACGTTGGCGACGGCGAGCGCGCAGGTGACAGAAAACACAAACGTGAGTTGCGCAGAAAGCCCCGAAGCCTGCGCGGCGAAAGGATGGGTGGCTGAATCGGTATCTGCTTTCATGTGAGCCTCCGTGGCGCTAAACTGGTTTCAATTAGCAACTTGATTCAATTGTTATCGAATCAGGTTTCATATTGCAACCACATTGTTCAATACCAGACGACTGAACTGGCCGTCCTTATCCAAAAAGGTAAACACCATGGCCGCAGACCCTTCACCGCAAGGCAGCGAATGCCCGGTAGCACGAACACTGGAAGCCATTGGGGATCGTTGGTCGCTGATGATCATTCGCGACGCGTTCGACGGCATTCGCCGATTCAGCGAATTTCAAAAAAGCCTGGGGGTGGCCAAGAACATTCTGGCATCGCGCCTGAAGACGTTGGTTGAGGTCGGTGTGTTCGACGTTCAGCCTGCGTCGGATGGCAGTGCCTACAAGGAATACGTCCTTACGGAGAAAGGACGGGAGATCTTTCCGGTGGTGGTCAGTATGAGGCAGTGGGGCGAACGGTTTATGTTCACGCGGGAAGAGACGCGCTCGGTATTGCTGGACAATGAGTACGGCCAGTCCCTGATGCCGATTGAAGTTCGCTCCGCGAGCGGTCAGAAACTTGGACCGTCCGACTGCCACCGAGTGAGGGTGGTTGCCGACGAGTCTTGAATCGAACGGTTGAAGGCGAATCAGTCGAGCAGCGCCACCAATCGTGGTTTCATTGTGGGCGGCTCGAGCGGCACTGTGGTTCCAGACATCAAGGGGATGTCTCCTGCACCGGGCATTGTTGAACGAAGCGGTCGATCAACCACCTCGCCGCCGGCCCCGGCGGCAGATCCCCGGCAACGGCCCTGACGGCCTGGCAGGCGCTGACCGAGCACGCTGGCGTGCAACGTCGCCAGAAATGCCGCGGCCGGTGGCGTGGGCAGCATGGCCGTGCAGATTGCCAAGTACCTGGGCGCCGAAGTCTACGCAACGGCCTCGGCACACCATCAAATCCCTGTGTTGGGTGACGAGTGTTACTCGCGTTCCCGATCTACAGCACGCCTCACCTGGTTCAACAGGTGATCGACATCCTCGGCGGTGGTGGCGAACGAGGTGACGAAGCGAACGACATTCGGTCCCCAGCGATCATGGTAGAACCCGAACCCGGCCTTTAGCAGGGCATCGATCATTGCCGAGTCCAGCCGACAGAACAGGATGTTCGCCTCGGTGCCGCCGAGCACCTCAACCCCGCTCAGGCCAGCAAGTCCCTGGGCCAGGCGCTGGGCGGCAGCGTTGGCCTTGCGTGCGTTGCGCAGCCAGAGATCGTCGGTCAGGTACGCATCGATCTGCGCCGACAGAAAACGCATCTTGGAAGAGAGATGGCCTGCGCGCTTACGCCGGTAACTCATCTGGGTGGCGAGGGAGGTGTTGAACAGCACGATGGCTTCCGCCGCCAGCGCGCCGTTCTTGGTGGCACCGAACGACAGGGCATCCACGCCGGCCTTCCACGTCATCTCGGCCGGGGAGCAGCCAAGCGACACCAGGGCGTTGGCAAAGCGCGACCCATCCATATGCAATCCCAGGGAAGAGGACTTGCAGACGTCACCAATGGCTGCGATTTCGTCCAGGGTGTAGAGGCTGCCGACTTCGGTGGCCTGGGTGATGCTGACGCAAGCGGGCTGGGTCGTGTGCACGTCGCCGACTTTGTCGCGGGTGCGCTCGCGCAGTCGGACGATATCCAGCTTGGCCGCCGGGCCGTCGACGGTCATCAGCTTCGCGCCATTGGAAAAGAACTCCGGCGCGCCGCATTCATCGTTGTTGATATGGCTGGCCGGATGGCAGTAGATGTTGCCCCAGGGTGGCGTCATCGCACTCAGGCAAAGTGCGTTGGCGGCGGTGCCGGTGGGCACGAGAAAGACCTCCACGTTGCGTTCGAAGATTTCACAGAACTTGCGCTGGACCTGCGCCGTCAACTCGTCGGTACCATAGGGACTCGCCTGGCCCGAGCTGTGTTTGACCAGGGCTTGTACCACCTCCGGCGAAGCACCGGCGATGTTGTCACTTGAAAAACCCAGCGCGGGCGGTCTGTTTGTTTCACCGTTCATCATCCAGTTCTCGGCTGCGCAGGCGAAGGTGTTTCGCCCGGATTGGCGCATCCTATGGAGAGGGAAGGTTGTTGCGCTTGTAAAAAATTGACAGCTGAAGGCCTAAGTCCTGTAGCGCGATGGCGCGACGCCGAATGCCTGCCGAAAGGCGCGGTTGAAATGGCTTTGATCATAGAAGCCGACGGCGTGGGCGACCTCGACGATGGGTTGCGCGCTGCGAGAGAGCAGACCACAGGCCCGTTCGAGACGCAGGCGAAGCAGCCACGCGTGGGGCGTCATGCCGACCGTGCGCTTGAACTGCTTGAGAAACGGGAAACGGCCCAATCCGCACAGGCCTGCGAGATCATCAAGGGTGATTCGCTGATCGATGTGACTGAAACAATAGTCCCTGACGCGAGACCATTGCAGAGGCGACAGGGTGCCGGTAATCGTTTCGGGCTTGATCGCCCGTGACTGGCTCAACAACTGTTCCAGCAGGGTGAACCATTGCGTCTGCACCGCGAGGCTGCCGGGGCCAACGCACTGCTGCATCGCTTCGTGCAAGCCGCGCAGGTTGCCTTCAAGCCCCGGGTCTTCGAGCAATACACCGGCCAATTCAAGCTCTTTCGGATGACCGCTGATTTCCTCGGCCAGGCTCGCGACCAGCGCCTGGGACAGGCGGAATGTCTTGAGCGTATAAGCGCCGCCGCCCTCGGACACGCCATCGTGAATTTCACCCGGCGGCATCAGGGCAACACCTCCTGGTCCTAAAAGAAACGACTCGCCTTTGGATCGATGGCGCTGGATGCCCTCGGTGACAAAACCAATGTGCAAATCGAGGTGGTAATGACGATCGAAACCGACATCCGCAAAACGTGCGGACCCCAGCACCAGGCCTGGTACTTCGGAGACGTGATGGTACTGGGCATGCTCAGTCATGAAACCCGTTCAACAATCGGCGAGGAGGGCGAGAGACTCAAAGTCTAAGTGTGTCAGAGGTATGGATCCATGGGTAGCCAACAACTGGCCTGAAGTTGTGCATGAGTCATTGAGTGTCAACCGAACTTGCTCGGCATGATGATGTTGCGCAGCTTGTCCGCTGCGCAACGTCCAGTAGCTGCCGCCAGCTTTGTGGCACCCCCCGCGCTTAGTTTCCGGCACCCTCGACATACACGTTCATGCCTTTTCTCTGCATCTGGGTCTGTGTAATCTCCTCGATTTTTCCCGAGCGAATCTCCGTCTCGCCAGCGCCTCCGCTCCCGGCACCCACCGCGGCACAGCCGCCAAGCACCAGTCCAAAAAGCGCTAACGTCAGCCAGGAAGCCTTACCGATCAAGACGAGCCCGCTCCCGCAGGGTGTGCGCTCAACCCAAGCCTGTGAAATCGCTGGCGTGCAGCTCCTGGACGCCCACCAGTTGGATTTCGAATTCCGGGGTGGCGTCGGCGTTGACACTGCCCTGGAGAACGCCATCGGCAAAGCGCAGTTGGCCGGTGGCGTTGGCCGGGTCGAAAGCGTTGCTGCCAATGAAGGTGAAGGCGTCGACAGCGGTGGTCAGCGGATTGGCGTCCAGGCCGGTGAAATCCAGATGATCACCCTCGGTGCTCTTGAAACCGTTGATCACATCGCGCAAAGCCCCGACGCCCATGTCCGACAGCGCACTGAACGCGAAGGTATCCGCGCCAGTGCCAGCGGTGAGGTTGTCGGTGCCTGCACCGCCGATCAGTCGGTCATCGCCCGAACCGCCCACCAGCGTATCGTTGCCCGCACCACCGTTCAGAACGTTCGCGGCGCTGTTGCCCGACAGACTGTCGGCGTAGGCGCTTCCCGTCAGGTTTTCGCAGAACTTCAAGGTGTCGAGCCCGGAGCCCGCGGTGTTTTGTTGCGCCGAGGTCGAGAGGTTTACGTTAACGCCGGACAGGGCGCGCGCATAAGACACCGTGTCAGTGCCATCGCGCCCGTCCAGCACGTTGTTGCCGGCTCCGGCGAACAGCGTGTTGTTCAGCGCGTTGCCCGTGCCATTGGCGGCGCCAGTGCTATCGATATACAGATGCTCGACGTTGTCGCCGAGGGTATAGGCTGCCAAGTCGCTGTGCACACGGTCGCTCCCTCCAGACACCGCATTGCTGTTGGTCTCGATCACGGCGTCATCGGCGTTGTCGACATAGTAGGTGTCGTTGCCATCGCCGCCACTCATGCTGTCGGCCCCGGCGGCACCGTCGAGCACGTTATTGGCGGCATTGCCGGTGATGAAGTTGTGCTGCTCATTGCCGGTGCCGTTGATGTCCGACACGCCGCTGAGCACCAGGTTTTCCAGATTTGCGCCCAAAACCCAGCTGACCGAGGCTTGCACCGTATCGATCTGCGAGACCGAGGTGCTGGTTTCCACCACGCGGTCCAACGCGTTGTCGACCACATAGATGTCGTTGCCATTGCCACCGGTCATGGTGTCGGCGCCAAGGGATCCATCCAGTGTGTCGTTGCCCGAACTGCCCGCCAGGGTGTCGGCCTGGTCGGTACCGGAAATCATGTTCCGGGCGTTGTCGAAAATGTCCTGCACGCTGTTGTTGTCGTTGGGGTTGCCCTGCAAGCCAAGGTCACCGGCAATGTAGTCGGCCAAACGCTGGCCGACGATCTCCGCCGACTCCTCGTGCAGGTGCCAGACGTCGTCGGGATACGTCAGCGGATCGACTTCGTGGCGCAAGGGGAGGTCGGTGTAGTCCACCGCCAGCTTGACGTCGACGCGCTCGGCGGCGATGGCTTCCTGGGCGGCGCGGACATAGCCAGCCCCCTCGACGATGGAGGCAATTTTTTCCTCTGAATAACCACGGGCCCGCGCCGCGTCCTGGTCGTAGTGACCGGTTTCCATCAAGTACACGCTGAAGTTGCCGAACTGGGCATGCAGGTAGTCAAACACCTGCAGGGTCGCGGCCTTGTACGCCGCTGCTGCTGCGGCTTTGTCCGTGGCGCGGCCGATCTCCTGGGCGGCTTCCTCGCCCTGGCCCCAAATGATGCCCATGGTGACGTTATTGATCGATTGCAGTTCGCTGAGCTGGCCTCGCAGCAGCGTTACGGCACGCAATAACGCCGCGCCGGGCTGGTTGGTGTCGGTCAGCCACCAGCACAACTCGAGCTCCCCGGCGCTGAGTGTCGACAGGCCGGTGACCGTGCTGCCCCCCACTGCGATGTCGATGCCGTTGCCATCGGCGTCGGTGAATTGGCTGCGCACATCATAGGGGGTGTAGCGGTCCAGGTCGTTGACCAGCATCGAGGTGCCGGACTGACCGTCGTCCTCGGTCATGCGCAGCAGGCGCGCATTGGATTGGCCGAGGGTGGGCAGGTAGAGAATGTCCTGCCGGGGGCTCTCGCCGAACACAAAGTCGCTGGCGGTCAGGGTGTTGATGTAGTTGCCGTTGAGGGCGATTTCAAAACGATTGCCATCGGCATCCGCTTCGGCGGACTTGATGTAGGTCTTGTCGCCGGCCGCGTTGAGGGTGATGTACAACGTGCCATTGTTGCCATCGCCGAGGCCGATAATACCCAGGCCTGAAACATCGATCTTGTCGACGCCCGCGGTGAAGTCATAAATCGTGTCGGTGGCCGAGACACCGCCGGTGTCGTAGTCACGGTAGCTGTCGAGCACGTTGCTGTAGCGGAAGGTGTCGGCACCGTCGCCGCCGTACAGCGAGTCGCGTCCGGCGCCACCGTCGACGATGTCCGCGCCGGTGCCAGCCTTGATCGTGTCGTTGCCACCGAGGCCGAGGATCAGGTCCGCACCCGCCGTGCCGTTGAGGGTTTCGGCGTTGTTGGTGCCGGTGATGGTATTGGCGGGTACATCGGCCACGACCAGGGTGAAGCTATCACTGACCGATGCTCCGGCCGGGTCCGTGGCCTTGACCAGCACGTTGTAACTACCGGACGCGGTGCTGGGCGGCGTGCCGGTGAAGGTCAGGTTGGCGGCATTGAAGACCAGCCAGCCGGGCAGGGCGCTGCCATCGGCCAGTTTGGCGGTGTAGCCGAGGCTGTCATTGTCCGGATCGGTGAAGCTGGTCGCTGGCACCACGTAACTGAACGGGGTGTTTTCGGTCGCGCTCTGATCCAGCAGCGGATTGGCCAGCACCGGTGCCTGGTTGGTCGGTGCCGACGTGGCGAAGACGAAGTTGGCGCTGGTCAGCTTGTCGAGGTAGTTGCCGTCCAGCGCCACTTCGAAACGGTTGCCATCGGCGTCGGCGGCCAGGGACTTGATGTAAGTCTTGGTACCGGTACTGTTGAGTGCCAGGTACACGGTATTGTTCTTGCCATCCCCCAGGCCGGTGAACCCCATGGCCGAGAGGTCGATCTTGTCGGCGGTGATATCGAAATCGGTGATCAGGTCGCCAAGGTTGGCACCGCCGGTGTTGTAGTTGCGGTAACTGTCCAGGCGACTGGAGAACACAAAGACGTCCGCTCCGGCACCTCCGGTGAGGGTGTCCATACCCGCGCCGCCGTCGAGCCTGTCGTCGCCCGCGCCGCCACTGAGGCTGTCGTTACCCGCCAGGCCGAGCAGGGTGTCGGCCGAATCGCTGCCCAGCAGCGAGTCGCTGGCGCCGGTGCCGGTGATCACACGATTGAAGATGAAGTGGCTGGCGGTCAGGGTGCCGGTGAGGTTGCCCGAGAGAATCAGTTCGAAGCGATTGCCGCTGGCATCGGCATCATAGTCCTTGATGTAGGTGCGGTCGCTGCTGGCGCTGTAGCTGACCTGCAGGGTGCCGCCACGGCCATTGCCCAGTCCTGTGAAGCCGAGGCCGGCGAGATCGATCTTGTCCTGGGTGACGTCGAAGTCGGTGATGGTGTCATCGAAGCTTGTGGTTGCGTTGCGGTAACTGTCGGACTGAGCGGTGAAACGGAACGTATCGGCGCCGGTACCGCCGGTGAGTTTGTCGATGCCTGCACCCCCCACCAGAATATCGCCACCGGCTCCGCCATTGAGGGTGTCGTTGCCGGCAATGCCGTAGAAAATCTCGCTGTCGGCGCTGCCCAGCAGGGTGTCGTTGCCGGCCGTACCTTGCACGATGGTCATCGGCACCGTGGCGCTGACGTAGCTGCCGTCGCCATAGATCAGCGTGGCGCCGTTGCTGGTGTGACTGATGGTGTTTCCAATAATGGCGTTGCGATCAGTGCCGTCTTCATTGCGCTCCGCGACGCCGTAGGTCGACAGGTCGCTGCCGCTGATGAGGTTGCCCTGGATGGTGTTATCGCTGCCGTTGAAGTACTTGCCGGACACGCCCAGGGTGTCGTCGTAGGACTGGATGATGATCTCCGGGACGGGGCTGCCCAGGGAATTGTTGTTGAGCGTGTTGTCGATGATCTCGACGTGGTTGCTGCCGTAGATGCGCACACCGGCGCTGGCGTTGTCGTGAATGTCGACGCCGCTGACGGTCACCTCGCTGGACAGCTTGATCAGCACCCCTTCGGCGCCGTTGCCGTACACCTCGCCACCGGTGATGGTGATGTTGCTGGGGGAGGGGATGTCCTCGCTGCCGCGCTGCACCACGATGCCAGTGCCGCCGTTGTTGTAGGCAACGTTATTGGTGAGCGTGAAGTCGTGGGTGCTGGTAACGATGTTGAAACCGTGCCGGTCGTTGTCGTACGCGACGTTGTTTTCGAAGGTGCTGTCGCTGAGGAAGTCGGCAACGAAACCGTCCAGGCCGTTGCCGTGGGACACGCTGTTCTTGATGACCATGTTGACGGTCTGCTCGTGGGGGTCGAAACCGTACCCGGAGCAATCCTTGATCTCGACGCTGTCGAGGGTGACGTTGGAGTCGTAGCCCGCTTCGCCTGGAATGTAGCCGTTGAACCAACCGTCGATCTTGCCCGTGGTGTTGTCACGGTTGCCGTCGATGGTGAGGTTGCTCACGCCGAAGTCGTGGGTTTGCTCGCCGTAGGCGGAGCGGATGACTCCGGTGATCTTGGTGTCGGAGCCGTCAGCCACCTTGACGGTGGTTGCGCCCATGCCGTCGCCGTACAGGTAGACGCTGCTCTTGAGCATCAGGCAGCCGTCGGAGGGTTCCTCACCTCCCGAAACGATATAAGTTCCGGTCGGCATGTACACCTGCCCCCCGCCTGCAGCGGCCGCCGCATTAATTGCATTTTGTATCGCCGCCGTGTCGTCAGTGATGCCATCTCCTTTGGCGCCAAAATTTTGTACATTGAAAATCATGAGTTTATCTCCGTATCAGGCGAAAACCTCGGTAGTGCCAATATTCAATCGACAGCTAAGGCTTTATGACCCAACGGAGCGCAAAAGTTGCGACCGCATATCGGGGAAACGTCAAGAAAACAGAACCAACTGATTAGCGGTTATGAGATGTTTCGAAAAAATAACGTTTTGTTGACGCTCACTCGGGTAGCGAGGTCGCAGTGGACCAGCCAAGGAGTTGGCGCAAAGCTGGATGGAAGGTGCCTGGAGGATCCTGGGCGATTCAAGTGGGCTCTACGTCTTCGGGTCGACAGAAACGCGTCACAACCCATGACATTGATGTTTGAGCGTCAACTGCGGTTTTTGGGGATGGAATTGCCCATCCGCGAATTCCACCGATGATCGTTAAGAGTGGGCTACTGCTACATACATGATTTAGCTTATGGGCGATGACCGATGTTCATAAGCGGCTGTAACCCCGGGTTTTGAGACCCGTTAGCCCGAAACCGGGTTAGAGTGTTCATCAATCTCTGTTCATAAGGGGCCCTCCACTCGATTCGCGTAGTTGCGCCAAAGGGTTCCAGCGAACGAACAGGGCAAAAAAACCGTATATCAATCGTTATGTGAAAAATGAATCGTCCGCTGTTTGTTTCTCTGGATGGGCCCAAGGGAGCCGGCAAAACCACACTGTTGGAGGCCGTCACGAAAGTACTGAGGGCAGGCAACAAAAAAGTGATCCGACTTTGCGAGAAAAAAAGCGATCCCTATAGGGGTGAAACAATGACCCTCGTGAACAAATTCGTCAGAAATCCCACCCGCGATTTGGAGTTGGAGGTTTGTGAGCGCTTTGCTGATAGCCGTACCTGGATTTCCCGGCACGTGCTGGCTAAACAGCCACCAGGCAGCATCATCTTGATCGATCGCTGGTACCCGTCTGATGCCGCGTTTCGCCGGATAGTCCCGTTTGCAGAGATTCTACAGTTGAACATCGATCGAAACGTGCGAGTGCCAGACCTGCATGTCGGGGTTGTCACCGCCCCTGAAATTTCATGGGCGAGGGCAGCGGCACGACGGCGTGGGCTGAGCAGTACCGTGATCCATAAGCTGGAAGAACATGTCGCTTGTACCAAGGCGTTCGAGCAAGCGACTGCAGATCACGGCTGGGTTTTATGCCGCAATGAAGGAACGATCGAAGACGCAACGATGCAGGTTATTTCTGAGATCTATAGCGTCCTTCGATGTTAGCGAAGGCGCCAACAAACGCCCCGACATGTTCGGGGCGTTTGTTTTGTGCTGGAAAAAAGCCTTTCAGCCAATTAATACCATCAATAGGTGAACATCAGCTGTAATGACTTGCCGAGCCAGCAGCGGGTTTGAGTTTCCTGGTATGGGTCAGCTGATAGGCAATCGCCAGCCATATGAACCACCCTGGCATGACCATCAAGGCAATACGGGTGTCAGGTCTCAATGCCAGCAGGCAGAGAACGAAACCCAGAAACCCCAAGGAAAACCAGGCCATCGGCACGCCGCCCGGCATCTTGTAGGCCGATATCGCATGTAAATCGGGTCGTTTTTTGCGATAGGCAATGTACGACGCGAGGATGGTCGACCAGGTGAAAATCACCAGGATTGCCGACACGGTAGAGACGATGGTGAACGCGGTCATGACTTCTGGAACGATGAACAGCAACAACACGCCTACCAGCATCAACAGTGTGGTGAACGCCAGGCTCAGCAGAGGCACGCTATTGCTCGACAGACGTCGGAAAATCCCCGGAGCGTTGTCCTGATTAGCCAATCCAAACAGCATGCGACTGGATGAAAATACGCCACTGTTGGCCGATGAGGCGGCGGATGTCAGTACCACGAAGTTGACGATGCCGGCTGCTGCGGGAAACCCTGCAACCAGAAACAGTTCGACGAAGGGGCTCTTGTTGGGCGAAACCTGTTGCCAGGAAGTCACTGCAATAATGCAGGCCAGTGCCAGCACATAAAACAGGATGATTCTCAGCGGAATCGAGTTGATGGCTTTAGGCAGGGTCTTCTCGGGGGAGCGTGTTTCGGCGGCTGCAGTACCGATCAGCTCGGTGCCCGCAAATGAGAAAATCGCCATCTGGAACCCGGCAAAGAAACCGAACAAGCCGTTGGGGAAGGCGGCCTGTTTATCCAGCAAGTGGTTCAGGGATGCGGTGACGCCACTGGGTGAGACAAAGGAGCTGGCAATCAGGACCATGCTGACGCCAATCAGGGTGACGACGGCAATGATCTTGATGATTGCGAACCAGAACTCCACTTCACCAAAGAGCCTGACAGTCAGCACGTTCAAGGCAAACAGTGTTATCAGCATACCGATGGCCGGTATCCAGGCGGGTACGTCGGGGAACCAGTACTGGAAGAATCCGCCGACCACCACTGCATCACCTATCACTGCAACGCTCCAGCTTAACCAGTATGACCAGCCGAGAAAGAATGCTGCGCGTGGGCCAAGGTAGGCACCGGCAAAATCCGCGAAGGTTTTGAAGTTCAAGTTGGAAAGTAACAGTTCGCCCATGGCGCGCATGACGAAGTAGACGAACAGACCGATGATCATATAGATGAGGATGATCGACGTGCCGGAGAGGGCGATGATCTTGCCGGACCCCATAAACAGACCGGTACCGATGGCGCCTCCCATGGCCATTAACTGAATGTGACGATTGCTGAGCGTGCGCTGCAGCGCGGGCTGTTCAACCCGCTCGGACGGAGTCGATTTCATTACAAAACCTCTTGATTTTATGTTTTTGAGTTTTGGCAGAAAGTGGGTGTCTAGCGTTCTTGTTAGAGATCCAACGGCTACTGACGATGGTGGGTTGCGGGTGGCAGGGTTTGTCGTCCACTCACAGGGTGAGTAGCTCCCCGGCACTTTGCTCAGGGGTATCACCAATGGCTATCAGCTCACTGTGCGTAGGCGCGAGGGGACGATTGCTGGCGGTTGATCAACCAGCTGGTAGAGGTTTTTTATGTTGTCAGGCGTCGGCACCAGATGGATGCGCTCTCCGATGGCATGCTCCCGCGCCAGGTCATGCACGTAGCGCAGTGACGAAAAGTCTTCGAGGGCAAAACCCACCGAATCGAACACGGTGACCTGTGCGTCGTTCTCGCGGCCCGGGGCTTCGCCCTGAACAATCCGGAAGAATTCGACGACGGGAGAGTCGGCCTCCAATTGTTGAATATCGCCTTCAATTCGGGTTTGAGGTTCAAACTCAACGATGACCCGGGCGTTGCGCAGGATGTCGGCGTGCAGTTCGGTTTTCCCTGGGCAGTCACCACCCACGGCATTGATATGCATGCCGGGCTCGATCATCTCGGGCGTCAGAATCGTTGCATAGGTTTTGTCTGCGGTGACCGTGGTGACGATGTGCGCGCCCTTGACCGCTTCCTGTACCGAGTTGGCCAGAATCACCTCAATATCCGGGAACGCTGACAGGTTGTGCTTCAACTTGAGTGAAGCGTCGCGATCGAGATCGAAAATGCGGATTTGCTTGATGGACAGCATTTCGTGGAAGGCGAGGGCCTGAAATTCGCTCTGGGCACCGTTGCCGATGATTGCCATTGAGGTTGCACCGGGGCGGGTGAGAGATTGTGCGACCAATGCGGAAGTTGCTGCCGTGCGCACAGCTGTGGTCAGCGTCAGTTCACTGAGTAAAGTGGGATAGCCACTGTGGACATCGGCCAGGACACCGAAGGCCATGACCGTCAGCATATTGCTTTGACCGTTGCCCGGGTGACCATTCACGTATTTGAACGAGTACTGTTGGCCATCGTCGGTGGGCATCAACTCGATCACACCGTCGGCCGAATGATTGGCGGTACGGGGCGACTTATCAAACTGTGCCCAGCGCAAATAGTCCGCTTCGATATAACTGGCCATTTCGCGGATTGCCCGGCGAATTCCCACCGTGGCGAACAGGCGTGCAGCATGATCGACGTCTATAAAAAGAGTCATGTTTTTATTCTCCGATTCAATAGTTGAAGCGTTGCGATTCAGGGGATGACTCAGGGGCGTTTGCTCTCGTAGCCATGCAGCACGTTGACCGCATTGATCCCGATCTCATCGACCATGTAGCCACCTTCCATGACGAACAGGGTGGGGCAGCCGACGCTCGCGATCAGCTCTCCGATACCGATGAAGTCTTCGCTTTCCAGCAGGAAGTGGCTGATGGGGTCGTCCTTGAACGTGTCGACGCCCAGTGAAATCACCAGCACTTCAGGGGCGAACTGCTGGAGTTTCTTACAGGCGTGGAGCAAGGCGTTGCGATAACTTTCCCAGGTGGTGTTCTTCGGCAGCGGATAGTTCAGGTTGTAACCTTCGCCCTCGCCTGTGCCGGCTTCGTGGCTGAAGCCTGAGTAGTACGGGTAGGACACCGCCGGTTCGCCGTGCAGCGAGACAAACATGACGTCACTACGCTCGTAGAAAATGTTCTGGGTGCCATTTCCGTGATGAAAGTCGACGTCCAGTACCGCGACACGATTGGCACCTTGGGTAATGGCCTGTTGTGCAGCAATGGCGGCGTTGTTGAGATAGCAATAGCCGCCCATGTATTCACGCGCTGCGTGATGGCCGGGTGGTCGGCACAGGGCAAAAGCACTGTCATGGCCTTCATCGATCAGTGCCAGGCCGGTGAGCGCGATGTCTGCACTGGTTTTCACCGCTTGCCAAGTGGTGGCGGTAATCGGGGAGCCGGCGTCCATGGCGTAGAAACCGAGCTTGCCGTCGATGAACGTCGGGACTTGCTCGTTGGACAGGTCACGCACTGGCCATACCAGCGGTAGGGCGTCGTGCGTACGTCCGGTGGCGCACCATTCAGTCCAGGCGCCTTCTAGAAAGCTGACGTAGCGCTCGCTGTGCGCATTGACATAACACGACCGGTCAAATGCTCGCGGTTCGACGATCTGGCCAAGGCCTACCTGCTTGACACGCCTATGGACGGTATCGGCCCGACTGGGCTGTTCGAACGATGGCTTGAGCACGCCGTCTTTCAATTCGGTGCCGTGGTGCAAGCGGTGGGAATCACTGAAAACTGTAAACATTCTGCGCATCCGTTAATGTGAGCCAGTGCAAGTATTCTGTTCCGGCCGGGATGCGCTTTCTTTGCTTTGTTTTCATGGTTTGCTAGATTGTTCGGGCGTTTTTACTCTGGAATGGCGTAATGCAGAAAAAATTATCCAAACGCATCAGTCTCGACGATACCGACTTGGCAATCCTCGCATTGCTGCAAGAAGATGCGAGTATTTCCAACGCTGAGCTCAGTGAGCGCTTGTCGTTAAGCCTCACACCTTGCTGGCGGCGGCGTAAGAGAATGGAGGAGGCGGGTGTGATCAAGGGCTATCAGGCGAACCTTGATCGACGAATGCTGGGGCTGGATATCATGGCGTTCGTGCACATCCGTTTTTCCACCCACGCCGATCACGCTCCGGACGCCTTCGAGGCGGTGATTGCGCAATTGCCCGAAGTATTGTCCTGTCACAAGATCACCGGCGATGCCGATTACGTGCTGCAAGTGTTGGCAGAGGATCTTGATAGCTACAGTGACTTTATCGAGCAGGTGCTCAGGCGTCAGGTGGGTATTGCGTCCATCCAGTCCAGTCTGGCTTTACGCGAGGTCAAGACCAGTAGCCGTATAGCGATACCCAAATCGAGCAAGGAGTGAATGGGCAGGGGGTAGATCACCTTTTGAAACCCTGCCTTTGACGTAGCCCCGTTGTAGTCAACCGACACACTGGAGCCTGCTTTAATGCCACGGTCTCCATAAATCGACTCCATGACCAACGCATGGTAGTCCGCGCCAGATCATCTTCTGTAATATGCAACGCACATCCCACTATGAGCGTTGAAAATGGAATTTCACTCGATTCTTGCCTTTACCCTGGTCGCTGCAATTGCCATTGCGAGTCCAGGACCTGCGACCCTGATGGCGATCAACAACAGCTTGGCCCACGGACAGCGCAGCGCCGTGTGGTCGTCCCTTGGTAATGCCAGTGGCCTGTTCTGCCTGTCGGCCGCTGCCATGTTGGGGCTGGGGGCGTTGCTTGCCAGTTCCGAATGGCTGTTCAATGTGGTGAAGATCATCGGTGCCGGCTACCTGTTCTACCTGGGGCTAAGGCAGTTGTTCAAGAAGAGCCCGATGCTCGCGGAAGGTATGCAGGATGGCTCGAAGAAGAGCAGGCCCACTCGCTTAAAACTGTACAAGTCGGCTTTCCTGACGGCAGTGACCAACCCTAAGGCGACGATGTTCTTCACTGCGCTGTTCCCGCAATTCATCGATCAGAGTGCGACGTTGCTGCCGCAGTTCCTGATCCTCACCTCGATCTTCATGGCGTTGTCGGTTACGTCGCTGAGCCTGTATGCCGCGCTTGCCTCCCGGGCCAAGGGCGTGCTGACGCGGCCTGATTTGTCCCGGTGGGTTAGCCGGGTGGTAGGGTCGACGTTCATCTGCTTCGGAGCCGCCATCCTGACCATGCGTCGACAGGCTGCATAAGAGAAGGGCGGCCAGTCGCTCGTTCGGGCATCACCGAATTAACTGAATCTCATAGCGATGCCCTAACCACCAATGGACAATCAACGGGCTGGGCTCCCGATACGTCGAGGGTCTCGATCAGGTGCTGGGCAGCCTTGCGACCGATCTCGTAGTACGGTAGTTGCACCGTGGTCAGCGGCGGGATGAACAGCTCAGCAATACCGATCATGTTGTCGTAGCCGAGCACGGCGACATCGTCGGGAATTTTCAGGCCACGGCCCAACAACAGCTGATAGGCACAAAAGGCAATGCGGTCGTTGCCACAGATCAGAACATCGAACTGGGGACGACCTTCGATGATGTGCCGGTCGAGGATGGCTGCGGTTTCACCATAGGCATCATGATCGGAAAGGTTGTATTGCAACAGTGCGTCAGGCGCCAGGCCGAATGCCTGACAGGCACGCTGCAGGCCTTTTTGTCGCAGGCCCCAGGCCAGGCTCTGTTTGGGCAGATTGATACACAGAGGGCGTCGATAGCCTTGGCTCAACGCGTGATGTACGGCGCGATACTGCCCCGATTCGTCGTCCGGCACATAACTGACCAGGTGACTGTCATCGGCCAGGCAATTGGCGAGGACCAGGGGTTTGCTCTTCAAGCGCTCGGGAATGCTCACCTGGCGAAACCCCATGGCGCTGAAGATCAACCCGTCGGGACGGTGCGACAACATCAGGTCGATGTTCTGGTCGGTGGGCGGATTGCTCAACAGGTTGAGGATGAAGACATTCCAGCCGGCTTGCTGTGCGGTCTGTTCGATGGACAGCAACAGTTCGACCGCGAACGGTGTGGTCGCGGTGTCTAGCGCGAACACTCCGATGGTTCGCGACTGGAGGTTGTCGCCGCGCATCTTGCGCGCCGACAGGCTCGGTACGAATTGCAGTTCATCAATGGCGCGACGCACCCGCTGAAGGGTTTCGGGACTCAGTTTTTCCGGATTATTGAGCGCTCGAGAAACCGTCATCAGGGACACGCCGGCCAGCTGTGCAACATCTTTCACTGAAGTCATGCGAGATGAGACCGGTCAGGTTGACGCAGAATCATGACACAGGGCCCGGGCTTCTCGCGACTCGAATGACGCTGCTCATAGCCATCCAGAGCCGAGAGGCCATGCCCTGGGAATCGAGACACGCCCGCCACTTCCGCTGGTAAACAGCTTCACGCCCAGACTGTCGGGCCGCGGATAGAAGCGACTGCTGAGGCTGAAGCGCCCGTTCGCGTCGAACACCTCGATGGACGAGCGATCGAGAAACACACGCAGTTCCAGTCGCTCTTGTGTCGGGTCTATCGCCACGCTGCGCTGACCGGTGACTTGTGCACCCGAGCGGTTGCGGTCAAGCACCAGACGCTGCAGTGATGCATCGTAATAGAGCAGGGTTTCTTCCTGGCCATCATCGCTGCAACGCAAGGCGATTCCCAGGTGGCCGTCGGTGCAGTCGAGCAAATCCAGCTGCACATGGATTTCGAGCCTGTCGCCATTCACTTCCCGCACCCATCGGGCTCCCGACCCATCCCACCAGGACGTACCCGGTATTGGCTCCTTGCGTAAGGCGGCGAGCTCCCGAGCTGGATACACGCAAAGACGATCTGCATGCAGTTCAAGTTCGCGCGGTAACCCGAGCATGCCGCACCAGTGATGGGCCTGGCTCGGCATTGGGCTTTCCCACATGTCGAGCCACGCCCATACAAGACGCCGACCATCGGCGGCCTGTAGCGTTTGCGCGGCATAGAAATCGTGGCCGTTATCCAACTCGATAAAAGGCCCGCCGGTGAAGTGCCATTTGCTGTCGAGTCGGCCCACTCGATAACCGGTCTGGTACTTGTTGAGCCGTTCGTAACGCTCGGGTTGCATGCCCTGAGGGGAGTAGAGCAGCACATCGCGTCCATTCAGTCGGAACAGATCCGGGCACTCCCACATATAGCCATCGCCCTCACTGCCGCTGGACACATAATCGAGGAACTCCCAGGCATGCAGATCCGTGGAACGGTATAGCGGCAGTAGCGGTTTATCAGCCAGACGTGCGCCGGCAATCAGGTACCAATAGTCATCCTCCTGCCATACCTTGGGGTCACGAAAGTGCATGATCGTGTCTTGCGGCGCGTTCTCGATGACGGCGCCATGCTTGACGAACCGGATGCCGTCGGTGCTGGTGGCCAGGCACTGCACTTGGCGGATCGAGCGTTCGTCACCCACTTCTCCCAGCCAGGTGTGCCCGGTATAGATCAGTACCAGGGTATCGCCACACACCACCGCGCTACCGGAAAAACAACCGTCACGGTCGAAGTCGTCGCCGGGCGCCAGCGCAATGGGCAAATGTTGCCAATGGACCAGATCGGAACTTTTGGCATGCCCCCAATACATCGGGCCCCATTTCGCTTCGAAAGGGTGGTGTTGATAGAACACATGGTATTCGCCACGAAAGTACACCACCCCGTTGGGGTCGTTCATCCAGCCCACGGGGGGGGAAAGATGATAATCGGGTCGATAATCGTGGATGACACGAGACAGGCCATCACTGAGCGCATGCTGCGCAATCTCAAGGGCAGTGGACATTGGAACACTCATGGAATTCAAAGACACAGTCATAGGGCGCCTGCTCGTGCCGAGCGTAGAGGGACGCCATCCGGCAGGGTTTCAATGGCGTGTGGGTGGCGCTTGAAGGCCGTGCCGTCGGCGTCGAACAGGTGCAGGTTGTCGACGTCCAGTTGCAGCTCGACCCGATCGCCCGCCTGCCATCCGGCGTTGACCTCACAACGACAGATCAGTGGCTCGTCCTGACCTGTATCCAGGTGCACATAGGTTTCACTGCCCAGGTATTCGACCCCGGTCACGACGAGGCCGGCGGTTCCCTGCGCCGCCTTGAGCGACATGTGTTCCGGGCGAATCCCCAGGCTCAGTGGGGCGTCCGCCGCCAGGTTCGAGCTGTCGAAGGGCAGGGAGGTCATACCCAGGACGGGAGTTTCGACCAGGCTGGTTTCACCCGGGGCATGCAGGCGTGCCGCCAGAAAGTTCATTCTGGGCGAACCGAGAAAACCGGCGACAAAGCGGCTCGCCGGACGCTCATAGAGTTCGCGCGGTGAGCCGACCTGTTCTACGCGACCGCCATTGAGCACGACAATTTTGTCGGCCAGGGTCATCGCTTCCACTTGATCGTGAGTGACGTAGATCATGGTCGAGCCCAGTCGGGCATGCAGCCGGGCGATTTCGTTGCGCATCTGCACCCGCAAGGATGCATCCAGATTGGAGAGCGGCTCATCAAACAACAAAATGTCCGGCTCACGCGCCATGGCTCTGCCCATTGCCACACGCTGACGCTGCCCTCCAGACAGTTCCTTTGGCTTGCGTTGCAGCAGTTTGTCCAGCTGCAGGATTTGCGCAGTTTTCAGTACGCGCTCGCGCAAGCTGCGCTTTTCAGTCTTGGCCAGTTTGAGACCAAAGCTGATGTTGTCGTAGACGCTCATGTGTGGGTACAGCGCATAAGACTGAAACACCATGCCGACGCCACGCTCGCGCGGCTCCAGGTCGTTGACCCGTCGCCCGTCGATCAGCAGGTCGCCGCCGCAGATCGAATCCAGCCCGGCGATCAGTCGCAGCAGGGTCGATTTCCCGCAGCCCGAAGGGCCGACGAACACCACGAATTCACCCGCAGCGATCTCCAGGCTGACGTCGCGAAGAATCCGCGCGCCGCCCAATTGTTTGTTCACGTTGTCCAGTTTCAATTTGATCACGATGCTGTTCCTTGTCTTTGTTGGGCATCAACCCTTTAACGCGCCGGCAGTGAGACCGGAAACGATTCGGCGCTGGAAGATCAGCACCAGAATCACCAGTGGGACAGTGACCAGCACCGATGCAGCCATCAATAATCCCCAAGGCAACTCATGGGGGCTGCCGCCGGAAATCAGGGCAATGGCCACCGGCACTGTGCGTTGCGTGTCGGTGAGGGTGAAGGTCAGGGCAAACAGGAACTCGTTCCATGCGGCGATGAAGGCCAACAAACCGGTGGTAACCAGCGCAGGCCAGAGCAGCGGCAACAGCACCCGGGTCAGCGTGACCCATGGGGACGCGCCATCCATGATGGCCGCTTCTTCCAGTTCATGAGGCAGTTGCCCCATGAATGTGGTCAGCACCCAGACGGTGAAGGGCAGGGTGAAAATCGTGTAGCTCAGGATCAACGCCCAGGACGTGTTGTACAGGCCCAGGGCGCGGATCACTTCGAACAGACCCGACAGCACAGCGACCTGGGGAAACATCGACACACCAAGAACCAGCATCAACACCGTGCCACGCCCTCGGAACTTCACCCGGCCCAAGGCATAGGCGGCGGTCAGGCTGAGGAACAGCGCCAGTGTCACCACACATAGCGCCACCACCAGCGAATTACCGATAGCCCGCAGGAATGAGGCTTGATGGAGTACCGCCGCGTAGTTGGAGAAGTCGGGGTTGTCGATCCAGTAGCTCACCTCGAACAAGGCGCTGGACGGCTTCAGTGAAGTCACGATGGCGTAGTAGAAAGGGAAAACCGCATACAGCAGCAATACTCCGATCAGGCACCAGAACCCGAGGCGCAACAGTGCTTTTTTCAGTAGGCGCAGGTTCATGACCGGACCTCCAGTTGACGGCGTCCGAGGTAGAGATAAAGCATGGCGATGACCGCAACCACCAGAAACAGCAGCGTCGAGGCCGCGCTGCCGTAACCGACGTCCTGGAACTCCACCAGGTGCTGGCGGGCATACACCGACATGCTCATGGTGCTCGACGAGTTCGAGGTCAGCACATAGATCACATCGAATACCCGCAGCGAGTCGAGGATGCGGAAGATTGCCGCCACCAGCAGTGCGGGCATCAGCAGGGGAAGGGTGACACGCCAGAACACTTTCAGCGGATGAATGCCATCGACCCTCGCGGCTTCGTAGCAATCGCTCGGCAACATCTGCAAGGCCGCCAGCATCAGCAGCGTGACAAACGGCACGGTCTTCCAGACGTCGACGAGGATCACCGCCCACATCGACAGGTCCGCATCGGCCGTCCAGGCCAGGGGCGCGTCAATCAGGCCGAGGCTCAGCATCAGGTGATTGATGATGCCGAACTGGTCGTTAAGCATCCATGACCAGATCTTCGCCGAGACAATGGTAGGAATCGCCCAGGGAATCAGAATCAACGCCCGCACCAGGGAACGGCCGGTGAACTTGATGTTCAGCAGCAACGCCACCAGCAGCCCCAGGACGACTTCCAGTCCCACCGATACCACAGTGAAATGCAAGGTGTTGCGCACCGCGTTCCACCACTGAGGATCGACCAGGATGCCCGACCAGGTGGAACCGTTGTGGAACAGATAATTGCTCAGGCCGACGAAGGATCCGCCAGCGGTGTCCGACAGACTGGCGTCGGTCAGGCTGAACCAGAATGTACGCAGTAGCGGCCAGGCTGCCACCAGCGTCAGACACAACAGCATCGGTGTCAGAAACAGCCAGGCGGCGCGTACCCGGCGTCGTTGTACGGGCGTTTCCCTGGTGAGCAGAAGCTCGTCACAGGGGACATGGGTCGTAGAGACAGACATGGCGATTTTCTTCCTTGTGGCTTACCAGTTCCGGCGTTTGATGCGCGTGAGTTCGCTTTCCAGCTCGGCCAGCGCCTGATCCACAGGCAACTCGCCCGCCAGCACGCCATGCACTCGATCGAAAAACGCATTGGAGACTCGTGGATAGCGATCGGCAGTGATGGAGGCGGGGCGCATGACCCCATCGTTGAGAATGCTGTGCAGCTGGGCGTAATAAGGCATGGCCGCGAGCAATTCGGGGTCCTGATACAGCGACTCGATAACCGGGTTATAGGCGCCGATCAGGGCACGGCGTTTTTGCTCTTGGGCACGGGTCAGGTAGCTCACCAGCTCGGCGGCAAGTTTTGGATGGGCGCTGTAGCGCGATACCGCCAGGCCCCAGCCACCGAGGGTGGAGGCATGGCTGCCGGTCTCGCCGCCGCGGGGCAGGGGAGCGACCCCGACTTTGTCTTTTACCGCACTGTCCTGGCTTTGCACTAACGCCCAGACATAAGGCCAGTTACGCATGAACAGCGCATTGCCCGACTGGAATACGCCACGACCTTCTTCCTCGGTGTAGTTGAGTACGCCACGCGGGGAGATGTCTCCCACCCAGCTTTTCGCCAGGGTCAAAGCAGCTCTTGAAGCCTGACTGTTGACCACGATGTCGCCTTGCGGATTGACCAGCCCGCCTTGCGGTTGGCTGCTGATCCACTCCAGGGCATTACACGTCAGGCCTTCGTAGGCGCGCCCCTGAAAGATGTAACCCCACGCATTGGGGTTCCCGGCATTGCGCTCAGCCTGTTGAATATTCCTGGCGGTAGCAGTCATCTCCTCCCAGGTCTGGGGAGCCTGCTGGTTGTACTTCTCGAGCAAGTCCTTGCGGTAATACAGCAGGCCCGAGTCGGTGAACCACGGCATCGTCACCAACCGTCCGTTCACCGTGGCGTTATCCACCTGTGCCTGGAAGTAGCCTTGGGTCGCGTTGGCAGGTAGCACCTCGCGCAGATCCATCAAGTGTTTGGCCAGCATCCCTGGCCACACCATATCGATTTGAATGATGTCGATGTCGCTGGATTGCGCACTGAGGATCTGTTGATAGAACGACAACCTCTCGGTCGCCGAGTTAGGGGTGGAAACCACCTCGACGTTGTTGCCGGTCTGTTTCGACCACGCCTCGACAGCCTCCTTGCAGAGCTGCAACTCCGCACCCACCGCACCACACGAGATCGTTAAGTCGGCTGCGCTCGAGAGGCATGGAAATCCGGCACAGAGGGTGAGTAGTGCGGCTGGAAGGAGAGATTTTAGCTGTTTCATAAAGCCCTCTTTATTTTTGTTTTTAGAAAAGTTAACGTTAACATCGCCAAATGTAGCAGCGTATTTGCGATGAGGCATCCTTTTTTTCGTCAATTTTGACAATTCCCAATTGACGAAAGAAGGCCGTTCGCGGGAACAGAAAAATAAAAACAAAACAGGAAATTCACATGCAGAAAGCATCAAGCTGGCTACTCGCAGGCGTGCTCGGCACCTCGGCGGTAACCTCTCAGGCCGCGACTCTGGAAGAACGCATGGCCGCGTTTGAAGCCCGTACCAGCGCAGCGGAGAAGCGTGCGGCCGCAGCCGAACAGCAAACCCAGGCACTTGCCAGGGAATTGCAGCAGATCAAACTCGCCACTGCTCCCTTGCAGCCTGCCGCGTCTACTGCGGCAGTAATTTCGGCGCCCGCTTTGGATACCCGCCTGGCAAAACTCGAGGCCCGCCAGCAAAGCCTGGAGAAAGAGGGCAGTACCGGACACCTCACTGATGGGTTCAGCTTCAACGGCTACGCCCGCTCCGGATTGCTGATCAACGATCGGCTGGGGGGTGGTCGTGGCGGCCCTTATGAAACTCCTGCCGGTTCAGTCGGTGGTGCAGTCGGGCGACTCGGTAACGAAGACGACACCTACATGCGTATAGACCTGTCGAAAGAGATCTATGCGCAAAACGGCACCCGTTCCAAATTCACGGTCTCCATCGCCGACGGTGTGGAAAGTTCCAATGACTGGACGGCCGACGAAAGCAAACTGAACGTGCGCCAGGTATTCACAGCGCTTGACCATCTCGCGGCATTCAAGGGCAATTCAGTGTTCGAGAACGCCACCCTGTGGGCAGGCAAGCGATTCGATAGAGATAATTTCGATATCCACTGGCTGGACTCGGACGTTGTTTATCTGGCCGGCACCGGGGGTGGAATCTACGATATGCAGATGAACAAGAATTGGCGTTCGAACTACTCTTTGATCGGGCGCAACTACGGGGATTTCAGTCAAGGCGATCTTAGTGCCGATGTGGAAAGCTACATCCTGACCTCCAACCAGTTCTTCGAGGATGGTCAGTGGCAGTGGATGTTCAATGCCATCGGCGCAAAGAAAAACGATTTCGCTACCCGAACCAATGCAGCGGGTTTGACGCCTGCGGATTCCGGCTTGCACAGCATGCTGGCCAATCACCAGAAAAACTTTTTCGGCAGGGAAGGCTTCTTCAAAACGGCGCTGCTCTATGGGCAAGGTCTGGGAGCTGAGGTCAAGAACGTCGGCTCGGATGGTGAACTGATCGACGATGCCCGCGCTCTGCGTCTGGCACTTTACGGTGAGACACCCCTTGCGCCTGACTGGCGTATCGGCCCCAGCTTGCTGGCCGAACAGAGCAAGGATAGATACGTCAAGGGTGACGACTACCGCTGGCTGACCCTGAACGTGCGTTTGGCCAATAAAATCAACAGCAATTTCGAGATGGCCTACGAAATAAGCTGGCAAACCATGAACCTTGATCCGAAGGACTATCTACAACGTAATGCGGTCGACGGTAACTTTTGGAAATTCACTGTCGCCCCGACATTTAAACCCGAGGTTGGAGATCTTCTTACACGTCCCGAATTGCGAGTGTTCGCAAGCTTCATGAACTGGTCTTCGGATCTGGACAGATTCAGTACCACAGACTCCTTTGGCATGACGGACTTCAAAGCCGGAGGTGTATGGCAATACGGCATACAAATGGAAACCTGGTTTTAATATTCAAGCGCGTTCGGCCAACATCTGCTTTGAGGTTGGCCATGAGAACTTCTCTAACTTCAACAAACCCTGCCTTTCATCAAAACGCATTGAGTCAGTGATTACCGGTCGAATCTGATCAGCCAGCAGTTCCCTACGACAAAAAATTGAGGAAATGACGATGGTATTGCCTCGCGCAGTAGTGTTTGGCGAAGCCCTGACCGATCTTGTCCAAGGCACTCCTGGACAGTGGAAGGGCTACCCGGGTGGTGCTCCCTGGAACGTTGCACGAGCGCTAAGTCGCTTGGGTGTCAGCAGCGCTTTTGCTGGGGCGGTGAGCATGGATTCACTGGGTGACGAGATAGTTTCACAGTCGGAAGCGGCAGCATTGGATATGAGGTTTATCCAACGGGTAGACCGAGATCCTTTGGTCGCCATCGTTCCATCGAGCCGTCCTCCAAGGTATTTTTTTGCTGGAGATGCCGATCTGTTTTTTGATCCGGATCTGATGCCCGATGGATGGATCAACCATGCAGAGCTGTGTCATTTCAGCTGCATCAGTTTGGCTCGACAGCCACTCGCAGACAGGCTGGTTAAAATTGCTCAGCAGGCCAAAGAAGCCGGTAAACGGATTAGCTATGATCCGAACTGGCGCAATTTAATGGATAGCCATTATCGGGAGCAGACCTTCCCTACGATGACCACCCTTGCTGACATGATCAAGCTTTCCGACGAAGACCTTCGGCAAGTTTATCCAGGGCTGACAGAACACCAGGCAATGGATGAACTTCGCGCTCTTAATCCTCAGGCGCAGATCCTTTTTACCCGAGGGGAACACGGGATGGTTCTCCACACCCCGGACAGCCAACTCGATCAGCCGGCTATCGCCGTGAAGGTAGAGGACACGGTTGGAGCAGGAGACGCGTGTATGGCTGGTTGGCTGGCTGCGGAGTTGTTGGGGATCGCGGACTTGAGAGAGCGCCTGCAATTTTCAGCGGCTTGCGCATCCATATCTTGCCGCCATGCCGGAGCCCATGCTCCAGCGCTAGCTGACGTGGAAGGTTTGCTGCAGCGGCTAACATTGGCAAACCCAGGGGATTGTTCATCCGTGTAAATCTATCGCTACCACCTTGTGTTGGCAGTCAAATGCTCTAGTGCGCAGCTTTGGTCAATCGCTGTCGCAAAACTGTAATGTTGCCGTCATAGAGTTGACATGACTTCTTACACACTTCAGTCGGCCTTTGGCCTTTTTCATGGATGAGCAAGCCCTATGCGTCGTGTCATATTCAATCAGAAAGGGGGCGTTGGGAAATCCAGCATTGCCTGCAACCTTGCCGCCGTGAGTGCTGCCGAAGGTTACCGAACGCTGCTGGTAGATCTCGACCCCCAGGCAAACTCGACTCACTACCTCACGGGCTTGACCGACGAGCACATTCCCGCAGGCATAGCGGACTTCTTCAAACAAACACTGTCCAGTGGCTTTGAAGGCAGAAGGAATCGAGTGGCCATCACCGAGACCCTTTACGACAACCTTCACCTGGTGACTGCTAGCTCTGAACTGTCAGACCTCCAGTCAAAACTCGAGAGCAGGTTCAAGATCAACAAGCTGCGCAAGTTGCTGGTAGAGCTGTCCGAGGACTATGAGCGCATCTATATCGATACGCCTCCGTCGCTGAATTTCTACACATTCAGCGCGCTGGTGGCTGCAGATCGATTGCTGATTCCATTCGATTGCGACAGCTTTTCTCGCCAGGCGATGTACCGTGTTATCGCACAGGTAGAAGAACTACGTCTTGATCACAATGAATCACTGAAAGTGGAAGGGGTGGTGGTCAACCAGTTCGCCGGGTATACCGGCCTACACCAATCTCTCGTGAATGAGTTGCTGGCCGAAGGCTTGCCAGTGCTACCGGTCTATCTGAGCAGCTCCGTCAAGATGCGCGAATCTCACGAAATGTCAGTTCCCATCGTCCATTTGGCCCCGCGACATAAGCTTTCGCTGGAGTTTGTTGGCTTGCTGGACGCCCTGGAACGGGCCGCTTAGCTTCATCGCGGATGGGCTGTTACAAGTGTAATCGCCCCCTCAGGGGTGTCACTCCAGCTAGTGTCAAACCAGCCAGAGCCGGTGATTCAAAACCAGTTCGTACAGCTGAAACACTAACGAAACATTCCGGCCATATGATTCGCACCACTGAAACCAGGGAGGGTTGGAGATGAATCGGCCATCAAGAAGCATGCGCAAACTGCTCGATTCCGTTGCCACCAACAATGAGGCAGCGGCGCTTGATGTGATGCGTGCTGCAGAGCAGCTCCAGGATGAGGTGTTGCGCCAACGATTACTGAACTTGATTCATCGGCTCAACCAAGACGCCAATGACTTGCGAATGGCGCGGGACGATATCCAAGGCGGGGCCATCAAGCTCGCGTGACTTACCTCTGCCTGGTGGAGAAAATCGCTGGCATTTGGAGCCCTTTATAAATGGCGAGAAACCTGAATCCAGAGGTAAGTATCAAAGCGATCCAACCAGCGATCCGGATTGACGGAAATGTATCGCGCAGCAAGACATACAAGGTGCACCCCAGCAGGATTGGTGTAGCGTAGATCTCTCGTGACATCAACAACGAGGCCCTGCCGGCTAGCACATCACGCGCTATGCCACCTCCAATACTGGTCAGCACGCCCATCATCACTGCCAAAGGTGCACCAAGCTGTAATGCCATCACTTTCTCAGTAGCGACTAATCCGAACAGTGCGGCCGCAAAACCATCGAGATACAGCAATAGCTGATAGCGTTTGTGCAATCTATTGGTGAGAAAAAATGCCAGTAGTGAGGTAACCAATGCGACCCAGATGTAGTTGAAGTCTGCAATCCAGAAAATCGGTTGATCCAGCAGTAGGTCTCGAATGGTGCCACCACCAATAGCAGTGATGATGCCCAGCACTACGGCCCCGAACAGATCGACACCTACCTTTTGGATAGCTAACAATCCGGTAATGGCAAACACGGCGGTGCCCAACATTTGCTGAAAATAAAGCATCCGTTACTCCGTTCTCAGGTTGTCCAATAAGTGAACGATGGCGATGTGGGGAATGCAGGCGCGCGCCATCTGCAAGGCATCGTCGTTGGCCTGGCAATGCGGGTTGTAAATGTAGGTGGTGCTTCACCCACCGGAAGTCTAGTGGGTTCGTGCCCTTCCCACATAGGAGACTGCATTGAGGTGGAGGAGAGGGGAGTGCTCGCGAGTGGGGTGTTCAGGATCGCGGGTAACGAGACGACAGGCTTTTTTCAGACCTGTTGAGTGACTGTGCGGAGTTGATGATATGAAATTGTTCAGGCCGTTGCTTCAGCGGCCCGTAGCCTTGCTGTGGGGAGGGTTGGCGCTTTCTTCGATCGGTGACGAACTCTTCGCGATTGCCATCGCCTGGATGGCGGTGCAGATCGCCGGAACCGATGCAAGCTGGCTCAGTGCTTTACGCGGTGCTGCCGCGTTGGCAGGTGCTTTGCTGGGCGGAATATGGGCTGAGCGCTGGGACCACCGTCGCACGATGATCGGCGCCGACCTGGCGCGGGCCGGGCTTGCCTTGATTCCGGTGCTTGCTTGGGGATTCGGCATCATGAGTCTGTGGATGCTGGCGGTGCCGCTCATGCTCATGATGATCGTCAACTCGTTGTTCGAGCCGGCGCTGCGCGCCAGTCTTCCGCGGATTGCCGCGGCGCCGGACCAGCTGCAATCGGTCAATGCGCTGTTCGATGCGCTCATCCGGGTCGCCCGGGTGATCGGGCCAATGCTGGCAGCGGCGATTACGCTGCTGATCCCGATCGAGCATCTATTTACCCTGAATAGCATCACCTTCCTGATCTCCGCGTGGGCGGTCATGAAGTTGGGCAAGGCGTTGCCGCGCCAACCTGTCAAGGCAACAAGCCGGCGTGCCGGATTTACCGCCGGTTGGAGAAGTCTTGCGGGACGCAGCCAGATGCAGGCGGTGTATGTGTGTGCGGGACTGGGCAATGTTGCCTGGAGTGTGGGGATATCGATCGGCATGGCGCTGGCAGTCGTCAAATACGATATCCAGGGATTCGGGGTACAGGGGTTTGCTGCCTACGGCCTGATCATGGGGGCTTACGGGGCAGGGAACCTGATCTCCATTTTTGTTGTGGGCAATCTGCAGATCCGTCGCTTGTATCACGGGTTTACCTTCGGTTCCGTGGTTAACGGCCTGGGCATCGCGATCATCGGTGCGGCGGTGCTGTACCTGCCACCGGAACACGTCCTCACGGGGATGATGGTCGGCGCAAGTCTTGCGGCACTCGGCGGGCCACTGATCGACATCTCCTTCATTCTGCTGATTCAAACCCGGTTCAGACAAAGCGAAATCGCCGGGCTGGCACGGCTGCGTTTTGCGGCGCTGGGCGCGTCGATTCTGATTGCCGGTGCCTGCGGTGCTGCGCTGTATGCCCGCTTTGAAACCGGCCTGGTTATTGTCGGTGCCGGGATTTTCGAAGTGATCGTGGGGGCAATTGTGCTGCTAGCCCCCAAGGATAAAGTCCACGGCAAGATCCGTTTCAATTCAGGATTGTCGAAGTTCAGCGAGATATACGTGGCGTCGGCAGCGACCAATCGCTGAGCCGCTGCCTCAATCTTGTCGGGAGCAGTGGCTTGATGAACGGCTAACGCTTCCATGCCCCGGTGTTCACCAGATTCGCCGGCCGCTCACCCGCCAGCGCCGCCAGCAGATTATCCAGCGCGCACCTGGCCATCGCCTCCCGTGTTTCATGTGTCGCCGAGCCGATGTGCGGTGTCGCCACCACATTACTCAACTGCAACAGCGGCGAATCCGGATTCAGCGGCTCACGCTCGAACACATCCAGCCCGGCCGCGCGAATGTGTCCTCGGCGCAATGCGTCGATTAACGCGGTTTCGTCCACCACCTTGCCCCGGGAAATGTTGATGAAGATGCTTTCCGGGCGCATCAAAGCAAACTCATCGGCGCCGATCAGCCCCTCGGTTTGCGCAGTCAGCGGCAAGGTCAGACAAATGAAATCCGCCTGCTGCAACAGGTCGTTCAAGCTGCGGTATTGCGCATCGAAGCGCTGCTCGACCGCCGGTTTGGGCGAGTGGCTATGGTAGATCACTGGCATGCCGAAGCCGAAATGCCCGCGCTGGGCCAGTGCCTCGCCAATGCGGCCCATGCCGATGATGCCCAGGGTTTTACCGTGCACGTCGATGCCGAAATGTGCGGGGCCGATATTGCGCTGCCAACCGCCTGTGCGTACCAGGTTCGCCAGTTCCACCACCCGCCGGGCCGTTGCCAGGATCAGCGCGAAACCGGTGTCGGCGGTGGTTTCGGTCAGCACATCCGGCGTATTGGTCAGCAGGATGCGCCGCTCGGTCAGGTAATCGATGTCATAGTTGTCGACCCCCACCGACACGCTGGCGACGGCTTCAAGGTTCGGTGCCAGGTCGAGCAGTCCGGCATCCAGCTTCAGGCTTGCACCGAGCAAGCCATGGGCACGGGGCAGGGCATCACGCAGTCTCGCCAGGCCCTCGGCGTCGAGGCTGTCGATCACTGTTACCTCGGTCTGCTCTTGCAAGCGAGCCATTAGCGGCGACGAGAGTTTCTTGTATAGAACGACCTGCTTTTTCATGGTGGTTATCTCAACATCGATTCAAGAGTGTGCAGTGGCGGTGCGCGCTACTGTGGGCCGCTCGCGGTCACTGGCGCCGGGTTTGAGGAACATCGTCAGCACCACCGAAAGCATCAGCGCACCGCTCATCAACAAGTACGACGCGCCGGGCGAACCGGTGGAGCTGTTCAGGTAACCGACCAGATAAGAACCGCCGAACGAACCCAGCGCGCCCATGCTGTTGATCAACGCCATGGCACCACCCGCCACGTTGGCCGGGAGGATTTCCGGAATGATTGCGAAGAACGGCCCGTAAGGCGCGTACATGCAGGCCCCGGCAATTACCAGCAAGGTGTAGGACCACCAGAAATGTTCAGCGCCCAATGCGTACGAGCCGTAGAAGGCAATCGAAGCAATCAGCAGCGGCGGCCAGACGAAACGTTTACGTTTTTGCAGCTTGTCCGAACCCCAGGACACCAGCAGCATGCCAATCACGGCCGCCAGATAAGGCAGCGCCGACAGCCAGCCGGCCTGGACCATGTCCATCTGCGCGCCGGCCTTGAGGATCGACGGCAGCCACAACACGAAACCGTACACGCCAATGCTCCAGCAGAAAAACTGCAGGGCCAGGATGATCACTTTGGGTGAGCGGAACGCTTCGGCGTAGTTCTTCACGGCCTTGATGCCGACCTGTTCGGCGGCCAGTGCGCTTTCCAGGTCCTGTTTTTCCTGATCGTTGAGCCACTTGGCTTGTGATGGACGATCATCGGCCAGACGCCACCAGATGAATGCCCACAACACCGCTGGCAAACCTTCGACGATGAACATCCAGCGCCAGCTGTAATGCTGCACCAGATAGCCCGAGACCACCGACATCCACAGCATGGTCACCGGGTTGCCGAGGATCAGAAAGGTGTTGGCCCGCGAGCGTTCGGCGCGGGTGAACCAGTGGCACAGGTAGATCAGCATTGCCGGCATCACTGCCGCTTCGACCACGCCAAGCATGAAGCGAATGACGATCAGCCAGTAGGCATTGGAGACAATCCCGGTCAACGTCGCCAGGCTGCCCCAGAGGATCAGGCTGACGAAAATCAGCTTCTTCACACTGTGTTTCTGCGCGTAGATCGCGCCGGGTACCTGGAAGAAAAAGTAGCCGAGGAAGAACAGCGCGCCGAGCATCGACGACAGCCCTGGTGTGATCATCAGGTCCGCCGCCATGCCGGACGCGGCGGCGAATCCATAGTTGGCGCGATCCAGATACGCCAGGCTATAGGTGATGAACACGATGGGCATGATGTACCACCAGCGGCGGGTGGCGAGCGTTGCGGTTTTCATGGTGGTGCTCCTGAGCTTGTTGTTTTTGTCGCAGCAGGTAACGGTTTAAATCTTCGGTGCCTTTACTGGCCTCATCGCGAGCAAGCTCGCTCCCACAAGGGATCTAGGTTCGACACATATCCCCTGTGGGAGCGAGCTTGCTCGCGATGGCGGCCTCAAATTCGCTGGCCATTTCGGCGCGGGTCGGCAACCCCTCCATATCCCCCCGACTCTGCACCGCACGGCTGCCAATCCAGTTGGCGCGTTTCACGGCCTCGACAACGCTTTGGTTTTCCAACAGCGCGCTGATCATGCCGACGGCAAAACCATCGCCGGCACCCACCGTATCGACCACTGTGTGCACCGGTACGCCCGCCACGAAACCTTGATCAAGATGTGTGCGGTAGTAAGCCCCGTGTGGGCCAAGCTTGATCGCCACGGCTTCGGCGCCCTGGTCGAGGTAGAAGGCGGCGATGTCGGCCGGGTCTTCGAAACCGCTCAGCAAGCGACCTTCGCTCAACCCCGGCAGGACCCAATGGGCGAGGGCGGCGAGGCGGTTGATCTCGGTGATCATTTGTCGTTCGCTGGCCCACAGGCTCGGGCGCAGGTTCGGGTCGAAGGACACACTGCGCCCGGCCTCGCGCATGCGGGTCATCAACTCGAACGACATCTGCCGCGCTGACTCCGACAGCGCCGGGGGAATGCCGGTGGCGTGCAGGTGTCGGGCCTTGAGCAATTCGGGCACGATCGAGTGCGGCGACAGGTGACTGGCCGCCGAACCACGGCGGAAGTACTCGACCACCGGATCGCTGCCGTCGTCGGTGCGGGACTTGAGTTGAAAACCGGTCGGGTGGGCGGTGTCGATGTCGACGTGGCGGCAATCCAGGCCTTGTTTTTCCAGGGTATCGACCACAAACCGGCCCAACGAATCGGCACCGACACGGCTCAGCCATGCCACGTTGAAGCCCAGTCGGGAAAGGCCAATGGCGACGTTGCTGTCAGCCCCGGCAATGCGTTTGTGGAAAGCGCCGACGCTGGCCAGATCGCCAGCCTGTTCGGCGACGAACATCGCCATGGTCTCGCCGAAGGACAGAATATCGATCTCAGACATGAGCACTCTCCAGCTGCGATTGGCCGAGGTGGGCGAGGGCAGCGACGTGCTCGGTGGTCAGTTGCACCAGGTCATCGCCTTGCAGCGGATATTCCGCGGCCCGCATAACGCCTTGGGCCATGTGCCGCAGCAGGTGTTCCCACTGTTGAAAATCGCTGGCAGCGGGTGGGATGGCCACCAGCTTGCCGTCGGCGCGGCGGGTCACCGCTTTGCAGTGCACGTAACCGACGTGACGCCCGAGCAAGCGCGCGGCGCTGGCGGCAGACTGGTCCTGCCAGTGCCAATTGCCGATATCGAAGGTCATCTTTATCGGCAAGTTGTGCTGCTCGACGTCCGCGAAAAAACGCTGGAAGGGTTCAATGCGGCCGCCGTGCAGGGTCTGGTCGTTTTCCACCAGCAACTGCACGGCGCTTTCGCCCAGCACACGGGCGAGGGTTTGCAGATCGCTGTTGTCGGTGAAATAGCCCAGCGACACCTTCAGCCATTTGGCGCCGAATGCCTGGGCGCGTTGCAGGGCCGTGATCAGTTCGGCGTTGGGTTTGGATTGCCCGGCCAGCCATAGCTCCATGGGCGACGAATACACGCTCTGCAGGCCTTCTGCTTGTGTGGCATCGGCCAGTTGAGCGGGGTCTTCGATGGTCAGTAACTCTTCGCGCCACTCAATGCGCGTGGCGCCGGCGGCGGCGAGAATCTCGATGAAGCTGCCCTGGCCGCGTTGACGCACAAGGTCGGCGCCGTAGCTGGAAAGGCTGATGGAAACGGCTGGTCTATTCATTGTTTTTCTACCTCTGAAACCGGTTTCATTTTTGTTCAAAAAAATTTTCAGTGCTACTTGGGGCCTCTTCGCGAGCAGGCCTTAACATTCAACGCAAATTCCCACGGGTCGACCCCCGCACAATCAGCCGCGCCGAAAAATCCAGCGTCCGCACCGCCCCGTCATCCCCGCGCAGCCGCTTGAGCAGGCACTCAAAAGCACTGGCGCCCATCTCGGTGGTCGGCTGTGCGAGGGCGGTAATGCCGCTGCCCACCAGCGGGTACCAATCCAGGTCATCGAGGGCAATCAAGCCCACGTCATCGAACAGGTTGCACTTGAGTTCACGCAACGCATGAGTGCTGGCGAGCGCGGCAATCCCGTTCGCGCAAAACAGCGCCTTCGGGCCGGGGCCAGGCGTGTCGAGGAAGGATTTCAATTGTGCGGTCAGTTCGCTGCCTGTTTCGATGTGCGTGCCGCGAAGCGCCGGGCGTTGCTCGATTTGTGCCTTGAAGCTGCTGACCCGCTCAATTCGCGAACTGGTGCCATCAAGCGGCTCAGTCACCAGCAATACATCGCAATAACCGCGTTCTTCAAGGTGGTTAAGGGCCATGTCGATGGCCTGCGGGTTGTTCAGCCCGACCATATCGCTTCCAAGGTTCTCCACCTTGCGATCCACCAGTACCAGGGGCATTTCCCGGTGCAGTTCGTGCAATTCGTCACGATGATGACCGAGGGTGTTCACGATCAGGCCTTCGATGTTGTACGAGCGCAGCAGGGCCAGGTGCTGGCGTTCTTGCTCGTCGTCGCGGTCGGTGTTGCACACCACCAGGCTATAGCCGTGCTGACGGCAGGCGGTTTCCACCCCGTGCATCACGGCAATTGAATAAGGGTTGCGGATATCGGCCACCAGCATGCCGATCAGGCGGGTGCGCCCGCGTTTCAGGCCACGGGCCATCTGGTTCGGGCGATAGCCGAGTTCGGCAATTGCCTGTTCGATGCGCTGGGCAATGGCATCGGAAAGCAGGGCGCGATCATCGCCAATGAACCGCGAAACGCTGGCCTTGGAGACCTTGGCGTGTTCGGCCACGTCGAGCATGGTCACGCGGCTGCGCTGGGCGGCGGAGAAATCGTTCACGGTCTGAAACCTTCTTATTGGATTTATAAGGTCGGGTGCTTCGTGAGATAGCACTGAAACCGGTTTCAGGAAACACCAAAAGCCAATTCGCCGTCAAGCCCCGGATGGTTGATTGTCGAACAATGAGCGACAAATGATATGCCATTTAACATAATATACATTATGCGTAACGCAGTGCGCGGAGTTGGGAGCGCATGGTGGTCAGATTTGAAGCCAGGCACAGGCCTCGATCACTCTGCTGCAGTTCGTGCCTGCACCTCAATCAGGTAATCCAGGACCGAACGGATCGTGAGAACCTTGCACCTTGAATAGCCAACCATATTGGCCAGAGTCCACCGCAGCTCCTCATCAGTACCGGATCGGAAAATTTCCAGCTGCCCAACTCATACGGATACCGGCGGTTGGTGAACACGTCGCGGTATCTCTCGAAGGAATCTTCCTGGCTGTCCAGGGCCAAGCCGCTACGAATCGGTTCGGGCATCGCATGGAACAACGTCAATAGATCGTGCTTATGCCGCGGCCAACGCTAGACGTCGAGTTTGTAGATCTCGCCGGATGTGCCTTGATGCTGGTCAGGCACGGAAATAAAGCTCTTGAGCAGGGTTTCCATGTCAATCGCCGCATCGACCTGGGCAACGTGCGGTAGGTTCTGCACATCCAGAATCTCAGCGGCTTTCAGGTAATTGTGAGCGCATTAAAGCATCCAGCTTGGAAAATGAGCCATTGCATACGCCTTTTAATGGCCACCGCAGATGGCTGTAGCCCTTTATTTACGGGGCTTGTTACCGAATACACGTATGTTTGAAGATACAGCACATATTTGGAAGATAGCGAATAAGGATGAGCTGCCTCTGGATCATCTGGTCAACTCCCCTCCTTCATTAATAACCAGAAATTATAACTAAACTAAATGGTTGTTTAGTTTAGCTAAGTTATAGGTCAGTATCGATGGTATTCGACTGGAGCTTCCACCCCGCTCCCTCACTAATAGCCTTTAGACCGATCAACCACATTCAACAGGGGCATTCCCTCACGCTCTCTTCGGAGATTCTCAACTATCACTGCCACACCCCCCTCAATCTGCACATCGCTTGCAACATGAGGGGTCAGGAGCACTCGAGGGTGTTTCCAAAGTGGGTTGTCTTGAGAAGGAGGTTCTTGTACCAGGACATCCAGTATGGCTCCTCCCATACGGCCTTCATTCAACGCTGAAAGCAAAGCCGTTTCTATAACATGGGCGCCACGCCCCACGTTAATCAGTCCAGCTCCATGAGGCAGGCAATCGAGCCTCGCAGCATTGAGTATCCCGTCTGTTTCGGGGGTCAGTGGCAACATGTTCACAAGGATATCGCACTGCCCTAAAAACGCCTCGAGTTCGTCCGGGCCGACGTAACAGTGGCCACCTGGCACCTCCTTCAAAGAGCGATTCCAGCCACTGAGCTGAAAACCTAATGGCTGAAGGCGATCAAGCGCGGCGCGTCCGAGATTGCCAACCCCCATGACACCAACACGCCGCTGTGAAGCATGCACGATTGGTCGAGGTTGCCAGCGACCACTGCGCTGGTCCTCTTGGTAAGCGAGGATTTCTCGATGCAAGGCAAGAACACCAAACAGAACATATTCGGCCATGATGTCAGCCATCGAGCTATCTACCAGCCGTATTAGCGACACGTTAGCAGGCAAACGAGCCAGATCGAACTGATCAACTCCAGCCCCTGCAGCGTAGAGAAGCCGAAGATTACCAAACTGTTCCACCAGGTTGGTTAGAGGCTCCCAAGCCAGGATGTAGTGCACCCCTGCCGGGTTACCGATATCAGGCCATTGGCGGAACTCTAGTTGTGGGGCGAGCGTTGCCAGGCAATCTCGCCATTTCTGCGCATCGGCGGGGTCGGCCATATACAGGATGCACATAGAAAACTCCCTATTCGACTTTCAGGTGCGCATAGCTATCAACGAAACGCTTAAATTTGTGTTTACCACAAGTGTACGCTTCGTACTTCGCGGGTAGCGCTTCACTCACACAGGTTGGCACGGGCTCAACAATTGCATCAAAATCCAAATCAATAAAGAACGGAATTGAATAGCGCTCTAGACCGCTAGTATTTATGACGCGATGCATTGTCGAGGTGTAGCGATCGTTGGTGAGGGTTTGAACCAGATCACCAATGTTGACGATAAAAGTGCCTTCAACGGGTGGGGCAGTAACCCACTCCCCTGCACGGTTCTTGACTTGTAAACCGCCAACTGTGTCTTGAGACAGGACTGTCAGGAAGCCGTAATCCGTGTGAGCACCAATACCGATCTCTTCCAGGGAGACCTTTCCTACCTGAGGCGGATAACGCAAAACGCGCTGAATAGTGATGGGCTTGCGTTGGCGTTGTTCAAAATAATTTTGCGGCAAATCCAGACTCAGCGCGATGCCGCCGATGAGCGTTCTCGCAAGCGCCAATACAGCTGAATGATAAGCCTCGGCAACCGTGTCGAATTGCGGCAGCCCGGCCGGCATTTGATTAGGGCCAAAAAACGGAGAAACTTCATCGTAATGGGCGCCGTAATCAAAGCACTCTTTGAAATCGCGCGTATTGGCAGGATCTACGTTTTCCGCATACATCGGGATGTAACCACGTAGCGTAAGCCCAGAGTTCACGATATTAAGTGAGTTCTTCTCGTCGGCTGGAAGCTTGAAAAAAAGTTTGGTGAGCCTGTACATCTCGTCTATCAGTTGCTGCGAAACACCATGGTTTTTTATATAAAAAAACCCCACCTTTTCGCACGCTTCACCTATCTGGCTTGCCACCCGCAGCGGATTTTCTCCGTTTATGAGTGGCGAAATATCTATGACCGGGATTTCAGTGAAGGCAGTTTGTTTGCTGGCCAAACGAATATCAAATAACTCAGTCACGCTTCTCTCCTTTCTAAATGGATGACAGACGCGGACGAGCGACATTCGTCCTTGTTTGGGCGGATGTTAATCCTGGTTTTTTTGGCATGCAAGCAAAATGTACACCGGTGTCACAAATCGTTGACACAGGTGTACATTTATCCTAATTTTAAGTCACCGAGCCTGATGAGGCCCACTTTGGAGCGCACCACGATGTCCAGCGATCCCTTGCTGCAACCCTATAAAATCAAAAACCTGACCCTCAGAAACCGGATCATGACCACCTCCCATGAACCGGCCTACCCTGTGGACGGTATGCCCAAGGATCTCTATCGCGCCTACCACGTGGAGCGCGCCAAAGCCGGTGTCGCCCTGACCATGACTGCCGGTTCCGCTGCCGTATCCCGAGACAGCCCGCCGGTGTTCAACAATGTGCTTGCCTACAAGGACGAAGTAGTCGGATGGTTGAAGGACCTGACCGATGAATGCCACGAACATGGCGCGGCAGTGATGATCCAGTTGACTCACCTGGGCCGTCGCACCCGCTGGGACAAGGCTGACTGGTTACCGGTGGTGTCGCCGTCACACCGCCGCGAGGCGTCGCATCGCTCCTTCCCGAAGAAAATGGAGGAGTGGGACATCGAGCGGATCATCAAGGACTATGTAGACGCCGCGGAGCGCATGAAGGCGGCAGGTCTCGATGGCCTGGAGCTTCAGGCTTACGGGCATTTGATGGATCAGTTCTGGTCGCCGTTGACCAATGACCTCGACGGCCCTTACGGCGGGTCGCTGGAAAACCGCATGCGCTTTACCTTCGACATCCTGCGTGGCATCCGCCAGCGGGTAGGCGAAGATTTTCTGCTGGGAGTTCGCTACACCGGTGATGAAGAACTGCCCGGCGGCTTCACTGCCAGCGAGGGCATGCAGGTTTCTCACATGCTCAAGGACAGCGGACTGGTCGACTTCCTGAACGTCGTACGCGGTCACATCGATACGGATGCAGGGCTGACCGATGTCATCCCGATTCAGGGTATGCGCAACTCGCCCCATCTCGACTTCGCCGGCGAGATCCGCTCGTCGACGGGCTTTCCGACCTTCCACGCGGCGAAGATTCCCGACGTGGCCACCGCGCGCTACGCGATCGCCTCGGGCAAAGTGGACATGGTGGGCATGACCCGCGCGCATATGACCGATCCGCACATCGTGCGCAAAATCATCGAGAAGCGCGAAGAAGACATTCGCCCTTGCGTGGGCGCCAACTATTGCCTGGATCGCATCTATCAGGGCGGCGCGGCCTACTGCATCCACAACGCCGCGACGGGGCGGGAAACCACCATGCCTCATGACATTCCCAAAGCCGCGGTCAAGCGCAAGGTGTTGGTGGTCGGAACCGGCCCTGCCGGGCTGGAAGCGGCGCGGGTCGCCGGTGAGCGCGGCCATGACGTGACGGTGCTTGAAGCGGCTGATCAACCTGGTGGGCAAATTCGTCTGACTGCGCTGAGCGAACGTCGTCGCGAGATGATCAGCATCATTGATTGGCGGATGGCACAATGCGAACGGCTGGGGGTGAAGTTTCACTTCAATACCTGGGCCGAAGCCGACACCGTGCAATCCTTCGAGCCAGACGTGGTTATCGTCGCGACCGGCGGCCTGCCGGATACCGAGGTGCTCAGCAAAGGCAACGAACTCGTGGTTTCAACCTGGGACATCATTTCCGGCGACATCAAGCCTGGTCGCAACGTACTGATCTTCGACGATGCGGGGGATCATGCTGCACTGCAGGCTGCCGAGGTGATCGCACAAAGCGGTGCGACCGTGGAGATCGTCACCCCTGACCGCTCGTTCGCACCTGAAGTCATGGCCATGAACCTGGTGCCCTACATGCGCAGCCTGCAGGACCTGGACGTCACCTTCACCGTGACCTACCGGGTCGATACAGTGGAAAAACGTGATGGCGGGCTCGTTGCAACCTTTGGCAGCGATTACGGACAGGTTCACAAGCAGCGCGTGGTCGATCAGGTGGTCGTCAACCACGGCACCCTTCCGCTGGATGACTTGTACTTCGAGCTGCGTCCTCTCTCCACCAATGGCGGCGCGGTAGAGCAGCATGACCTGATCGCTGGCACGGCACAGAACATCGTCACCCATCCCGAAGGACGCTTCCAACTGTTCCGGATCGGCGACGCCGTGTCTGCTCGCAACACCCACGCGGCCATCTACGACGCTTTGCGCCTGGTGAAAGAAATCTGAACCCCTGGCACGTCTGGTGCGGTCAAGGGACGCACGGAGCTTCCCATGACGCCTTCGGCAGTGAAGGCCCTTCACGGCCCTTCACTGTTATCCCCTGCCCTGCTACATTCCCCGCCGCGCAACCTCAGCGCCTGCATTGACTGCCCGCCCCACAATGCAGTCGATGCCCTGATCGGCCATCGACTGCAGCGCTGCTGCCGTCACGCCACGGTAAGCCATCAACGACTCAATCATTTGCCGCGGATCGCGGCTGGCAAGCATCTGGCCGCCCCCCACCACCACGCCTTGTGCAGCGCGCTGTGCGATGGCAAGGGGAATTCCCGCTGCCACCGCCTGATTAGTCAGCGCCATTTGCAACATTGCCGGAAAGGCCGGCCCAGTCCCGGACAAGGCGCTGAGGTAATCAATACAGTCTTCATCAGGCACTTCGTCCGCTGAACCTACGCACTCGAACAGTCGTTGCACCCACTGGCGGTCGCATTCAACAAGGTTTCCGGCACAGTACCAGGGCGTAAACGACTGCCTGATTTCCACGGCCGCATTCGGCATGGCCCGCACCACTGCATCCGCACCGGTGGCCGCGCTGATGGATGCCGCCGGAACTCCGGCCATCAGGGAAATCACCCGCTTGCCGCGGGCGTTGATCTGCAGTTCACGAAACTGCTCCGGTCGGATGGACAGCACGACAATATCGCTGAGGTCCACCAACTGCTGGTTGTCAGCCAGCAGTCTCACGCCTGGCTCGAAGGGACTGACGCCGGAGCGGTTCGAGATCAATAAGCGGTCAGGCCCGATGACCCCGCTATCGAGCAGCGCCTGGGCGATTGCGCGCCCGAGCCAGCCGGTACCTCCGATGATGCCCAGAGTTCTATTCTCCATCGGCAGTCGACTCCTCGAATGTATCGACCAAGGGAACGAAAACGCCGGGCTCTTTTTCCGCGTAGCCGAACTTTCCATAAAAGCGGTCCAGCTCTCGCCGCTTAGGTACTTTGCCGGTGAACACACTCACGTACTGAGGAATCCGTCGAAATCTAACGACGATATCTTCACTGGTTTTCATGGAGATGTAGCCAATCTGCGTGAGGTAGATCGTCCTGGCCCGAACGTCGGCACCCTCGCCGTCGTAGCCAAACCGTCGGAACATCGCGGCCAGGGCATTCATCCGAGCCTCATCGGCCAAAGCGATTTCAGCAGTGACCTCGTCCGATTGCAGCGCCCAACTGCGCACGGCAAATTCGAACTGCGAGTCGAACAGTTCAGGGTTCACCCAGCATTCGAAGACGTTGAGAATCGCTTCGGAAATACTTTCTGCGTAACTTTCGCATTGGCTGACCATACCGCCGGTGTTCTTGTCCCGCCATCGAGCCAGGAGTGCCGCGAGCAGCTGTTCGCGATCTTCATAGAACCAGTAAAAGCTGGTACGGGACAAATTCAAGCGTTTGGCCAGCGGCATCACCCGCACAGCATCAACACCCGACTCCTTCAGGGCATCATAGGCGGCGTCCAGCCAACCATCGACGGAGCCTCGCCAGCCGGCGTCCTGCGCTTTGGTTTTCGCCCTTCCTGTCTGTGACATTCGGGTGCACCTTTATTTGAAAATTCTTCGACACTGTACACCCCAGGATCTTTGGCGTACACGGCATGTACAGGGGCGTACATTTTCGAGACGATCAATCGTCAAATCAATAGAGCACGCCATCAATGACCCGAATCAATTAATTTTTTGAAAAAGTGCGGACACTTTTATCAAGACTTCGCCGACACCAGAAAAACTATCGAGTCAGAAACTTGAGGATAACGCCACGTTATCTTTGGCCCTGTAAAAAAGTTGTTGGACGCTGCGATCCATTGAAATTAAATAATGACTCCGCCAAAAACTTACCAGGTGGGTTGTCCTATGAAATTCAATAATAAAGTGGTGGTCATTACGGGCGCTGCCGGAGGTGTCGGACAGGCGTTAGCATTATTGTTCGCCCGAGAAGGCGCAAAGCTTGTTTTATCTGATCTTGACGAAGCCGGTTGCAAATCAATCTTAGCCAAAGTTCGTGACCTGGGCGCCGAAGTACTCTACGTGGCAGGCGATTTACGCCGAAAAGAATATTGCGAAGCGATTGTCCAAACGGCCGTCGATGTTTTTTCGGGGATCGATATCGTATTGAACAATGCGGGCATCATTCCCCGTGGCACGATAGAGGAAACCACTGACGACATGTGGTTCGACGCCATGGGCGTAAACCTGAATGCGGTGTTCTTCATCTGCCGTGCCGCGATACCGCACATGAAAAATCGCCCGGGCGCCGCAATCGTCAACACATCATCTGTCTGGGGAATTTATCCAGGCCCCGCCCACGTGGCGTATTGCACAAGCAAAGGGGCCGTTGCGGCTTTAACCAAAAATCTGGGCCGCGATTGCGCCCCTTTGGGCATCCGTGTCAACGCCGTGTGCCCGCACGAAATCAATACCCCGATGATACGCAGCGGCTTTGAACGTCGCGGCCTGGATCCGGACAAAGCCGTGCAAGAGCTAAACAAGAGCGTCCCACTAGGCCGTATCGCCGAGCCCGAAGACATTGCGGATGTCATCGCATTTCTGGCGTCCGACGAGGCCAGGTACATCGCCGGTGAAACGGTAGAAGTCACAGGCGCCAAGCCGGTGTCCGGCTAAGGAGAGGTAGCGATGCTCAACGGTAAAAATGTAGTGGTGACCGGGGGCGGCAGAGGGATTGGCCGAGGCATCACCGAACAATTGCTTGAGGCGGGAGCTACTGTGTTGATCGCTCAGCGTCAGGCACTGGACGTCGACTTGCAAAGTCACCCTCAGGTCTATTTCGTCGAGGCAGATCTCGCTTCGGTGGAGTCTCCAGGTTTGATCGCGCAAATAGCCCGGGAGCAGCTCGGCGGAGTCGATGTCCTGGTGAATAATGCGGGGTTCATGTTCGAGAAATCGATTGATGAGATGACCGAGCAGGACTGGGATCGCATGATGGCTGTCAATCTGCGGGCACCAGCGTTCTTGTGCAAGGCGTTGGTGCCTCAAATGCGTCAGCGAGGCGGTGGCAGCATCATCAACATCGGGTCGATCGAAGGGATAGGCGCCAACCCTGAACATGCCGCGTACTGTGCCTCCAAGGCTGGCATCCATGGGCTGACCCGAGCCTTGGCAGTCGATCTCGGACGGGACGGCATTCGCTGCAATGCCATTGCTCCAGGGTGGATAAACTCCGAGTTGAGTGATGCATATCTCGCCGCTCAAGCTGATCCGCATGCGGCGCGCCAGGCACTCCAGCGCCTTCACCCGGTCGGACGTACCGGATTGCCGGCGGATGTTGGCGGGACAGTCGTTTTCCTCGCTTCGCAGTCATCGGCCTTCATTACCGGACAAGTGCTCGTGGTGGATGGGGGGCGCACAGCGAAACTGCCACTGCCGTTTTGATCGAATCAGCCTGACAACCTGACTTGCAACGGAGGGAGTCACTTACTCTCCTCCGCTGCAAAATTTCGTGACGGGCACGTATTGATTACTTGGGCGCTTTGTTCTCTATCAGGCAATTGCCACCATCGACCACCAGCAATTCACCGGTAATGTAACTGGACTCCGGTGACGCCAGGAACGTAACGGCAGCAGCCACTTCCCCTGGGCGACCTGCCCTGCCAACCGGGACATACTTCGCTGCCTTCTCTTCCTCTGGAGTGTTCACGCCTTGGCTTTAATCGCATACAGCCCACCGATAATAACCAACGCTGCTCCGACAACTACCCATGTGTCGGGGTGCTCGGCAAAGACGATCACACCAATCAAAGTGGCGAACACCAGAAGCGCATAGTTGAAAGGTTGCAGGGTAGAAGCGGTTGCGTATTTCAGTGCTTGAATGAACAGAATCTGAGCGACTACGCCCGTCAATGACAGGATCCCCATCAAGAGGCCTTGGACCGGAGTCGGAGAAACCCATGCGGGTAGCCCCGCAAATGTGACTGTCAGGGCACCCACACTTGCCATAAAGAGCATGTTCGTAGCAAAGGCGTCGTGCTGGCTAATCCGGCGCGTCAGTACGTTGAACACCGCGAATGCTAAAGCAGCCAGCAGGGGAATCAGCGCCGCGAGTTCAAAAACGCCCGCGCCTGGTCGAAGGATGATCAGTGTCCCGGCGAACCCTATGGCGGCGGCAATCCAGCGCCGCAGACCTATGAACTCCCCAAGCACGGCCCCCGCCAATGCCAGTGCCATCAGCGGAAATACGGCATAGAGCGCATGCATTTCGGCCAGGCCCAAATATCGTAGCCCCACTGCAAACAGTATGGTTTCACCCACGGCTAACAGCGCTCGAATGATTTGGAGCCAAGGGTGCTTACTGCGAAAAGACTCTTTGCCCCTACCTTGGCAGGCGGCATATCCGAGGGCAAAAACGACAAACACCCAATAGCGCACCATGACCAGTTGGGCAACCGGGAAGTCTTTGACAAGCACCTTGGTTAGTCCGTCCTGGCTCGCAAAGATAAGCATTGAAAGCAGGCATAAAAAAATCCCGAGTTGAGGCCTTGCGACGCCAGGACCAGCAGCAACGGTGGGCGCAGCATTTTTTGTTTGGTCGCACTTCAATCGCAACTCGGTCATGCCCTCCTCCCTTAACTTTTTGCGACAGCCCGGTTTTTACTTCACCAACCGCGTTTCTCTCGAAGGCCGGTAACCGAAGTACGAGCTGTAGCATTTACTGAAATGGCTCGGTGAAACAAAGCCGCACGCGACCAGCACGTCAACCTGAGACAGCTCTGTGTGCTGAAGTAATCGCCGTGCTTCGGTAATGCGCAATTCCAGGTAATACCGTTGCGGCGTGGTACCCAGTTGCTCTTTGAACAAGCGCTCTATTTGTCGACGGGAACGACCGGCATAGACCGCAAGTTGGTCCATTTGCAACGGTTCTTCCAGGTTGGCATCCATCAGCTTGACCACCTCTTTGAGGGGGGCACTCAACGAGATGTTCTGTGTCGGTTTGATACGCCGATACCGCGACTCTTCGAAAGACAGAATGTCTTCGATGCCCTCGACAAGTGCCTTGCCGTGCAGCCCTTTGATCCACTCGAGAGCCATATGATAGGCACCCGCCGGACTCGAAGCCGTGAGCCGGTCTCGATCCATGACAAATGCTTCACTGGTGACATGCGTGACTTTTGAAATTTCTGCGAGCGCGGGTCGGTGTTCGGGATGAATCGCACAACGATATCCCTCAAGCAAACCTGACACGCCCAAAAACCACGCCCCATTCCACAGCCCGGCCAGGGTGATACCCAGTTCCGATGCCGTTTTAAGGATGCTGATCAGCTCGTGATTGACTTTGAGTTCGGTGCGATAGCCGCCGCATATGACCAGCAAATCAAGGTCTTTGAGTGCTGCCACGTCCAAACGCGCATCCGGTCGAATGACCAGGCCAAGGTCGCTGGTAACCTCTCCATCCTGCACCCCGAAGGTTCGTGAAGAGAACAACGCCGGACGCAAAAGGTTGGCAGTGACAATCGTATCGAGCGCTTGCGTAAATGCAGGCAACGAGAAGTGCTCGAGCAGTAAAAATCCTGCCCGGGCATGGGCCGTCGACTCACTCCGGGTCTCTTCCACATAGCGCAGGTTTTTACCTTTCATACACCCGCTGAAGTCTCGTCGTTCGATCACTTTAAGCCTCGCTTGTTTACACTGACGAACGTCGCCGACGTTCAGCCGCCCCCTTCAAAGGAGTTTACTGGGCGAGTGACGCTGCAACGCGCCCCGTGACAGTCGATCCAACAGCAGCGCAATAGCGACAATGGCCAGGCCCGCTCGAAGGCCCAATCCCATCTCCATCCTCGAGAGGCCACGAGTCACTTCAGCCCCCAGACCGCCCGCCCCCACCAAACCTGCCAGCACCACCATCGCCAACGACATGAGGATACATTGGTTCAGGCCTACCAACAGCGTGGGAGCGGCAGTCGGCAGTTCAATTTTGAACAGAATGTCTTTAGGTGAAGCACCGGACGCCTGGCCCAACTCAAGGAGATCCTTGGGCAGCTGCTTGAAGGCCAGGGTCGTCAATCTGAGCATCGGCGGGATGCCGTAAACAATCGTTGCGATGATCGCGGGCACCCGTCCCAAGCTGAACAGCATCACGGCGGGGATCAGGTATACCCAGGGCGGCACCGTTTGCATGATGTTCAGAATCGGCAGCAACGCTTCATCTACACGCTTCACCCGGGCGGCCAGAACCCCCAGCGGGAAAGCGATGGCGACAGAGATCAGGACCGACACGCTGACCAGCGCAATCGTCTGGATGGACGCGACCCAAAGGCCAGCGAACAAACAGAAAGCCAACATCACCGCAGCGAAAACAGCGACTCGTTTATTGGCAAAAAAGAACGCCGCAACGACGACAATACCGATGAATAAGTACGGATGGGGAGCAAGCAGCGCCCCCTCCACTGCACCGAGTACCGCCTCAATGACCTGACTTATCCCTTTGAACAATCCATGTAAATTAGTGTTCAGCCAGTCAACGGCGGGAGCCAGGTAATCGCCTGGAGAAAATTGAATGTGCGTTGTCATTGGGAAGCCCTCACCCGCGCCTGTGCAGCACTCTGCGCCAGACGATCCAGGATCATGGTCAGGATAACGATAGCGATGGCCGCGTTGATCGACTTGGCGATATCCAACGTACGGATGGAACCGTAAATCGCCTCGCCCAAACCGCCCGAACCCACAATACCGGCGATGACGACCATACCGAACGCCATCATCAAGCTTTGGTTGACACCGGCCATGATGCTGGGCAAGGCGAACGGTAAGCGGATCTTGAAAAACATCTGGATTCCAGTCACACCGCTGGCCTCTCCCAACTCGATGAACTCCTTGGGTGTCATGCGAATACCCAGGGAGGTCAGTCGTAGCGCAGGGGGAAGCGCGACAATAAAAGTCGCCAACAGCGCCGTGGCAGGGCCGTAGCCGAGCAGTGCAATGGCCGGTAGCAGGTAGATGTAGGGCGGCATCGTCTGGATCAAATCCAGACAAGGATCAACCACGCGATCAAAGGCCGGCGCCAGACCGGCAATGACTCCCAGCGGAATGGCGACAACCAGTGCCAGGACAGTCGCTGTAAGCACCAGGGCAAGCGTGCTGACTGTCTCTGGCCACAAGCCGATGAGGTCGCAAAACAACAGGGCCAAACCTGCAAGAATTGCAAAGCGAACGCCAGCCAGACGCCAGCCAATCCACGCCATGACAATCGCTACAACGTAGTGCGGTGGATAGGCGACACACCACAGCACGCCTTCGTAAATGCCATTGAGCACCGCATTGACGGCATCGAACACGAACTCGCCATTATCTGAAAGCCATTCCAGTCCTGTATCAATGGATGCATCGAACTGACTGGAAAAATCCGGCATGCTCATGCGGACGCCTCCATCGCGTTGGCCGTAGCTACGGGCGCCAACTCGTTGGGAATACCTTGAACGCCACGCAGCAGATCACGAGGCGTGATGATCCCGACCACTGTTCCGTTATCGACCACGGCAAGCCCGTCCCGCCTGGACTTCATCGTCAAGCTGATAAGCTCATCGATATCGGCGTCAAGCGAGGTTTGGATGAGCCGGGAAATATCGCAAGTCGGCTGTGCAGCCTTGTAGGCCTGGACAGACGTCATGACCGAGTGAGCCTTGACCAGATGCAATCGGGAAATGCCGGCGACGAATTCCGCCACGTAGTCGTCAGCCGGGTTGAGCACGATTTCCTCGGCGGTGCCAACCTGAATGATGGCGCCATCCTTCATGATTGCAATGCGGTCACCGATGCGGATGGCCTCGTCCAGGTCGTGTGTAATAAACACCGCGGACTTGCCCAGTTCCTTGGTCAGCAGGCGGAACTCATCCTGCAACTGTCGGCGAATCAGCGGATCAAGCGCGCTGAACGGCTCATCCATCAAAATTATTTCTGGGTCAGCCGTGAGTGCACGCGCCAGTCCGACCCGTTGTTGCATGCCGCCTGACAGTTCGCTTGGATAGCGTGAAGTCCACTCGCTCAATCCAACCTTTGCCAGCGCCTGCTCGGCCACTTTGTAACGTGCAGCCTTGCCCACGCCCTGCACTTCCAGGCCAAACGCGGTGTTCTCAAGAACCGTACGGTTAGGCAGCAAGGCAACGCTTTGAAAGACCATACCGATGTGACGCGCCCTCACCTCTCGCAGTTGTGCCGGCGACAAGGATGAAACGTCCTTGCCTTTGACCAGCACCTTCCCCGAGCTCGGGGTGATCAGCTTGTTCAGCAACCTTATAAGGGTGGATTTGCCACTGCCGGACAAACCCATGATGCAAAATATTTCCCCCCGGCGAACCTGGAGACTGACATCGGAAACCCCGACCACGCAGCCATGGTTTTGCAGGATCTGGGTCTTTGAAAGACCCTGCTGGACAACCGCGTCCATGGCTGCCGGTGCATTTTTACCGAAGATTTTCCAAACCGACTGGCAATCTACCAGCACTTCGTCAGTATTAATTGTGGCCATTGTCATTTCGCAATCCATCGAACCAGTTGTTTGCTGGTTTCTTTAATTAATCAAAGGGCGGCAGTGGCAAACAAACAAAACTTAATAGTTCTTGATATTTCCCCAACGATTTACAAGATCTGTATGACCATCAATCCAACCCTTGATAGCCTCGTCCATGGTCTTGCCATCCTTGACTTCAGCATTCATCGCGGTGATGTCCGTGATAGGCACATAAACACTGGCCATCAGTTCACGCGCACGCGGATTGGCTTCAGCGAAGCCTTTGTGTCCAATCCAGTAATAACCCTGCAACGGCGGGAAGACCCCTTTTGGATCTTTCAAGAATTTGAGATCAAATTTCCTGGTCATCCAGGAAGGATCCCAGACGGTTACCGCCACCCATTCTTTTCGGTCGACTGCCGACTTTAAAGCCGCGGTCATGGCCGAAGTACTGCCCTCGACCAGCTTGAGCTTGATGTCGTACGCTTTGACCACGTTGTTCGCGTCACTCATCAAACCCGAACCTGGTTCGATGCCAATGATTCTGTTCCCCAGTTTGTCCGCGTTTGCATTCAGCTGTTCGATGGAGTCGATGTCTACGTAACTGGGTACTGCCATGCCCTGATAAAGACCAAAGGAGACCGGTGACAGCTTCTCGATTTTGTTCTTGTTCTTTTTCCAATAATCGGCGGCGGCGTAATCAATCTGGGAGGCCAATACCTGAATATCCCCTTTGCTGAGTGCAGCGTAAGCGATACCCCACTCGGAAAACTCCACGACTTTTACGGTATACCCAGCGTTCTCAAGTACCTTCTTGGTAATGCCGGTAATGGGCACCAAATCCTCCCAAGACATGGTCCCCATTACTATGTTTTTTTCTTCAGCGTGTGCCTGCAAACTCATCATGCCCACAAACGCGAGCGCGCAGAATGCCTTCCAAATATTCTTCATGGATTGTTCCGTTCTTATTAGTGACTTATTAAACGGCCTTTATAGGAAAAGCCGACAACTTAAACTTGCTAACCTTCTCGCCCGGCCCAAAACTCATGCCAACGAATGACCGAACTGACGCCCAGCTTCGTTATTATTTGGGGGGGGAGCCTGCTGGGTCCTGGCGCGTGACTGAAACTATCCAGAAAATCAGAACGTATACCCGAAGCCAATTCCGCTGCCATTACACCTGCCAGCGTGCTCTTGACCGTTCCCAACCCATTTTCGCAGCAAGCCGAATACAGGTTTTCTTCGATCTCGCCAAATGCAGCGGCGCTGTTACGACTCAAACACAGACGGCCGGCCCAACTGAACTCCAACGCAGTGGATTTCAATTCGGGAAAGCGTGCATCCAGAGACTGTCGCTGTTCTTTGGCAACCGCAGCCACACGCTCTGGGGTGACCTGGATACTCGGGTCATAGGTGAATTTTGTCCGGATGACGATACGCGAGAGACCGTCCGTAGAGATTTTACGAACAGTCGCTCCCATTGGATCAGCTGGCAACAATGCCCACTTGGCTCTACCCGGCACGTCTTTCTTGAATGCATCATCACTGTACGCAGCCGTCATGGAGGCGTAAGTGAAGACGTGCAACAGGCGTCCTTGATAATGTCCAAAGTCCTCAATGTGCCCGTTAACCCCCAGGATGACCTTGGGTGCGTGCACCGTCCCGTTATGAGATCGAGCGCTCCAACCGCTTCCCTGCTTGGTCAATTCAATAATCGGAGAGCGTTCGAACAGCGTGATTTTCCCTTCGAGCCCTGCTGCCAGGTCCCTAATGTATTGAGCGGGTTGAATCAACACTGCGCCGGGTGTGTAGATCCCACCGTGGTAATAGGTGGACCCGGTGATTTCGCGCATTTGCGCGGCATCAAACATCTCGAACTTTTCGCCGATGCGCTCAAGGGACTGTGCGTAATTGACGTTCAGCTTCAATCCCCGCTCAGTGGCGGCCGCGTTGATCTTCCCTGATGGGTCAAAGGTGTTTGTGGACATGCCGTACTCGCGTGCGGCTTGCGCGGCAAACTCAATCGCAAAACGATTTTGCGTGATTTCCAGCGCCGTTGCAGACTCACTCGCCACGGAGTATTCCCCGGACGACAGACTGTGCGGCACATCGATCATGAAGCCAGAGTTCCTGCCTGCCGGCCCCTTGGCGACTTCATGAGCATCGACCACAACAATGCTGTCACCGGGGTGTAACTGTGAAAGTCTGCGAGCGGCGGACAAGCCGGCAAAACCGGCACCGATAATCAGCCAGTCCGCCGTCACGTTTCCATCAAGCATGCGGACAGGCGCAGTGCGTGCGGAAATCGCCTCCCAACCCGAAACCCCAGTATCTACCGGCAGGCGCTTGATGGTATGGGTGCTCATTTTTCGGTCTCTTCATCCGACCGATCAGACACATCGATCCAGATTGTTTTGATTTCGGTGTACTGGTCATGGGCAAAAATGGATTTGTCCCGACCACCGAAGCCCGACTCCTTGTAGCCGCCGAATGGCGTCGAAGCATCGCCCTCACCAAAGCAGTTCACGGTGACGATGCCGGCGCGAATCTCACGCGACAACTTGATCGCCCGGCGCAGACTGGCGGTGTACACCGAGGCGGCCAGGCCGTAGACCGTGTCATTGGCCAGGGCAATGGCTTCGGAAATCGAATGAAAGGTGGTGACCGAAAGAATCGGGCCGAAGATCTCTTCCTGGAACAGCCGACTGTCTCGATCGACACCGTCAATCACTGTCGGCTCTACGAAGGCACCGTCTTTCGTCGCGCCGCCGTACACAACTTCAAGCTTTGCGGCGGTGGCGTGCTCAAGGTACGACTTCACTTTGGCGAAATGCTCTGGGCTGACCAGCGACCCTACGCGGTTTTCCGGATCGAGTGGGTCACCCATTTTCCATTCGCGGATGTAGGCGCCCATGCGCTCCAGCAGTTCGTCTTTAACAGACGCATGGACGATCAGACGTGAGGTCGCGGAGCAGTTTTCACCCATGTTCCAGAACGCGCCATTGACGACATGCTGAGCAACGAGATCCAGGTCTTGCGCATCGTCCATCACCACGGCCGGGTTTTTCCCGCCGCACTCAAGGACGATGCGCTTGAGGTTCGAATCGGCGGCGTAATGCAGGAAGCGGCGGCCGGTCGCAGTGGAGCCGGTGAAGCTCACCATGTCGACATCGTTATGCAAACCGATCGGCTCACCGACGTCTTTGCCCGTGCCGGTCACAATGTTGAGAACACCAGCGGGTATACCGGCTTCAAACGCCAGTTGAGCGACACGCAACGTGGTCAGCGAGGTTTGTTCAGCAGGTTTGACGATGACCGAACAGCCCGCAGCGAGCGCCGGGCCGATTTTCCAGGCCAGCATCAGCAGCGGGAAGTTCCAGGGCAATACGCAGCCCACCACGCCGATCGGCTCCCGGACCACCATGGTCAGCGCGTCGCTGCCCACCGGGGCGGTGTTGTCATAAATCTTGTCGATCAGTTCTGCGTGCCAGCGGATCGTGTGGATGGTGTCCGGGATGTCGACCAACTGACATTCACTGACAGGTTTGCCGCTATCGAGACTTTCGAGGACGGCCAGTTCGTGTTGATGGTTTTCAAGCAGGTTTGCAAACTTCAACAGAACCGCTTTGCGCTCCCGAGGAGAAACAGATCTCCAGCGTCCATCCTCAAAGGCCTCTTTGGCATTGCTCACCGCAAAGTCGACATCCTCGGACGAACAGGCGGCGACGTCAGTCAAAAAATCACCCGTCGCCGGATTGTTCGTGGCGAAGGTTTTGCCAGAGATCGCGGGTTTAAACGCGCCATTGATGAACGCCTTGGATGGCAGCGAAATGTCTTTGGCCAGTGCGGCGTACTCGGCCTTGCTCAGAAGATCACCCATGGCTGGCTCCCGAAGAAATGTTGGCTACGTTACGTTTGAGTTCAGTAATGATCGACGCGAAACTCTGCTTTTCGTCCGTTTCAAGTGGCTGCAATGGCAGGCGCACGTTACCGACTTTCAATCCGGCAACTTCACAGCCGTACTTGATCGACTGCACGAACTTGCCACCGTCCAGGGCATTCATCAGCGGCATCATTGCCGACATGATTTGACGGCCTTTGTCGAAGTTCTTTTCGATCACGCAGGCTTCATAAAGCGCAACGTGTTCCTTGGGCAGGAAGTTGGAACCTGCGCACACCCAACTGCGGGCGCCCCAGGCAAAAAACTCGAGGGCCTGGTCGTCCCATCCGCAGGACAAAGCGATGTTGGGGAACTGCCGGGCCAGCATATGCACCTGACCCATGTCGCCGGAACTTTCCTTGATGGCGACGACGTTTTTCGATTGGCTGACACGCGTGAAATACTCTTCATCCATCGAAACGCACATGCGCCCCGGATAGTTGTAAAGCATGATCGGCAAGTCCGCTGCGCGATCGATAGTGAGCGCGTGAATCGCGTTTTCCTGTGAGGTTGGCAGCGCGTAAGGCGGGGACGTGACGAGAATGGCGTCCGCTTTGATCGATTTGGCATCCTTGGCGTACTGAACCGCATCTTCGGTACGAATCGCCCCGGTGCTGACGATCAGTTGCACCCGAGTGCCGATCACATCTTTCGCGTAGGCCGCCAACTCGGTGCGTTCTTCCGACGTCTGCGCATAATACTCGCCGGTCGACCCGCCGATAATAATGCCGTGCACTTTCGCCTCAATCAGCGACTCCAAAACTTGGGAGTACACATCCCAGTCAATCTCCCCATCAGAGTTATAAGGAGTTACTGCTGGCGTATAAATACCTTCAAATTTCAAGATGAATGCTCCGAATGCGAGTTAGGTGGAAGGTCAATGAACGCGTCAGCTTTGATACCTTGAGGCGCGATAAAAACCTCCATGTTTTCACGGGACAGTTCCCAAGACTCAAACACGAGATCGCCAGAGGTTGTTTTACTGACTAAGTACCGTTAGCTGTTGAATCCAGACTGGCATGGGGCAATAGAGTGGTCAATAGCGTGTCTTCCTCGCGCAGACATCTTTAAAGCGATATAGCGCACAGCGTCGAAAATTATTTATTCATTAAATTCAATAGGTTACGAATATCATCTTAAAGCTACGCTATCGATCGATAACATTTGTTTATGCATTGATAAGCGTAAAAGTTTCTTGTTGGGGTGTGATTGCAGACGTAGTCTTTACAACAGCGATATTTTACCGGCGAAATGGCGTTACCCAATATCTAGATTGATGCAAACAATGGTCTTTCGTCGTCCCTTTGGTATTTTGGAGTGTGTTGACCGTGAGCACTAAATCGGCAGTTTCAAATCTTGTTGCGCAGCGCAAGCCTGACCATGCGCTGCCAGGTGCCCTTTATAGCGATCCAGACGTTTACAGGCAGGATCTGGAACAGATCTGGCACAAAAGCTGGATCTTCGCCGGGCACACATTTGAGCTGGAGAAGTCGGGTCAGTACCTGTCGCTGCAAATCGGCGATTATCCTGTCGCTATCGTGCGCGGCGCAGACAAACAGATTCGGGCCTTTCACAACGCCTGCCGTCATCGCGGTTCAAAGGTGTGCCCGCAAGCCAGCGGCAAGGTAGCCAAGCTGGTGTGCCCTTACCACAAATGGACCTTCGAGCTGGACGGCAGACTGCTGTTCGCCGGGAATATGGGGGAGGATTTCGACAAGTCTCAACATGGGTTGAAGTCCGTGCATTGTGAGGTCGTCGAAACGTACATTTATGTGTGCGTCGCTGATGTGGCACCTGACTTTTCGTCATTCAGAAAGTCTCTGACGCCCTTCGTTGCGCCTCATAACCTGGACGACTGCAAAGTCGCGTTTGAGTCGAACATCATCGAGAAAGGCAACTGGAAACTGGTTTTCGAGAACAACCGCGAGTGTTACCACTGCGATTTTACTCACCCGGAATTGATGCACTCATTCGTTGACAACCCATCAGTGGGTGGCGCCGGCGGCGATGAGGATCTTGAACTCAAAGAGCATTGGGATCGTTGCGAAGCGGCAGGCCTGCCCAGCCGATTGGTCATGGACGAAGACGGTCGCTTCCGCATGACGCGCATCCCCCTTTTTTCCGGTGCCGTCAGCTACACAATGGATGGTAAGCCCGCGGTTGCCGGTCGCTTGGACACGACCGGTGAAGCCAACATCGGTGCGCTGCTGTATTTCAACTACCCATCGACCTGGAACCACTTTCTGGGCGATCACGCGCTGAGCTTCCGCGTTCTGCCCATCGGTCCGGGCGAGACGATGGTCACTACAAAATGGATCGTCAAGAAGGATGCGCAGGAAGGTGTCGACTACGACATCGATCGCCTGACCAAGGTTTGGCTTGCAACCAATGACCAGGATCGCACCCTGGTTGAAGGCGCACAGGTCGGCGTCAGCTCTCCTGCTTACGAGCCGGGTCCGTTGTCGGTGGCCAGCGAAATCGGTGTGTGTCAGTTTGATGATTGGTACTGCAAAACGATGCTTGAGCAGCTCAATGACACGATCCCGTTAAGATCTGTCGGCTAAGAGCAAAACTGCCGGTGGTGAGAACCACGAATGATCACCACCGGCATACTCAAACTTCTCCCCTCCCCGCACCCCGAGTCACGGCTCAATCAGTACTCCTGCCTTCCTGACAGCTCAGGAAAACTGGGCGAGAATCCAGTCTCGTAGCCGACAACACGCGTCGTCATTGATCCGGTCTTCACGAAAGGTCAGATAGTGCTGACTTTCATGGAGAACCACTTCCTCTTCGATCGGCCGAATCAGCGTGCCGTTTTCGATCAGGGTTGCAACCAGGTGATTCCATCCGAGGGCTACACCCTGATGGGTCAACACCATGCTGATGACCAGGTTGTAGTCGTTCGCGTTGAAAACGTGAGGGCTGTCGTGGGGACGTTTCTCGATATCGACATCGTGATAAGCCAGCCAAACGCCCCAGTCAACGTGCTCAGCTACCTGGGATCTGCCATAGGGACTGAGGTTTAGCAAAACCCCGTCGCGCAGTGCTTCCAGGCTGGACAGCTCAGGGTGCTCCTCTTTGTAACGAGGAGTGCACACCGGGTAGATGACGTCATGAAACAACGGATAACTGCGGTAGCCATCCTGAATCCTGGCCATTTTGGTGATGAAGATGTCCGGAGTTACACCCGGCTCCATCGACAAAAAGTTTTGAGTGGTGACCAGATTGAGGTCGATATCTGCGTTTTTGGTAAAAAACCCCGGCAGCTTCGCTGCGAGCCAGAGGGCTGAAAACGCGGGAGAACAGCAAAGCGTCAACGTGCGCTTGCCTGCATTGTTGGTGCGAATGCGCTCCGCCGCCTGGGAAATGTTGACGAAAGATATCTGTGCCGCATCAAAAAAGATGGTTCCGGCTTCCGTCAACTCGACTGCTCGCCCCACTCTCTTGAAGAGATCCACCCCAAGGTACGCCTCAAGTTCCCGAATCTGACGGCTGATTGCCGCTTGAGTTACGCACAGTGCTTCTGCCGCACGCGTAAAGCTCTGATATTTTGCGGCGGCTACGAATGACTTCACTGCTTTCAGAGACGGCATTTTCAGCAGCGTCATGTCTGGATCGATGTGCTTAACCATAACCTAGAGTATTGAATATCCGGTTCGGGGCCCTTTGGAGGGCCGTTAGGGACGAGATCGGCGAGAGGGTTCCACCTAGAGCCTAGGCTGGAGCGTAGCTCAAACACAGGGCCTAAGACAGGGCCAGCCGCACTCGTCTGCGCAACTGGCACTGCCGCAGTCGCAAATTGACATAATTAAATGATTGATAACATGACGTTATTGATTGGCTGGAAGAAATGTTGTTAGACGCTGACTCTATTAGGTAATAACTTGGTTCTCAACGGTACTGCTTAATTCAGCGCTGATAAAACAAGAATAATAAACATCACATAATAAAGAGGATGGTCACAATGACTATTTCCCAACCTTTCTCCCAGCTTGACTGCCCCCACAAGCACCGTCTGAACTGATCAAGACACGTACACCTGAATTCTTGGTCTTACATCGTAATTGCAGCAGGAGGGGTTATGAGTCTTGGTGACGAGATACTCTCGGTAAAAAACATTTACAAAGTCTTTGGTGCTCAGCCAAAACTCGCGATGGAGATGCTGGCTCGCGGTGCTGATAAAAGTGAAATTTTCAGCAAAACCGGTCAAGTCGTTGGCGTTTTTGATGCCAGTTTCTCCGTAAAACGTGGAGAGATTTTCGTCATCATGGGGCTTTCCGGTTCCGGGAAGTCGACGATGGTCCGCTTGTTCAATCGACTGATCGAGCCAACCTCCGGAACAATCCATCTCAACGGCCAGGAAATCACCGGTCTGTCGGATGCTGATCTCCTCAGCGTTCGTCGCAAAGACATGAGCATGGTGTTTCAGTCGTTTGCCCTGATGCCTCACATGAGTGTGATCGACAACGTTGCTTTCGGCCTGGAAATCTCGGGTGTCGAGGAAAGCGAACGGCATAAACGTGCACTCGAGGCACTTAAACAGGTGGGGCTCGATGGCCACGCCTACAGTTACCCGCACCAACTGTCCGGCGGTATGCAACAGCGGGTAGGTCTGGCCCGAGCGCTGGCTAACGACCCAGCCATCCTGCTGATGGACGAAGCCTTCTCGGCACTCGACCCGTTGATTCGCCACGAAATGCAGGGCGAACTGATCCGCCTGCAGGCAGAACAGCATCGCACCATCATCTTCATCTCCCATGACATTGACGAGGCGATTCGCATCGGCCATCGCATTGCGATCATGGAGGGTGGTCGGGTAGTACAGATCGGTACCCCGCAAGAACTGCTTTGCAACCCGGTGAACGATTACGTCAGGGCTTTCTTCAAAGGTTTCGATGCCTCGAAGATCCTCAAGGCTGGCGATGTTGCCAGGATTTGTGCAGAGCATCCGTACGCCGCGGATCAATCCACGCCTACGCTGCGCGACGATGTACTCCTGCAGGACGTCTTTCACATCGTTGCCGATGCAGTTAATCCAGTTGCCGTCCTGGATCGCCAGGGTGTGTTCAAAGGCACGATCTCCAAGAGCCTACTGCTTCAGACAATGAGCCGACACTAATAGTCTCTATTAGCTGGCTTGCCAGGCTCGGACATTCAGGTGATTAGCATGAACGAATTCAGTTTTCTAGACCCGTTTCAATCCATCAACGTCCCTTTGGGCCAATGGGTAGAAGTTGCCCTGAATTATATGGTCCATAATTTCCGCGAGATATTTCGCTCGATAAGATGGCCTATCGACCAGGTACTTAATGGTATTCAGTACGGACTACTGGCCATTCCTCCGTCAATATTCATTATTATCGCCACACTCTTTGGCTGGCAGGTAGGCGGAAAAAAAATAGGTATTCTTTGCTTTGTTACTCTTACGCTATTAGGCGTGATCGGCGTATGGAATGACGCCATGATTACCCTCGCTCTGGTGCTCACTTCACTGTTTTTCTGTGCAGTAATTGGCATACCGCTGGGTGTCCTGTGTGCCCGGAGTGACCGGCTGGAGATGCTTCTGCGGCCAGTGCTCGATGCAATGCAAACACTGCCTGCTTTTGTTTATCTGGTACCCGTGGTGATGCTGTTTGGTATCGGCAACGTACCGGGGGTACTGGTCACGATCATCTTTTCGGTAGCACCACTGGTCAGGCTCACCAATCTGGGAATTCGCCAGGTACCGGAAGACAAGGTTGAGGCCGCCCGGGCTTTCGGATGTACCCCACGCCAGATGCTGAGGCGGGTTCAACTTCCTTTAGCTGCACCAACGATCATGGCGGGTTTGAATCAGGCATTGATGTTGTCACTGTCGATGGTGGTGATCGCATCAATGATTTCGGTTGGTGGGTTGGGGATGATGGTGCTTCGCGGGATTGGCCGCCTTGATATGGGCTTGGCAACCGTCGGTGGCTTGGGCCTGGTATTGCTGGCGATTTTCCTTGACCGCCTGACCCAGGCGATGGGCGAGCGCAGTAACAGAGCAACCAAAGGTGAGCACTGGTACCAGACCGGCCCGGCGGGTGTCATTTATCGCCTGAAAAGAAAAAACGCGATTACAACAATAGAAGTCAGTCCCAAAGAAAGTTAACCCGCTCAGTGGCGCGTCGTGAACCAAAAGAAATGCCAACTCAGTAATCCAGCCAAGGTAAACAATAATGAACTTCACAACAGTCGGAATAAAACAGAAATTCATTCATTCTGTGGCGCTTTTAGTACTAGCGGTTTCACCTGTTTTCGCATCGGCCGCCACGGCGCAGTTGCCCGGAAAAGGGGTATCGATCACTCCCATTTTCCCGTCAATCGCCGAAGAGCGATTCCGTGGAGAGATTGCAATGGCGGGTCTCAAGGAATTGGGCTACGACGTTGAGACACCCAAGGAAACCGAGTACTCCACCATGATGGTAGCGATTTCCAATGGTGACGCTGATTTCTCGGTACATCTGTGGGAGGAGCTGCACAAATCTTTCTACCAGAAGGCCGGTGGCGATGAGACGATGGTGAAAACCGGCGACATTATGCCGGGCGTGTTGCAGGGCTACATGATTGACAAGAAAACGGCTGATGAACACCACATCACCTCTATCGAAGACTTACAGAAACCGGAAATTGCCAAACTGTTCGATGCTAATGGTGACGGTAAAGCTGACCTCACTGGTTGCAACCCTGGTTGGGGATGTGAGCTCATCATTGCCCACCATATGAACGCCTATGGCCTGGAAAAGACCGTTACCAATAACCAGGGCTCCTACTTTGCCCTGATGGCTGACACCATCGCTCGTTATAAACAAGGCAAGCCGATTCTCTATTACACCTGGGTGCCTCAGTGGATCTCCGGTGTTCTGGTCGAAGGTAAAGATGTTGTCTGGCTGACCGTGCCGCGTACGGATCTTCCAGGTGGCAAAAACGATGTCAACACTACCTTCAATGGTAAAAACCTTGGTTTCGCGGTAGACAGTGTCAAAGCGGTCATCAATAAAGAGTTCGCCGAGAAAAATCCGGCGGCCGTGAAGTTTCTGTCTGAAATGCAGATCACTACCGACGATGAAAGCGCGCAAAATCTCAAAATGCACGATGGCGAAAAAAGTGCGGCTGACATTACCCGGCACGCCAAAGAATGGATCGCGGCTCATCGCGCGAAATACGACAGCTGGCTGGCAGACGCTCGCGCCGCGGCAAATACCGCCACCGCAAAGAACTAGTCCCTTCTTATAAAGCTGCATAAAAGGTTGCCCTTCACCGGGCAACTTTTTTATCCGTTTCGGCGTTCATCACTCGGGAATATTGAAATGCAGTTGTATTCATTCGTCCAGAATTTCAGTTACAAGGACGCGCCCCTACATACACGCGAGTTGCTCAAAACTTGCCTGCTCGACATCATTGGCGTGGCCGCCGGAGCTCGCAATAATCAAACCAGCGTGATGCTCAAAACCTACGCTGACACCCACTACACTGCCAACAAGCTGTCCAGTCGCCTTTGGTTCGACGGCAGAGCCGTACACCCATTGGGCGCCGCGTATGCCGGCGGTTTCTGCGTTGATAGCCTGGATGCACATGAAGGTCACTTCACCTCCAAGGGACATGCGGGTGCGACCGTAGTCCCGGCCGTTGTTGCATTGGTAGACGCGTATCGTCGTCAGGGCAAAGACATCAGCGGCGAAGAGTTCCTCAGCGCACTGTGCATCGGTTACGAGACTGCCTTGCGGGCGGGCCAGGCATTGATGGCCACTGCCCCGGAATATCATGCTTCAGGTGCCTTTTCCGGGATCGGGGTCGTTTGCGCCGGAGCCCGCTTGCTGAAGCTTGATGAAACGACATTCCGTCATGCGCTGGGTATCGCGGAATACTTCGGCCCGAGGTGCCCGATGATGCGCCTGGTGAGCTTTCCGACGATGTTGCGCGATGCCCACGGCGCCGGGGCGTATGCCGGACTGAACGCATTACTGATGGCACAGCTCGGTGTCACTGGCGCTCCAGCCGCCACTGTTGAACCTTTGGAGATTTCCACTTTCTGGCAGGACATCGGAACCCGTTGGGAGATCGACGAGCAATATTTCAAACCATGGCCGGTATGTCGCTGGGCGCAACCGGCACTCACGGCCATGACCGATTTGATGCGAGCACATCCAGTCATCACTGCTGAGTTGATCGAGACCATCGATGTCGAGACATTCCACGAGTCTGTGTGCCTGCAGGGGCATTTTCCGAAGAGTGCGGACGAGGCCCAGTACGCGCTCGCATTTCCGCTGGCCGCCTTGATCGTTCGTGGAAAGCTGGGCCCTGACGAAGTCACCGGGGACTCCATTCATGCGCCAGACATCCTGAACATCAGCGGGAAGATAACCCTTCATGAGGCGCCCGACCTGTCCGCCAGGTTCCCTGAGGAAATCCTCTCCCGCGTCACGGTTACCCTGAAAGACGGCACGCGTCTTACGAGCCCAACCGCGACGGCCAAGGGCGACCCCGACAACCCTATGTCGAGTGCCGAACTCACGGCTAAATATCATTTGCTGGCTGATGACAGCTTGGGATCCACGCTCAGCAATGCGATCAAGAACAGTGTTGATGCACTGCCTGAGAGCGATGACTGCCAGTCATTCTTGGATTTGTTGCTGTCTGCGCCAAAAACCGCTGTCTAGATTGCGAAACGGTTTCGTAGCTATTGGTAAAGGTGTCAAAGAGGACTTATGCCATTCGTATTCGAGAGCGTGCTTAAAGACAAGAACATGGGGTACTCCTATACGGCGCAGAAACCAATAAAGCCGCAGGCGGTGACTCGTGTAGCTTTCGTGCTTTTGAACAATTTCTCGATGATGTCGTTCACCGGCGCTATCGATGCGCTGGTGACCGCCAACCTGATTAGCGAGACGCCGGCGTTTGAGGTGTTGACGGTCGGCATCAAGAACCGTCTTGTGATGAGCGATCTGGGAATCGCCATTTCAGCGGACCTGGAGTTATCCCAACTACCGGATCGTATCGACGTTCTCATTGTCGCTGGTGGTTTGCGAGTGAAGCTGATCAGCGACCCACTGTTACGGCGCAAGCTACGTAACCTCGCATCTCTTGGCGCGACCATGGGCGGTTTGTGGAATGGTGCGTTTTTTCTGGCGGAAGCCCAGTTAATGGACGGTGTCGAGTGTGCCTTCCATCCAGATGGGCGAGCGATGATGGAGGATGTTTTCCCCAAAGTCCTGGTCACTTGTCGAACGCACGTAATCGATCGAAACCGTATCACGTGCGCCGGCGCCAGCAGCTCGTTACGCATGATGCTGGAGCTCATCACCGCTAAACAAGGCGTGTCGCTGACCCATGCTGTCGAGGAAATACTCAGTTGCGATCAAACCGCTGAAGTCTCCGGGATATCGACTGTCATCGTTGACACTGACCCCACCTTGCCACAAACCCTGAAGCTCGCTTTAGAACTGATGCAAAAGAACATCGAAGAGCCACTATCGATCGACGAACTGGCTGAATGTGTGAACATTTCCCGACGACAATTGGAGCGTCGCTTCTGCCGTTTCGTGGGCGCCACGCCCACACGCTACTACCTTGAGCTGCGCTTGACTCGAGCACGACAGCTTATTCTGCAGAGCAATCGGCCGATCACCGATATCGCGATTGCGACCGGCTTCTGTAGTTTCGCCAACTTCCATATGCGCTTTCGTGACTTCTTTGGCGTAGCGCCAAGCAGTTATAGAGCAACGTATGAGCGCAGGCGCTAAGTTTTGAAACCCGTGCACGCGAAAAATATACGAAACCCGCACTGTCCAAGCCGAGTAAACGATGGCTGACATCATCGATAAGGATTACCGAGAATTATGAATGCTCCATCGCCGGTGTTGATAACCACGGCTAACCACAGCGAGCGGATGTCTACACGCATTGCCTTCCTCATCGCGGGCTTACTCATGTCCGCTTGGGCGCCTCTGGTTCCATTGGTTAAAGCACGCGCCGGCCTGGACGATGGTGGCCTGGGTTTGCTGCTGCTTGGCCTTGGCGGAGGATCTATTGTGGCCATGCCCTTCGCTGGCTATCTCACTGCACACTATGGATGCCGACCGGTCGTAATCTGGGCGACGATTGTCTTGTGTGCTGTTCTTCCACTGTTGAGCACCGTGGCCTGGCTGCCTGGCTTGGTCATCGCTGTCACTCTCTTCGGTGCCAGTATGGGCATGCTTGATTGCGCCATGAACATACAGTCCGTCATCGTCGAGAAAAACAGCGGGCAGGCACTTCAGTCCGGCTTCCATGGCCTTTACAGCGTCGGAGGCATAGTGGGCGCCGGGGCCATGACCGCTTTATTGACCTTAGGGCTCGATCCACTGATTGCGGCATTCTGTATCGTTGCCACCGTTTTGGGATCGCTTTACAAGGCTGCGCCTGCTTTGCTGACTTATGGCACCGAACGGGGTGGGCCATTGTTCGCGGTGCCCAGAGGTATCGTGCTGCTTTTAGGGACGCTCTGTTTCATCGTCTTCCTCACTGAAGGTGCAATGCTTGACTGGAGCGCAGTCTTCCTTGTCTCAAACCGAGGGTTAGAGCCGAGCATCTCCGGTTTGGGCTACGCATCCTTCGCCGCTGCGATGACTGTGGGCCGCCTGACGGGGGACGCCATCGTCAGCAAACTGGGCGGCGTGCGCGTCGTTGCGCTTGGCGGGCTTTGCGCAGCCGCGGGCATGATTGTGTCCCTTGGAATCGATGGCTGGCCCGCGTCCTTGATCGGCTATGCCCTGGTCGGGGCTGGCTGCTCGAACATTGTCCCTGTGCTCTTTACCGCCGTGGGCCGCCAGCAACGTATGCCACAGGCAGTAGCGATCCCCGCTGTCATCTCGATGGGTTACGCGGGCATTCTGATCGGTCCCGTGTTTATTGGGGCGGTCGCCCATCTGAGCACCTTGTCGTTCGCTCTGGGCGGTCTGATTGTCCTCCTCGTTTTTGTCAGTGCAACAGCACGATTTCTTCGCAATTAACCCAATCGTTTCCGGCGCGATTTCAGCATTGGCCATTGCGAATCGAACTCTTCGCCCAGAAAACCAGGAGGCATCTCGACGGATGGATCACTGAGTTTTCAAAGTCACCTGCCAGGTACGTTCAAGAGGTAAACGGTCATGCAGTCGTATTTACAGATGTCGGAACAAGAACTCCTGATACAGGGAGTGGTGATGCGCGAGGCACTCCTGCGAATCCTGGCCCGTCATTCTCAAGGGAGTAGTGATGATGGCGTGGATACAGAAATCTGTGTTTGTGCCTTGAGCAATGCGCGCCTGGACATCGGCTTGCCTCCGTTCTCGGGCACTTCCCTGCCCGCTTGCCTGGGGCCCACGGTAGCACGGGCATTGGCGGATGCTCCCCGAACGGATCGGGACTTCAAGATTCTGCTATCGGCTCTTGAGACCCTGCTGTCCAGTAGTCGCTGGATAAAACGATCGGCTTCAGAAGGGGACGATGATGCGTTTGAAGAAAGGCACCGACATGCGCTGATTCTCGGCAAGGGCGCACTGCTTGAATGTTCAACTTTGACAGTGGGGTTGGCGGTAATGGAGCCCAAACTTTGCTATCCGTACCACAAGCATCCTCCGGCAGAGTTTTATGTCGTTCTATCGGAAGGTTACTGGTATCGGGAAGATGTTGGCTGGTGGAATCCCGGGCCGGGCGGCGTAGTGTTCAACCCACCATCGGCTGTCCATTCCATGAGGTCAACCGACAAACCGTTGCTGGCACTCTGGGGACTTTCCCATGCAGTGGATTGATGCGCCGACAATCAGCAGACTGCTCGACTATCCAAGCTTATGACTGCTGCCGACTCGGCCCTGGGACTTGGTATCACAGTGTATCGGCGCGACACCTCGACACACAAACTTTCATCCGGCCGACGATTGGACACAGGCCAGATACGTTGCCGCGCTCCAATGCTCGCAAGGTTTGAAGGGGCTCGGACGGATCCCCTGACCCATGGCTGGTAAAGGAGAGATCCCATGAAGATGGCACTGCGCAACAGCAACCCCGGCAAGACTCGTCGCCACCTGGTCGGCCCTTCGATCCTCGCGCTGACACTGTTCGGCGTACTTGGCGCGGCCCACGCACAAACGGCCGCCACCGCGCAGCCGGCGTTGGCCCCTGCCGGCACCACCCAGGCAGCGCCCTCGCCGTTCGGCCCGCTCAAGCATGTCAACGCCGGACTGCTGGATGTGGCGTACGCTGAAACCGGTCCGGCCAACGGGCCGGTGGTGATCCTGCTGCACGGCTGGCCGTATGACATCCACAGCTATGACGAGGTCGCGCCGTTGCTGGCCGCCAAGGGTTATCGGGTGCTGATGCCCTATGCCCGCGGTTATGGCGATACGCATTTTCTCTCCGACAAAACCCTGCGCAATGGCCAACCGGCTGCACTGGCCAGTGATGTCATCGACTTCATGGATGCCCTGAAGATCAAGCAAGCGGTGCTCGGTGGCTATGACTGGGGGGCGCGTTCGGCCGACATTGTCTCGGCGCTGTGGCCGGAGCGGGTCAAGGCGCTGGTCTCGGTCAGCGGTTATCTGATCGGCAACCAGGCCGCCGGCAAGAACCCGTTGCCACCCAAGGCGGAATTGCAGTGGTGGTATCAGTTCTACTTCGCCACTGACCGTGGTCGCGCCGGTTACGAGAAGAACACTCACGACTTCGCCAAATTGATCTGGCAACTGGCTTCGCCGAAATGGGCGTTCGATGACGCCACCTTCGACCGCAGTGCCAAGGCGCTGGACAACCCCGATCATGTCGATATCACCGTGTTCAACTACCGCTGGCGCCTGGGCCTGGTCCAAGGCGAGAGCCGATACGAAGCGCTGGAGCAGAAACTGGCCACGGCACCGTCCATCAGCGTACCGACCATTACCCTTGAAGGCGATGCCAACGGCGCACCGCACCCGGCGCCTGAAGACTATGCCAAGCGCTTCACCGGCAAATATCAGTTCCGCCTGATCAACGGCGGCATCGGCCACAACTTGCCGCAGGAAGATCCCCAGGCGTTCGCCAAGGCAGTGATTGATGCCGATCATCTTTGAGGTCGATCTGACGATCTCGCGCCTGCGTTGAACAGCACCGGGGTAAAGATGAGCTATCTTGAGAGCGAATCACCTGCATCCATTGACTGCCAGCCAGTAAGGACGCTTCATGAATCGTTTGCCCCGGCGCCATGCCCTCTTCGCCTTGTCTCTGGCCAGTACGCTCACAGCCACAGCGCTATTGAGTACGCAGGGTTACGCAGCGCAAGCCACAGTCGCCGCTCCGGCCGCCAGCCCTGTCTCAGGCCCTGTCGCGGGTACCAAAGTAACTGAACCGTACGTACGCATGATGGCGCGCGAGGCGTATTTCTGGGCCTGGCCGATGGCCAACATCTTCAATCGTCGCCAGGCATTCAAGGACTTGCCCGAGCCCGGCTTGATGGGCGGCATCGTACCGGTGGCCCCGATCAATCGGTTGTCGATGCTCAGCGACTACATCGACCCGGCCGAGCGGCTGGTGGCCTGCCCGAACCAGGACGTGGTGTACGGCGCCGGCAGCATCGCCCTGGACCTTGAGCCGGTGGTGCTGCAAGTGCCGGACTTCGACGGCCGCTTCTGGGTATATCAGGTGGTCGACCTGCGCTCCGACAGCTTCGCCGAGATGGGTAAAATGTATAACACCCAACCGGGTTTCTACCTGCTGGTCGGGCCGGACTGGAACGGCAAGGTGCCGCCGGGCATCAAGCGGGTGTACCGGGCGCGTACAAACACCGGGTTCGTGATTCCTCGGGTATTCCAGGACGACACCGCCGCTGACCGCCTGGCCGTGCAGCCGGCATTGTCGGGCATCGACATGTACCCGCTGTCGCAGTACGACGGCAAGATGAAGAAGCGCAACTGGGCCCGGTTGCCGAAATTCCCGGCCCAGGCTTCTGAAGGCAGCGCCGAAACCAAATGGGTTGTGCCGGAAAAGTTCTTCGACGAACTGCCGGCCTTGCTCAAGGACGCCAAGCCATTACCGGGCGAAGACGCCCGCTACGCACAAATGACCGCCCTCGCGGCCATCGCCAAGGCCGACCCGCAACTGCGCGCCGCGATGATCGACGAGGCGAAAAAGGCCGACAAAGAAGTGATCGACCCGCTGTTGCAGTTCCGCAACTACGGCCTGCAATTGCCCAATCACTGGAGCACGGTAAGCAACGGCGCAGCGTTCGGCACCGATTATTTCACCCGTACCGCCGTCGCGCGCTCGAACATTTTCGTGAACCAGCAGAAAGAGACCAAATACTTCTACCAGGACCTGGATGAGAACGGCCTGCGTCTCAACGGCCAGTACGGCTACAGCGTCACGTTCGCCAAGGGCAAGCTGCCGCCGGTCAAGGGGTTCTGGTCGCTGACGCTGTACAACGAACAGCACTTCTTCTCGCCGAACGAGCTCAAGCGCTACTCCATCGGCACCAAGAACAAGTCCCTGCAAACCAACCCAGACGGCTCGCTGACTCTCTACGTGCAAAGCGAATCACCGGGCCAGGACAAGGAAAGCAACTGGCTGCCCTCGCCCAAAGGCGCCGGGTTCTCGCTGTACATCCGCGCCTACTGGCCGCAAGCCGATGCCCTCGATGGCGACTGGACCCCGCCGGCGGTGGTGAAAACCAAGTGAAAAGGACTTCGACGATGAACGCAGCCAGCAAAACGCTGACCGCACTGGCGTTGGCCGCTTCGTAATCCGTGATGCCGTGAACAAATGAGCGCCCAAGTGGCGCTCATTTCGTTTGGGTCACACAAAACCCTCTGTAGGATCGAGCTTGCTCGCGATGGCGGAGTGTCAGCCTCTATCAGTGCTGGCTGTGTCGGCCTCATCGCGAGAAAGCTCCCACAGGGAATATCGGCTCCCCCTCCCCGGCATCCGCTCCCGAAGCAAACCTCAGGTCGACGACTGACAGGCGCCCTTTTCCGGTACCAGACGAATATCGACACGACGGTTGGCTTCCCGCCCCGCCTCGGTGTCATTGCTGGCAATCGGTTGACTGGCGGCAGCCCCCCGAACGGCAAAGCAACTGGCCGGGATATCACCCATGCGTTGCATCCAGTCGTGCACGCTGGCGGCGCGGGCCTGGGACAGTCTGATGTTCTCTTCAGGATTGCCCGTGGCGTCACTGTGCCCGGTAATGACAATCAACAGGTCTGGCTGAGCCTTGATGTCGACCAAGGCATTGATCAGTACTTTGGTCGAGCCGGGCTTGAGCGTGGCACTGCCTGCCTCGAACAGTGACAGGCTGCGCAGATGCACGGGTTCGCCGATGTCCTGCTTGTGCTGGATAAAGGCCAGATGGCGGGCCCTGCCCTCAGTAGACGAAATGGTCACCCAGCCCTGCCACCACAATCCACCAACCAGAATCAAGGTGGTGGCCACAGCAGACACCCACAGACTGATTCTCCGTATTTTTTTTCGCTGTTTTGACCCCGATAAATCGGGCAGCGGTGGACTGGGAATGATCATCACCGGCATGACATATTCCGGCACGTAGCCCCCGATCGAAGGCAGCCCCGGTGCGCTCGACAAGCGCCTTGCCTGCGTCCGTTGCAGCAGACTGCCGACTTGTTGACCCAACGCCAGAAGCGTTTGCGGAGCAATCAGCCCCGTGCATTCCAGGCGCGCGCCCAATCGGTCAAGCTCGGTGCCCAACTGGACAAGCGCCGGCAAGTTCCGCGAACTGATGTCCACACTCCGCATCAAGGCCTGCAGTTGACCGCATAGCCAGGCCAGAATGTCCAGGCGCGCAGACTCCAGGGGGGGCCACACACCCTCCCGATCGCCGAGTAATGCCTCGATCAGTGACACCCCTTGCACGATGCCATCCAGGCCGTAGCGTTGTCCGTTCGCCAGTGCAAAAGCCGCAGCGCTTTGCAGATCCGCGCCATTTTTCTGGAACAACGCCAGGCACAACTGCTGTATACGGCCCCAATCCACGTCCGGACACGCCGGATGGCTCAGATGGGCCAGTTCATCGCGAAGTGCGACAAACTCGTCAAAGTCCCGTGGATCGCCACCTGCCCGCACATCAAGCCCAAACAACCCGGTCATTTCGTTTCCTTCCTTTTGCCTGTCCGATATCACGGCGTCGACAGGTAGCGCTGCCGTTTGAGGTGACGCATGAGTACCTTGCCTTCAGGCGCCAGAGTGGTACCGAAAGTCACCCGTTTGCCGCCCTTGAGTTGCATGTCGAGGGCATACTCCAGATGGCCCGGCAGCACCTGTGCCAACAACTCGATGCTGACCGCGGCCAAACGCGGTTCGTACTTGAGCAGGGTCCTGCTCATCGTTTTCATCAGGTCATGGGCCGTGGCGGGCAATCCCTGCAGGATCACGCCCATGTCCGGCAAGCCGTAGTCCGGCAGGTGGCTGAGCGTGCCGGCGCGGCTATTGAGGATGCGTTGCAGATTGTCCAGCACCGACAGGATTTTCTGGTCCTCTTCGCCGACTCGATACAGCTCCAGTTCGCCATCGAAGTTCTGCAAGAGCATTTCGTACAGCGAGGGGTTGAGATCGCCCACTACCTACTCCTTCGCCAATGGCCGTAATGTCAATCGGTTGTCCGCCAGCTCGATCACCCGAGGCTGGTCCGGTTCAAGGTCATTGCGGGTCAGGGTCAGGCGCCAGGTGTTCATTCGGGTGTCCGGTTGACGGAACAGACCGACCACCGTGACGAATTTTGCGTCCCTGTTCAGGGGCACGTTCAGTAACGCACCCTCGCCGGGCTTGATCACCACGGCATGCGCGTCCAGTAGATCGGCACTGAGTTTGCTGTCGCCATGGCTGAGCAGGCTGTCATAGCTGGCCTGCTCCACGGCTTTGCTGTCACGCAATTGGTACACCCGCACCAGGGTCGGAACCGACAATGCACTCATGTCCGTTTCATCGGTGTTGTTCGCCGCGCGACCGGAAAAGTCCAGGTGCAGCGTCGTGACCTGCTTGTAGAACACGGCCCGTGCCGCCGAGGCGGTGCTGTCCGAGACGGTCTGGGTCAACCCGCAACCGCCGAGCAAGGTGCCCAGCGTCACCCATGCCAATGAATTACCCAGCGTACGCAACATGCTGTACCTCTCTGTTCCGTGGATTCTGCGAAAGGCCCTGGTAGCGACCAAGGCTGATGGTGATGGTGTCGTGTTGCGCGGTCTGGCAGGCGTCGCTGCCCTGTGCCAATACGCCGGTCATGCCAAGCAATACCTGCGGATGGCCCAATACCGGTGCTGGCAGGCTGCGCATCGGTAGCCGCAACTGCAACTGCGCAGTACAGCGCCAGCCCAGATACACGCGTAGCAACACCAGCAGGTCACGGTGCAACTGTCCCCCGGGCAACCAGCCTCTGGCCTCCCGGGTGTCCTCGGTGAAAAGCCCAAGGAGTAATTGGCTGTTGGCATCGTGTCCGGTATGGCCCAGTGGTGTTCCTTGGGACAGGCTGACGGGGTGGCTTGCGCACAGGCCGGCCGGTTGCAGCAAAGGGACTTTGCGAGGCCAGTGTGGCGTCACCCGCGCTTGCGTGTTCGGTGCCAGCAGCCTGACCAATGCGCTGATGCCTTCGGCGTTTCGGGTTGGCAGACGCATGACACTGAGCAACGCGAGAAAACGCGAAATCGGCGTGGCGATCCGCCCGGCGGTGCCGGGTATGCCGAGGCCGATCAGGCCGAGCAAACACTGCGAAGTCTTGTCGGTCGCGCCGGATTCGAATGTGGCCGGGTACGAGTACTTGCGCCAGATCCGGTAGAACTGGGTGAAGATCCGGTGGTTGAAAATGTCGAGGAACGCTTCCAGTGCCTCGTGCCCTTCCCGGCGCTGGGCAATGTCGTCGACGAACGCCGTGGGCATCGGTGAATCGACACCGTACAGACCCAGCAAACTGGTACGCACCGTGGCCGGGCGTTGCGGATGTTCCTCATCAACCTCGATAGACTTCAATTCGCCGGCCGGAAACCCCATGCCGGGATCCGGCCGAAACCGCACCGGATCATCCGCCACACGCGCGGTACTCCCCAACGGTGGATGCCCGGGCAATGACTGTTCCAGCAACTGACAGAAACGATACAGGCTGGCCTCGGCCACCCGCCCCTGCAGCGTTTGCAGCAAACCGCCGGCTTTCAACCGGGAATACGCTGACTGTGGTTCTCGTTCCATCGCAGGCACTTCCCGGTGGGTTGAAGGATCAGCGTGAGCTGGTTGAACAGATGAATGTCGGCATACAGGCCGAAGAAGCGATTGAGCATTTCGCCAAACAGGCTGATATCGCCTTCGCCACAGAAGCCGTTGGCATCCAGGGTTACCTCGATATCCACCCCACGCAGCAAAAAACCTTTCTCGAAACGCTGGATCAGGTGATGCCTGACCTCGACGATCGCTTCCAGGCGCCGCCGGTTCAGTTCACTGCCCGTCCAGTCATACAGCGCCAGGGTGCCTCGCAGTACTTCGGCACTGTCGAGCATCGGCAGGAAGTTCGAACCCAGGTGACTGAGCACCCGCCAATGGAAACGGTCACGGTTCGGCGGATAGCACGGCAAGGTGGGTGCACACAGGTTGCGTGCCCGCAAGCGGGACTGAGCGTTCTGTGCGACGGTATCGAGCAGTGTGCTTTGCAGGGCCTTGCGCGGCAGTTGCCCGTTGGTCCCGGTCAGTCGCAACGACAGGCCTTCACGCTGAAACAACCGGTCCTGATCGAAGCCCTCGCCGCCCAGAATCAGCCAGGTGTCATGCAGGCCATTGGCGCCCTGGCGCAAACGCGTATGGAAATAACGCTCCGGTGCGTCGTCACGCAGCATGCCGCCCTTGTGGCGAAAACTGCTGAACGGCACATAGTCATGCCGCTCGGCGTTCTTCGAAGACGTGACCTGGTCCACCGAATAAATCTCGGTGTGACCGTCCTGCAGGCGCAAGGGGCGCAGCAGGTAGTCCGTTTGCAAGGGGGCGAGTTCCAGTGGATCGGCTTCCAGCGCAAACAGGTTGATCACCGGCACGGCATGCAGGCGAATGTGCTCGACACTCAGATCGAAGCCATGGGGCCATGCCTCGCCAAAGACCACGTCCAGCTCGAACCAGGGTGTACCCGGCTTGAGGTTCAGGCGCTCCAGCCCGCAAAGGGTCACGAACATGAATTTTTCGCGGAACGTGAAGTACTCCAGCAATAACTGATAGCCGCTGAACGCACTGTCGCCCTTGGGCCACAGACGATCTTCGTCGGCAAATCCCTTGGGCGCAAAATGCCCCTCCAGCGCCTGGCGATCCGAATCCCCCGCACATCGCACGTACAGCGCCTGAACCTTGAGGGTCAGCGCCTGATGCAGCGCGCTGGCCAACGCCGCATCGGCATTGAGGTACAACGGCAGGCGGCTCAGGTCGACCTGGCTCCAGTCGGTCATTGTTCCGCAGGCAAAGCGCAGGCGCAGCACCGAGCGCCCGTCCGACTCCTGGGCATGCCGTACAGACGCTATGGCCAGCGGGTGCAATGTCAGGTCCTGAGTGGTGGTGTAACTGCATCGGGTGCGTTGCGGTCCGATGGGCTGCGACAACACTTCAAAGCCCTTGGCGATTCGTTCGCCGAGCTTCATCTGCGCGAAGTCCGGCGCCAGTTCGACGATCGACAACGAAGCGATGGTGCGCAGGTAATGGGGCCACAGCAGGCTGACCAGGCCTTCGGTCAACTCCGGCAAATCATCGTCGAGCTTTTCACGCAGTCGCCCCATGAGGAAGGCAAAGCCTTCGAACAGGCGCTCTACATAAGGGTCCTGCGCCCCCGGTTTATCCAGGTTCAGTTGCGCGGCCCGGTCAGGGAACGCCTCTGCGAACTCCTTGCCGGCCTCGCGCAGGTAACGCATCTCTGCGTCGAAATACCGCAGCGTCAGATTTTCCGTGTTCACAAATACATCCTGATAAATGAGGTTCAGCCGCAGAGCACCGCGGCGCGTACCGGATCGATGGCGACCAGCGCCGCCAGCAACGCGTCCATGCGCCGGGCCAGCGCGGGTTTATCTGTGTCATTGCGTTGCGCTTTGAGGCGCAGCAATTTGAGCAGGCGGGCCTTGACCTCAAAGTTCAGGTCCGGCTCCCACTCCGCCAGCGCCTGGCGTTGGGCGGTGGCATCCAGTTCACCCAACAGGTGAATGGCCAGGTCGCTCTTGCCGTACTGCTCGGCCACCCGCGCCATCAACAGGCGCAGCAACCAGCGCTGACGGCCTGTGTGCACGTCGGGCCGCGCGGCCAGCCAGGCCAGCGCCGCCTCCACCCCATCGCTGTCGGCTTGTGCCAGTGCCTGGGCTTCCAGGGACAGGATCTCGGCACCTGCATCGATGGCTGTCGTCGCCGGAGCAGGCAACCACTGTTGGGCCTGATTACCGCTGACGTGCTGAGCGATCCACTCGCGAGTGGTCTCGTTGGCGAACGGTGTGCCGTCGCTCCAGCACAGGGCCTCCAGACCCGGGAGCCGCTCAAGGAACATCCCCAGGTCGCGCGTGGTCATATCGGCGCAGCTGTCCAGCGGCGCGGATTGCTTTCTCAACGCCTGGTACACATACCACTGCAGATCCAGCCAGAAATGATTCACACCCTCGGCGAACATCCCTTCGACCTGATCCAGCAGTTCCTGCCAGTTCTGCTGCAGGTGCAGTCGCTTGAGTTGTGCCTTGTAGTCGCCACGTGGGGGAGCCAGACGGGTATTGCCATTGACGTCCTGAGGCGGTGGCTGATGCAGCGTGTCCCAGCGCAGGCTTTTCATCAGGCGATGGGCCGCCAGCCAACCCTGAGGTTGTTCACGCAGATAGCCCGCCAGGGCCCGGCCACTGTCCAACAGATCGCGTCCGGACTTGATGGACGTGACACCCGGCACATCCGATTGGGTATTTGCTTCATGGCTGGCACTGTTCTGCGGCACCAGGGCATCCACCCCGCCGGACTGCGTCAACCGCGCAGACAACGCGGAGTACAGCGCGCCCAGGGCCGGGCGCTGGTCCTGCGGCCAGGCGTCAAGCCCCTGCTCCAGCCAGGCCAGCGCCGCGACCGTGCGTTCAGCTTCGCTGCGTACAACCTCCGGATACAGCGACAGGCTGTCCAGCACCTTGCCGCCGGCCAGCCACTCGAGGGCCATCTTGCGGCTATTGGGCCGCACCGGCAGCACCTGCTGCGCGTAATGTCCGACCAGCGCGGCCAGCAGGCCAAGGCCATCGGCGAGCCCGGCCTCGCCGTCTTTGTGCAAGCGGGCCCACAGGTAGTAAGTGGCGACGCGCAGGTCCTTGCAGCTTTGCCGCAGAAGTTTTTCAGCCAGTTGCGCCACCCGCTCGGCATCCGCGCCGGACAACTTGTTGACCTCTTCGCGCATGCGCTGGAAATCATCGTCGTAACCGGGGTCTTCACCCACCGGAGTATCTGCGCTGATCGGTTGCAACCAGGCTTGCCAGCGCCCTGACGTTTCCCGGGCCAGTGCCAGCGCATCGCGTTCACCCAGGCAACTGCTGATCAATCCTTGCAAGCTCATGGCACTTCCCCGTTCTGCGCATAAGGCTCGGCGTTGTTGCCCACCCCGAGAAAAATCTGCGTCGGCAGCTTGAAGCCGCGCAGCTTGAGCAGCGCCAGCGGTCCCGCGCCCAGTTCGGTGCGCAGGTGCCAGGTCAGGCCCAGGCCGTCCGGGGCCTTGAGCTGCACGCGGTAGTGGCTGTCGCCGTCGTCCAGCGTGGTGACCCGAGCCTGTTCGAGCAGGCGGATCAAGCCCCAAGTACCCTGGTAATCACCAAACAGACGCTCGCCGGCCTGCACGCTGGTCCAGGTCAGGCTCACCCCCGGACGGTCGCTGTAGCCTGGCCAGCTGAAGCGTTGCCAGCTTTCCTTCTGGTTGAAGTAGTGGTGTTTTTCGCCGTTGAGGATGAAGGTGGTCTGCACCACGTCGCGCACCGGCTTGGCCCGTAGCTCGAACCCCAGGCCGAGACCGCCGTCGGTGAACAGCACATCGGCCAGGTGGCTGAGCTGATTGAGCGCCGCGAGAAACCGCGGGTTGATGCGCAGGCCCTGGCTGTGCCGCGAGTCGGTCACCCAGCGCTGGCCTTCCTTGCGCAACACACCGCCCAGTTGCTGTTGCAGGAACTGCTCGATGCGCCCGGAGTCGGCACGGATCATTTGCCCCAGCATCGGCAATGACGCATCGCTGGTGGTCGCCACGAACGGGTAACGCCCGGCAAACGCGCCGTGCCAGTCGCTGACGATCGCCCGTTGCCACTGGCGATTGAGGCTTGCCGCCGACGGCTGCAGCACCCGTTGCCAGGCCTGTTCCAGCGGCTGCACGAACAGGGTCTGGCCGACCCCGCCCCACTCCGCCCCCAGGCTGGCGGCGATCAGGCTGCCGTAGGCGCGGGTGTCGGTGAGGTCGACGCTTTTGCCCTGGAACACGGTTTGCGCCAGGGCCTGGGTCATCTCCTGCGGATCGGCGGCGCTGCTTACCTGTTGCAGCTTCAGGCGTACCCGGGTGACTTGGGTGAGGAAGGCCTGCAGGCTCAGCCGGTCGTTGTCGTTCTTGCCTTCGGCCTCCTTGCCCAACAGCGCCAGCAGCGGACCGAAGGTGGCGTCCAGCGGACCGCTCGCGCCGCGGACTTGTTGGTCGATCAGCGGCACCTTGTCCTGGGTCATCAGCTTCTGCGCGGAGTGGATCAACGACGCACCCAGGGCCGGGCCGCGAGTGCCGGCCTGGCCCTGATACGCCAGGGTATTCATCAGCGCGATCAGCGGCGACTGGCGCACGTCGCTCATCAGGGTCAACTGGTCGATCACCTGATCCAGGCTGCGTGCCGGTTGCCAGTCCAGGCGATTGAGGAAGTCCAGCCAGGCGCTGGCGTAGTCCTGAAAGTAGCGCTCGGTCAGGCGTTCCTTGAGTTGCTCCGGGCTCAAGTCGGCGGCGAGGCTGGCGGGATTGTCGCTGAGCACCCAGTCGATCTCATCGCGGCGGGCCTCGGCCACCTCGTCGATGGCTTGGCGGACCTGACCCTCCCAGGCCTGGCGGGTGAACACCCCGGGAACGCTGGCCGTGGTGGCGAACAGCGCGCGGGCGTCGGTGTCGCCGACCATCTGCGGCAAGCTCAGGGCCGGGTAGTGATTGGCCGCCGCATCGAGCACCTGGCGGTACAGGCTGGCTTCGGCATTGCGCTGGCCAAGCTGGCCGAGCAGTACTTGACGGGCCTGGGCCACCAGCGTCGGGTCAGCCTCGATACGCCAGGCCGGATGGGCGGCCAGTTGCTCGGCATAAAACTGCCAGAGGCCGGGTGACAGGCCCTGCCAGAGCCCCGGCGTCATGTCGGCGCGCTGCGCCTGGGTCTCGACCAGCACCTTGGCGAGGAAAGCCGCGTCGGTTTTTTCCGGGCGCGCCATCATCAGGTAGGCCTTGAGCTGCGCGTAGGCTTGCGGGGCACGCCTGGCGCGTTCGGGGCTGTCCGGCGGCAACTGGATCAGCGCCTTGAGTTGCTGCTGCAGCGTGGCCACGGCCGGGTCGCGCAGCAACCGCTGGTTGGCGTCGACGTAGCGCGGCCACAGCGTCGCCAGCAATGGGTCGTTCTGGTTGAGGCCGAAACGCAGGTACCAGGGCGTGCCGTGCGCGGCGCGGTAATCCAGGCGCCCCAGCTCGCGGGTCAACTCGTTGAACGCCAGCAGTTGTTCGTCGGGGCTCTGCGACTGTTCGAGAGAGACCAACGTGCTCTGCATCTGGGCAATGTGCACGCGGTTGCTGGCGAAGGACAGCAGCAGGCCGGCGCCCCAGATCAGCGCCACGGCCATCACCAGCGCATAAGCGACTCGCGGGACGGACCAGCCCAGGCGCCGAGGGCTGACGGCCTGATCGGCCAGCACGCCGTGCCAGGCCGGATCGACCGGCCAAAAGTGCAGCCGATCAATTTTATTGCCCGACGGCAGCGGCAGGCTGAACCACAGCCCCCGCAGCGGCACGTTGTGGGCCAACTCACCGAACAAGGGCGACAGCGCCCGACGCCACCGGGCCATGCCCTCGGCCTGCAAGTCGCGGGACAGGCGCAGCAGAAAGTCATGCGCCATCGCCTCCTGCATTTGCTCCAGGCCCTGCTGTCGCAAAGGGTCGAGCAATGCTTCTAACCGGGTGTCCAGTTCAAGCGCCGTGACCCGCGAGGACAACCGGCAACCCACCGCCTGGGTCGGCCGCGGGTCCTGTACCCACTTGCTCGCGCAGACCTGCCAAAGGTGCAAGGGCAACTGCCAGCCCAATTCGCGGGCCAGCACCTTCAAGTGACGCACACCGGCGCCCATGGCGGCAGCATCGCTGCTTTGCTCCTTGCTCAGCGCCCAGACCACGCCGTCCAGCCCGCGCCAACGGGTCAGGCGGCGGTACTGATTCAGCGTCGCCTCGGTGGGCTCGGCTTGCAGGCTGCCGCCCCAGATCAGCACGATGTTTTGCGCGTCGAGCCAGTTTTCCGAGGTCAGGCCGGGGGCGATGGCAGTGATTTGCTCGGGTTCGCCGACGACGAGCAGGAGGCGGACTTTGCGGGGCCAGAGGAGGCTGTGGTTTTTCCGCAGGTACGTTTTAACCGCTGCCATTCGCTTCTCCAGCTGAGCATCAGTGGATTCATTGAGTGGCGCTTGCCCAGGTTGAGTAACATCATCGGCGACAAGCGGACGATAGCCTGAGCGACCTAGACGTCCCAGCAGAGGGTATCCCCCCAGAAACATCACCACGAAAAAGGTGGTGGCCAATATTGCCGAAAGCCAAATTGTTTGCCGGGCGCTGCCATTTGCAATGCCCAGCGACTCGGGGTGAAGCCAGACCACAGCACCTGAAACCAAACCGGTCAGCAACACAACGCCAACCAGAACACCCAACCCTACAGAGCGTCGAAACTGCATTTCGAGATTCCTACTTCGAAAGTGGTGACACCGGTGTCAAAACCGTGCACCAAAGCCCGGCTGCGACATCGTCACCACTGAAAATGAACTGCGGCCCGACGCCGCGCTGAAGGGTTTGCGTCGCGGCCACGATCGCCAACCACGCAGACGCTGTGCCCGGGTGTCCCAGCAAGGTATCCAGGTTGTGCGTCACCGCCATCGGCAGTTGCGCCAGGACAGTGCTGATTGCCACCTCGCGTTGCGCATTCCCCCCCACACGCCACACATGCTCGATTGATTCGGCATCCAGTGGCACCCAATCCAGGGCTTGACGAGTGGCATACAGCAGCGCATCGGGGCTGGGCTCTCGCTCCTGCTCCGGACGGTGCAGGTAGGCAATGGGCGGCAATGTGGTTTGCGTCAAACGATTACCCAGCAGCAGTCCGACGACCGCTTCCGCCGTCTCTTCGGGCTGTTCCGGCGCAAACTGTGCCGCCACCACCATCAGTAACGCCTGGTCGGCAATTCGCTGGTCAAGCCATTGATCCAGCGCCGCCAGGCCCTGCCCTTCGACAGGCGTGGTCGACTGGCGAATGCCAGACTCTGTCCAGGCCTGTCGCCACACTCTGCGCAAAGTATGTTCCGGTAATCCGCTATCGACTTCGAGCAACAGTGCCAGCGGCGTCTCGTCTGGCAGTTGCCCCAAGGTTTGTGCCAGGTCAACGAGCACCTGCACCAAAATGCTCAACAACACGTGTTCAGAGGCCGGCGTCGTATTGCCGGGCAAGCGGCTTTGACGTACCGCGTCACCGCCAGACAAGGAGGGCTGAGTCTTGAGCGCCTTGACCCCACTCAGCAAAGCGTCCAGTTGGACTTGCGACTCCTCTCCCGGCGCTCGCAAGGCCGTGTAAAGACTCACATTCAATACTTGCTGGGATCGCCGGCCACGGCGCAGTCGCCGAACCGAATCCTCCTCACGGGCCTCATCCCAGCCATCTGCAACAGCTTGTCCGCCGATGTACAGCAGCGCGCGCCCGAAGCTCATGACGCACCAACCCAAGAACGGAACACCCAAGGCCAGACCGTAGAAATCCAACGGTTGTTGCCGCAACGATTGACTGGCGAAGCCAAACATCAACCCGAAACCCAGCAACCAAAGCAGCGGCAACAGACTCAGCCAAAGCCAGACACGGGGCCGCGCAGGACGGGACGCCGGAGCAGGTACTTGATCGAGACGGACCGACATGATCAGCTCGCGCCCGCTTCGGGGAGTGACGAAATCAAGGTGCAACCGCAGGCACAACAATGTCCGTGAAACGCAATCGGTACGCCGTTTTCGTGAAACCTCGGATGCCCCTCGGCAATCACTGTTCGACCATGACCTGGAACGGGGCACATTACCGCGTCACCCTCCCGAGCCACGCCGATACCACCGAACCGCATCACGGCGGACCCCGTAAGCACAGTGCCCTTTCCGGTTGTTTTGTCACCAATACGGATGATGCCTTTCATTCCATTTCCCTTTTTTAAAGACCCACTTGATTACTCACGTGCCCAACGGCTATTGACTCAGGACTTCCTGAATCGAAACCGCCTTGCCATGCAGCACATAGTTCGTTGAAGTTAATGCCTGGCCAGCAGCATTAACATGATTGAACCAATCAATAGAAAACCCCTTTTCATTCCATTGCACCGAAGAAAAATCAGTGTCTTGTTTTTCCGTTCCGGAGTTCTGGCTTGCCATTGAAATCGAGCGCAGGCAACTACTGACCAGTGTCCTTGTTTTGGTCCTCAGACTGGTATCCGCCACTCTATATACGTGCAACCAAACCTCACTGCCGGCGCCACAGAAACCTGTAGGCTTTCCAGGGTTGGAGGGAGACACTTCAAACAGTGCGAGATAAGTTTCTCCAGCAATGGGGTATTTATGCCTGTCATAGAAAACACCGCCCACTCCAGCATTCAACTTCAGCCGATAGAGACTTCCGTCTTCCATATGCAAAATCACCCCACTCTTTTCATTGCTGACCCAAGGCATTGCCGTATCGGCGAAAGCGCCACTCACTGCCATGAAACCCAACAATAAAAAAAACAAAGAACAAACATATTTACTTCGACAACACATGATCGGCATAGCACACCCCCTGATAAGTCCAAGGGTGGTCCTCCGATTGCCCCTTGGTGCCTTTTTTGTAGGTATCCACATCTCTCTCGTGCAGTTCGGCTTCGGTCTTGTCCTGGTTTTTTTCATTGTCCATCGACCAACCGATGTTTCCGGTATTGGCGTCGCACAGGATGTTCTTTTTCCTGACCCAGGATCTTGAGGCGGTGTCCCACTCATGGTAGGAACCACCGTTCCAGCGGCTGAATACCTCATGTTCCAGCTGCTCAGTCGTATAGCTCCTACCAGACTGACCCAGATATTTTTTCGCGATCCGGACCTTATCCTTGTAGATGGAGGAGCCTCCCAGGATGTTCGCTTTCCAGTTCCACGCCTGTTCGTAGGACGGTGCCGGATTGGTCATTTGCGTGATGCCGTAACCTTTGTCGAACGCAACGATTGGCTCGCCGTCGAAATCGATGAAGTGTTTACTGCCCGTCTCTTGTTCCAGCAGGTTCTCGAATCCGGTCATGCCATCCAGGCTTGCAACATAAGTAGCGATACTCTCTTGAACAGGATTCTGTCCTTTAATGGCAACAGTCCTCGTGAGCGACTTTTGACCGACCTGTACTTTTACGGACAACGTTCCACCGAGAACCTGGCCGGAGAAATCAGCCGTCCACGTTTTTTCGCCGCTGACAAATGAACCTGACTCATTGAACGTATTCAGTGTTTTACCTTTTCGCGCCCGCTCCTTCAAACCACTGACTTTTGCCTCCCATTCAATGACCCAGGACCATTTGATATCGCCAACGAATTGCGCTCGAAACTCGAACGCGATAACGGGCAACGTGGCATCTTGGGTAATCTTGAACACTTCATTTTCAGCGGGTGATACCCAGGTCAATGTACTTTGCGCAGACACGACCTTGATGACGGTACTGTCCGCGTTATTCGTGCTAACTGCATGTTTTAATTGCTGCATGGCTTTATCCCTTTAAAAATCAATCCCGCAATGACACCATGTTCTTTTCGAGTGAAATCAAAATACGTTTTAACTAACTCCTACCAAGTGCCATAGGGGATTCCGTGTTGATCGATGTAGGCCTGCGCCTCAGGCTTCGGTGCGCGGTAATAGTTACCCTTACCGTTTTGATTAGGCCCTAGCGGCTCAATCTCCGCCTGAAAGCGTCCAACCTCCTTGAACCCCAGGCATGGCCCACCAACCCAGACCTTGACGATGCCACCGGGGGCCATGCCCAAGGTGATGGAATCCCGATACTCGTCCTTCCATTTTTTTGAGCCTTTGCAAAACACCCGCTCGGACTTGACCATCTCATCCCGCACCCACTGCGGGATCCGGATACCGATCTTGTAGGTCTGTGGCTCCACCAGCGATTGCCAGCGCACGAAGATGCGGTCCGGCAAGTCGACATTGTTCACCGGCATCATCGATCCGCCCCCTTTGTGCCAACCTTCAGGTTTGCGGGTGTAACCGGCCACCCCGGCAGACACGCGAAAGAACGCCAGCCCGCGCTGATCGAGCACATCCACACTCTCGACCCACACTTCCATGAAGCGCGGCGCGGCCAGGCCGACGTACCAGCTGTGGTAGGGCAACTTGGGTGGCGTGGGACCAGTGGCGCAGGCACACAGGCTGAACAGCAGGCCAACCAGCAAGATCAGACGCTTCATTGCGGATAGCCCTTACCAAGTGCCATAGGGAATCCCGTGCTGGTCCACGTAGGCTTTGTTTTCAGCTTCTATGGGCACGTATTGGCCGTTGCTCTTTCCTTTGTAAGGCCCAAGCGGCTCGATCTCGGCCTGAAAGCGTCCAACCTCCTTGAACCCCAGGCATGGCCCACCCACCCAGACCTTGACGATGCCACCGGGAGCCATGCCTAAAGTGATCACTTTTCGAAAGTCGTCCTTCCATTTTTTTGAGCCTTCGCAAAACACCCGTTCGGACTTGACCATCTCATCGCGCACCCACTGCGGGATCCGGATACCGATCTTGTAGGTCTGCGGCTCCACCAGCGATTGCCAGCGCACGAAGATGCGGTCTGGTAGATCGACGTTGTTCACCGGCTTCGTTTTCCCTCCGCCCTTGTGCCAGCCTTCCGCTTTGCCGGTGTAACTGGCCACGCCCCCAAACACATGAAAGAACGCCAGCCCGCGCTGATCGAGCACATCCACGCTCTCGACCCAGACTTCCATGAAGCGTGGCGCGGCCAGGCCGACGTACCAGCTCTGGTAGGGCAACTTGGGCGGTGTGGGACCACCGGCGCAGGCACACAGGCTGAACAATAGGCCGACCAGCAGGCTCAGGCGCTTCATTGCGGATAGCCCTTTTGCGGCTGATGCGGATGGATCTTGCGTGTGCTGTCGGGTGCCGGTTTGTTGATCATCAAACCTTTGTTGGGCGTCCAGTGGGCGGACTGGTGGATATAACGAGCACGCAGCAAGCGTTCCTGCTCGGGGTCGAGGATGACCTCGGTGCCCGACAGTGCATGCCCAAGGATTTGTGCAGCGATCGGTTGCAAATCCGTGGGTAGTGCCAATCCGGGTTGCGCTTCAAGACTTTTGAAGGGCACACCATGGCGCACACCCAGTTCGCGCATCAGGCGCAGGGCAATCAGCGCCAACTCGCCCCGGACCGGGCGGTCCAGAACAATCGCCAGCAGATAGTCGTCCTGGTTGGACTCCAGCTTGCCCCGGGCGGCCGGGGTGAACGGCCAGGCCTTGGCCTCGATGCTGCCGTCGTCGGCCAGACCACTGGACCGCAAGGCCTGCACTTGAGCCAGGGCCTTGGCCCACTGCGGTGAAGACTGCACCGGCTGGTTACGGCGCAGGGTGATACGACCGGGCGGGGTCAACCACAGCCGCTCCCGGGCACGCGGTAAATAACCGCCGCCAATGTCTGAGTGCACCCCGGGCAGACTGATTTGTCGATGATCGTGCAGCACTTCGTTGAGGGAAAAGTTGTGGCGGCACTCATCGCGGGCCTGCAGCTGGACGATCTGACGCGCACAACCGGGTGGCAGGTACAGGTTCACGCCCGGGTTGTGGTCATCGGCCACGTTCAGGTCAATGCCGCCGATGGCTGCAACGGTGTCGAACAGGCCGATCAGGTTGAGGCTGATATCGACCGCCGGGTCGAAGCTGTCGAGCAGGCCGAAGCGGCCTCCCTGCAGCAGATCACCGAATACACCTCGACCCGGTTTGAGCAGTTCGTTGGCACAGTGGCGTGCGGCGGCGGCACCGCGGCTAAAGCCGAAGATGTCGAACTCGACAGCGCGTATGGAAATGCCAGGGTTAGCTTCCTGAAAACTGTCCAACTGCCTCTCCACCAACCCCGGCGCTTGTTCAACCCGCGCCACCACCCCGGTTTCACCCCGCCCCATGCCTTGCCCGAAGAGCGAGTCGCCACCTCCGCTGCGGGTACCGATACCCTCCAGATAGATTTTTACAAAACCAATTTCAGCTCCGGGCGGGAGACCATCGGTGGCGTGATCGGGATACAGCGCAAACAAATGCACCACATTACTCGGCGCATTCCCATAACTGTTATCCGGCGTACGACCAAAACCACTGCCATCAAACTCGTCAAACCCATACTGGTTGCACAACTGAATGATGGACGCCAGATCGCTTTCATCGAACAGTTCCAGATCCTCGCGTCGGCACTGTTCGGTGAGAGCGGCGTTGGCCTGGTTGTTACCGGTGCCATCAAAAAACAGCCCGATGCGCAGGGTGATGCCTTCGAGTTCTTCCTCTTCCTCCTCTTCGTCCATGTCGTAGATCAGCGAGAGTTCTTCAGGAACAGCGGTGTACACCCGTTCGGTGAAACCCTGGCTGTCGGTAGTGCCTTTCCACACGTTGCCGCTGGCGCTGGAGATCTTGTACGGGACGCCGGCCAGGACTTGCTCGCCATCGTTGGCAAAAATCTGGTACTGCTGATCGAACGCCAGCGGCGGATCAAACACCGCCGGCAGCGGCGGCAAGCGCGCCGCCTGCGTGACCTTGGTCGGGACGTACTCCAGAAACGCCGCCTTGATGTTGTGGTCACCCGCCGTGCCGGATTCGATGCCACACGTCTCCAGGGTGATGTAGCTGCCCCCGCCGTTGAGGACGATTTTCTTCTTCGCCGTGATGTGGATTTCATCTTCGGTGCTGGTGATCTCCAACCCGTGCCGTGCGATCAGCTCCAGGCGATCGTTCTGCGCCTGCACCCTCACCGGGCCCTGATTGGCGATCAGCTTGATCCCCAGCTTGCGTACGAACAGGCTCAGGCCCTGGCCGACGCCGATGAACAGGCGCTTGACCACGCTGAGGTCGGCCTCGCCGCCGGCGTTGAGCATCAGGTTGTCTTTTGCCGCCAGTTGCAGGTGCTGGCCGCTGGTCAGGGCGATGCCCTGGGGTGCGCTGAGCAGCAGGACCGCGGCTTTCAGTTCATCGAGTTGCTGGCGCATCAGCGCCAATTGCGCCGCCACATCTGCGGGATCGGCGTTGGCGGCCAAGGCATCGACGGACAGCGTTTGCAGTTGGTCGCCGGCCTGTCGCAGGCGCTCGATCGCCGGGCCCATTTCCAGCACCTGGCCTTGGGCCTTGGTTTGTTCATCGGCACTGATAAACAACCCCTTGCCCGCCCGAATCGCCCCCCAGGCATCGGTGCGCAACTCAAACCCCTCGCCGCGCTTCTGCCGCTCGGCATCCACCACATGCCCGAGGTTGAGCTGGCTCTTGCCGCTGTGTTCGGTGCTGAGCTTGATGTGCTCCTGCCCTCGGGTATCGTCCAGGCGCAGCTTGTTGTTGGCCGGGGTGCGCAGCACGTTGCGCTTTTCGTTGTACATGGTGACGTGGTCGGGGTGCTGGCTGTCGTGCAGGGCGTGGGCGATGTAGGGCCGGTCGGGGTCGCCCTGTTCGAAGGCCACCGCCACTTCGGTGCCGGCGATCAGCGGCAGGTGCAGGCCGTGGGTGTCGCCGGCGTATGCCCGGGCCAGGCGCAGCCAGGTGCTTTCGCGACCGGCGTCCCAGGTGTCGCGGTCGAACAGGAACTGCACCCGGTAGCGGCCCTCGGCGTCGGTATCGGCGTAGGGGTTGTGGGCCTGCGCGCTGGTCACCCGGGCCGGCACGGTGCCGGCGATCAAGGGTTTGGGCGGTACGTCTGGGCGAAAGCACACCGTCTGCGCGTAGGGAATGGCCTGGAAGCTGCACTCGAAGCTGCGGTCGCGGGCGGCGCCGGCCTTGAGCCCGATGATCACCGCCCGCGGCGCGAAGGCCTGGGGCGCGCCGTCGGTGACTTCCAGTACCTGGCCTGGCGCCAGGCGGGCGCTGCTGCTCATGCCGCAAAGGCGGGTGCGGCGGTTGAGGTAACGCTCGTGGCGCAGGCGCGCATAGAAGTAGCCGCTTTCGCACTGCACGTCTTCGGGGAAGGCATGGCGGTCGCCGAGCGCGGTGTAGGGTTCGGCGTAGTGATAGGCCTCGCCGTAGGTGCCCTTGGCGCCGCGCGTCTGGTCGATGTCGCCGTCGAGGTGCGCGCGGGCGTCGCGGTGATGGTAGGCGCGGATATTCACGTGCTGCTCCACCACCTGGTGTTCCGACTGCAGGGCCCAGACGCTGTCCTCACCGCTGCTGCTCAACCCGCAGAGCGGACGCAGCGGCAGTTCGACGTCGAACTGGTAGGCGCGCGGGGAGTCGTGGAATTCGACGACGTCGATACTCAGGCGTTCGTCGCTGGTGAAGCGGTACCAGATGCCGACTTCGGCCAGCAACCTGGCAATGAAGGCCAGGTCGCTTTCGCCGTATTGCATCACCTGCTCGCGCCGGGGGTATTCGCGGTGCAGGTGGAAGAGGAAGTCCTGGCCCCTGAATTCGTGGCGACTGCGCAGGATGTGCTCGACGATTTCCGGCACCGACCGGTGCTGGTAGATCCGGTATTGCCGGCCCCGCGCGAGCAGCGCCAGGCGCGGTTGCAGGGTGACTTCGTAGCGTGCCTCGTCGATGGAAGCGGACAGGCGTTTGAAGCCGCTGATTACCCCGTGCAAGCTGCGCAGCGGCTTGACTTCGGACGGTTCGAAGATCAGCGACGAGACCTTTTCCGGCAGTGCGTGCAGGCTGAAGCTGGCTTGTTGGCCAAGCATGAGTTCGGCGTCGATGTCGAGCTGGCTGGAGGTGAACTCGATGTAGTAGCTGAACGGCTGGCTGAGGTGTTCTTCGCCGTGGAAGGCCAGGACGTCGAGGGGGGCGTCCAGCTCCCGGACCCAGAGTGTGTGGCGGCTGTGGTCGAAGAAAGTGCGCAGTTCGTTGAGCATGTTCAGGCCTCCATGGCGGTATTTGCCGCGCAATCCTGCGTGTTGGAGAACTGCAGGGTGACTCCCTGTTCCTCGCTGTAACCCAGGGTCACACCATGGGTGCTCTGCCCAGCGGCCTGGCGCTGCAACAACTGCTGGCTGAGCACCGGCAGAATCTGCTGGTCAAGCAGGCTGTCGATGTTGCGGGCGCCGGTATCGGGCAACAGGCAGGCGGCGACCAGGGCGTCGTTGAGCGCGGTTTCGATCCGGCAGTCCAGTGCGTAGTGACGCTGCAAGCGTTTGCCGACCTGGGCGAGTTTGATGGCGACGATGCCTTTGAGGGCCTCGGCTTGCAGCGGTCGATAGATCAGCGTCTGAAAGCGGGCCAACAGGGCCGGCTGAAAATGCTCGCGCAAAATGGGTCGCAGCAGTTCGTGCAAGGTGCTGTCCGAGGCTTCGGGTTGTTCTTGCAAGAAACCTTGCAACTCATGACTCCCCAGGTTGGAGGTCATGAGAATGACGGTGTTGCGAAAGTCGATTTCACGGCCTTCGCCGTCGCGCATGCAGCCGCGATCGAACACCTGGTAAAACAGGTCAAGCACGTCACGATGGGCTTTTTCCACCTCGTCGAGCAGCACGACGCTATAGGGTCGTTGGCGTACGGCCTCGGTGAGCACCCCGCCCTGCCCGTAGCCGACGTAGCCGGGCGGCGAGCCCTTGAGCTGGCTGACGGTATGGGCTTCCTGGTATTCAGAGAGATTGATCGTGATCAGTGACTTTTCGCCACCGAACAGGCTGTCTGCCAGGGCCAGGGCCGTTTCGGTCTTGCCGACCCCGCTGGTGCCCACCAGCAGGAACACGCCCAAAGGCGTCTTTTCGTCAGTCAGGCCGGTCTTGGCCGCGCGCAGGCGTTGGGCCATGGCACTGAGGGCATGGGGTTGGCCAATCACCCGCTCGCTGAGTTGCTGTTCCAGCTCCAGCAGACTGGCCTGTTCATCCTTGAGCAGGCTGCCCAGCGGTACGCCGGTCCAGTCGGCGATCACTTCAGCCACGCTGCGCGGGTTTACGTCGAGCAAAAGCAGTGGCTGACTGCCCTGAATCTCGCTCAGTTGTCGCTGCAACCGGGCGCAGTGTTCCATGTTTGGTGGTTCGGTCTGGCGTGCGTCGAGGAGTTGGCGGGTCAGTTCGAGCTCGCTCTGGTATTGCCGCACCAGGTCGATTTGTTCTCGCTGCAATTGCGCGTATTGCTGGGCGATCAGGGCGAGCCGTTGATCGGTGGCGTCGCCGCTCAGTTGCTGATCCTCTTGCCGGGCCTGGCGTTCCAGGTCCAGGGCAGCCATTCGGGCTTTGAGGCGCACCAGCACCTGCGGTTCGCAATCGAGGCTCATGCGTACCCGTGCACTGGCGGTGTCGAGCAGGTCGACGGCCTTGTCCGGCAGTTGACGGCCGGTGAGGTAACGCCGCGACAGGCTGACCGCCGCCTCTACCGCCGCGTCTTCGATGTGCACGCCGTGGTGGCTGGCGTAGCGGGCTTTGAGGCCGCGCAACATGAGGCAGGCACTGGCATCGTCCGGTTCGTCGACCTTGACCCTCTGGAACCGTCGCTCAAGTGCGGCATCGCGCTCAAAGTATTGTTTGTACTCACTCCAGGTGGTGGCCGCGATGGTGCGCAATTCTCCGCGAGCCAGGGCGGGCTTGAGCAGATTTGCCGCATCGGCGCCGCCGGCCTGGTTGCCGGCACCGATCAGGGTGTGGGCTTCGTCGATGAACAGCAGTACCGGGGTTTCTGATTGCTGAACGGCCTCGATGACGTTTTTCAGGCGTTGTTCGAACTCGCCCTTGACCCCGGCTCCGGCTTGCAACAGGCCCAGATCGAGGGTGCGCACGCTGACCGGCTTGAGGCTGTCGGGCACATTGCCCTCGGCAATGCGCAAGGCCAGGCCCTCGACCAGCGCGGTCTTGCCGACCCCCGGTTCCCCCACCAGCAACGGGTTGTTCTTGCGCCGACGACTGAGGATATCGATGACCTGACGGATTTCATCGTCACGCCCGAACACCGGGTCGATGCCTCCCTCCCGGGCCTTGGCGGTCAGGTCCTGGGTGTACTTGTCCAGCACCGCCCTCAATGCATCGCACCGTTGAGCACTCGATGAGTTGTCGAGGATCACCGCCTTGCGATCCAGCGTCTGCTCCTGTTGCAGGTGCGGTCGTTCTTCGGAGTGCTGGTCCAGCAGCGGGAGCAAGTGCTGCAATTGCACCGGACCGAGACTGAGCATCGGCCAGGCCGCTTCACAGACCAGCAGTGTCGGGGTCTCCAGCAGCGCACCGAGCAGATGGGCCGAGCGCAGGCTGTCATTGTCGTCGTCCAGCGATGCACGTAGCCAGGCGTTCTTGATCAATTGCTGTAACTTGCCGCACAGCTGCGGCTTGCCCTGCACGCTGCGCGGCAAGCTGTCGAGATGCTCGAGCAAGCCGTGCCAGAGGGCGTCTATATCCCATTCGTAACGGCGCGCAATAATCGTCAGGTCACCCTCGCCCTGCTCCAGCAGTTTGAGGAGCCAGTGCTCGATGCTGATCTGCCCGTGGGCGCGGCTTTGGCACAACGATGCCGCCGCGCTCAAGGCCTGGGCGCAGTAAGGATTGAGGCGGCGAAGCAAACGGGTGGCGTGATGGGCCATGCGGGGCGTCCTTGTGCTGAGTTCCTGGCGTATTGCCGGTGGTGGGCTTGAAGCTCGATGTGCCGGCTTGAGCGCCCGCTGACAGGCGCTCAAGCCGAAACACTCAAGACCAGCAGGCAGCGTTCTGCCTGCTGGTGTTTTCGCGTCAGGCAGTCTGGCGTTCGTTCCAGGAATCGCTGTGGATGATGTTGCCGTCGACGAAGGTCCAGGTGATTTTTTCGTAGCGCAACTCAACCTCTTCCAAGTGGTTGTAGTGCTGCTTGGAGTGGTCTTTGAGGTCGTGGACCATTGACTTGACTTTCACGACTCTGACGTTTTCCAGTAGCGTCTTGAAGTACTCGGCTTCCTGGCCCTGTACGTTGGTGCGATACCATTTGAACTCGGCACTCTTGAGGGTCTGGCCGGTGCTCACCGCCTTGAACAGGTACGGGCTGGAGGCATCGACTTCCTTGGTGAACCGGTACGCGCTGTGGACCCGAGCGCCGGTCAACTTGCCGGTGTTGTCGTCGGTAGGAATTTGCAAGGCGTGATCCTTGGCGATCACTTCGATGCTGCCCTGGCGCTCTTGTACGTCTACCGAGCCTTTAATGTCCGCGCCGCCATCATCTTTTAGCCAGAGGTGAATGGGAGATGCCATGTGAAGCTCCTTTTTCCAAGAACATGAATGCCGCGTGATGCGACTGGGGTTGTCAGCCCGGTATCGGCGGGGAATGCGAGCAAGCCCCCGCTTCCGGTACCAGGCGAATATCGACTCGACGGTTGGCAGTGCGCCCCGCCTCGGTGTCATTGCTGGCGATCGGCTGCCTGGCGCCGAAACCCTGGACGGCAAAACAACTGTCGGGGAGATCGCCCATGCGTTGCATCCAGTCCCGCACCGACGCCGCGCGGGCCCGGGACAGCAGAAGGTTTTGCGCGTCATTGCCCGACGCATCGGTATGCCCGGCGATGACGATCAGCCATCCCGGCTGGGCCTTGATGTCCACCAGGGCATTGATCAGCACTTTGGTCGAATCCGGCTTGAGCACGGCGCTGCCGCTGTCGAACAGAGACAGGCTGTCCAGACGTACCGCTTTGGCGACTTTTACCGCGAGTGGCGCTGACGGCGGAGTGCGGTGACTGGCAATCGCCGCCAGCACCGGCGCACGCAGTCGGTCGCCGCGATACAGGCCCAAACCCAACTTCAGCGGAGCACCATGACGGTAATGGTTGTCCAGACGCTCGGCGTGCTGGCGAAGCGTCGTCAATGCCGCTTCGCGCTGGACAATCCCGGTCTGGTCGAAAGGGGCCGGTGGCGCCATGGAGGTGTAGCGACGCAGGTCATCGGTGACCTGACGCGCCAGCAACGTGTTCTGCCAGGCTGAACTGGCCAAGGCAATGGCAGTCGCGGCCACAAACAGCCACAGCGCAATCACCCCCGCCCGGCGTATCGGCGTTCGCTGGATACGGATGGGCAGCAATTGCAGCAACGGGTCAGGGAATGGCAGTGGCGCCGCGTCTGCGGTCTGTACCTGCCAGTCGACTGACAGCGACAGCTTGTCGCTCAGCCATTGTTGCCAGAGGTTCCCCGACACGGTCCGGGGCAACACCGGCACCAGCGTGATGGCGATGGCCACTGCGGGACCTATCGAATGGCGGCGGTCACGCGCGGCCAGGTCCGGCAGTACCGCCTCCTCCAGCCAGGCCGCAACGCTGCTCACTTGAACGCCGGCATGCATGCGCGCCATACGCGTGACATCGTCCACTGCCAACTGCTGCCAATCGACCAGGCTGGCATGCATCCCGGCCTCACGGACCTCGGGGCTGGTCTGCCCCGCCTCCCAACTGACCCAGGCCCCCTCGCCCTGCGAAGCTTGCAGGTAACTGACCAGCAACATCGGCAATGCAATCCCGCGTTTGCGAACCAGGGCAACCTGATGACAAAAAGCCCGCACCTGCCCCGCCAGTACGGCGCGGTCGTCATGCTCGCCCGGGTTGGAAACGAACATGACAGCAAGCTGCCCGCCCCATGCCGGCCGACGGGCCAATACGCTGGCTATCAGCTCCGGCAGTTGCATCAGGTCTGGCACCCGCAAGTAGCAACCTTGCCCGGTCTTGCGCAACGCTGGCGAATCACCGGCAACCGCGCCGAACAGACCGTCCAGGCCATCACCACAGACCAATACCACCGGCTGACAATAATCCGCCGGTGGCAGCGTCAGGTTAGCGGCCAGCACCCGTGACCCGGCTTGACGCTTCGCCCGTCGCCCGATCCTGATCCAGACCGCTATGGCAACGCACGCCACGAACAAAACCGCCGTTGCACGTGTCCAGGCCGCCAGCGGGATGATCGCCAGCAATGCCAGGACAAGCGCGCCGGCCCAAAGCCAGAGGAGTCGATTGAGTTTGTACGTCATCGGTGGCTCACGCCTGGCCAGGCTGGAGGTTGGCGATGACACCGCCCAACAGGTGATCGAGCCCCAGCCAGATCCCCGTGAGCAACAACCCTGCCAGCACAACCTGGGCCAGCGGGGAACGCTGCCAACGCCAGCTGCCGGATCGGTAGCCGATGCCCGCTTGTGTCGCTAACCCATGGTTGAGTTGCAGTGGCGGAACCTGCGCATTCAAGGCTGCCAGCAGTTGCAGGCGATCAGGGTCATTCAGCTCGCGATAGCGGCCGCGAAAGCCCAGCATCAATACCCGCTGGAATGCTGTCAGCACCTGCCGGTCCGGTGCGGGCTCGCGCAACACTTCGCGCATGTCTTCATACAGAAACTCACCGGCCTGGTGGCGGCTGAAGAACTTCGCCTGCAAGGGTTCGCTGGCCCAGGAAGCATGATCTTTGCCCTCGGCATAGCCGAGCACGGTTTCATCGAGCAACGCGCATTGGGCGTAGCTGATGTAGTCGATGCTGCGCCGACTCAAACCGGCCTGTTCAAGCGACTGGCGAACGTATTCGATCTGGTCGGCACAACGTAACCACAGCCCCTGGCTGTTTTTTGCTGATCCAGCCTGGCGCAGTTCAACCACCAGCAGGTAGCTGTCCTGCAACAGGACGTCGATGTTCACGGGCGAGCGGGTTTGCTTTTCGGTTTTTCCGTTCATGTGCGCAACACCGCAAACAGTTCAAGCCTGACCTCGACCAATGTGCTCGGCACATACAATGCGCAGACCCCCGCGGCCAGCATCGCCAGCCCCTTGGCATGATTGAGATCAAGGGCAAAGTATTGATTTTCCAGGCGCAACGGAATCGCGGCCGGCACATGGCTGAGCGCCTGCATGGGCACGCCGTCCAGTGCAGCATTGATCAATTGATCCACCTCATCCGGCGTACCGATCTTGCACAGTCGAGGAAACTGGCTCTGCAACTGCGCGGCCGGCAGGCGACAACGCACGGACAGATAGAAGTCCGCGCCGCCAGGCTCACACAAACGAGCGTCGTTGAGACTGACTTGCCAGCGGTTGGCGCCCGTTTCCTGCAACTCCAGGGCGATGACCCGGGACGGAAGGCTGGCTTCCAGCAAGGTGGAAATCATGCTCATCAACGGCGGGAAGACGGTTTCCAGGTGTTCGTGCCGATAGGCAGGAATCAGCTCGATGTCATGTTCCAGCGAAAAGGTCAGCAGGCTTCCAGCCAGCCTGGCCAGTTCCAGATAGACCTGTTCGGGATGGCGCCCCGGATGCGCCTTGAGGTCAGCCAACACGGGTTGATAGCTGTTCAAGGCATTTAGCAGCCAGAACAACGACACATCGGCCACCGCAAAGTCCGCCATGCGCTGATTACTCTCGCGCCGCATGCCCATGAGCCGTTGACGCTTGGCGGCCAACTGGGTCAACAGGTTGTCCAGTTGGGTAAGCAAACCCGGGTGAGCAGCAAAGCTGAGAAGCGGGGGTACGTAGCCCGGGTCGAGCATCCAGGCCCCCTGCCCGTCGCGAATCAGACGGGCAATCGGGCAAGTCAGGTAGTCGGCGTTGTCATCGTTGACCAGGCGCAAGCTCAAGGCATGCTCCAGCACCCCGATCGATTGCACCTCATCGCCAAACACGTCTTGAACCTTGCGCCAGGCCTGACGATAGCGCATCGGTCGATCGGCCCTGCCCCCGTCGAACAGACAGTTGTTGCCATTGCCCTGTTCCAGCGGCAAGGCCAGCAACAGCGTGACGCTCTGACTGTCATCAGGCAGCTGCCGAGCCAACTCCAGTGCAGGAGGCAGGCGATCGACATGATCGGTATCGACCAGGGTACCGTCGGCCATGCGCAAGTGCAGCCGGGTCAGTTTTAACTTGCCCAGGCGCAGTGCCTGCAGATCAACGTCCATTGCTTGTACACCCCAGGGATGTACCAACGACAGGTGCGCAAGGCACTCATTGGTCCAGGCTTCCCAGCGCGCCTGCTGCTGGAATTGCTGCGGAGACAGCAACGCCCCCGCGGCCCACAGGGGGCGGTCGATCTTCATGACAGTCGTTTCCTACGAAATGGCCCGGGTTTGAACAGGCTCAGTTTTTGGCCTTGGGCATCTGCGAAACCAGTGACAGGTTGACGTCCATGCCTTCCACCTGAAAGTGCGGCACGGCGTACAACTTGACGCGGAAGAATCCGGGGTTGTCCTCGATGTCTTCCACCGTCACCTTCGCCTCACGCAGCGGGTGCGAAGCCTGCAAATCGTCGCCGGGGTCGGTCATTTCGGTGACCAGCCCACCGATCCACTTGTTGAGCTCAAGCTCCAGCAAGCGACGATCCTTGGTGGTTCCGATGTTCTCGCGCTGGATCATTTTCAAGTAGTGAGCGATGCGCGACAGGAGGAAAATGTACGGCAAGCGCGAGTTGATACGGCTGTTGGCAGTCGCGTCGGCGGTGTCGTACAGGGCGGGTTTCTGGCTGGAGTTGGCTGAGAAGAAACACGCGTAGTCGCGATTCTTGTAGTACGACAAAGGAATGAAACCGAGGTTGGCGAATTCAAATTCACGCGTCTCGGGAATCATCACCTCCGAGGGGATTTTCACCTGATTGCCGGTGCCCAGGTCGTACAGATGAATCGGCAGGCCGGTGACCGCGCCACCCGACTGTGGGCCGCGGATCTGCACACACCAGCCGTTGCTGATGAAGCTCTTGACCATGTTCGCGGCAAACGCGAACGAGGCATTGGTCCACAGGTACTTGTCGTGGTCTGGCCCCTTGACGCTTTCGATGTAGTTGAAGCTGCGCACCGCAATGGTGTCAGGACCGTAGGGCAAGCGACCGAGCACCCGCGGCATGGTCAGGCCGATGTAGCGGGCATCGTCACTGTCGCGAAAGGCTTTCCACTTGATGTATTCGGCGCGGTCAAAGTAGTTGCCGATGTCCTTGATCGCAGCGACTTCTTCCATCGATTCCTTGCCGAAAAAAGCAGGTCCCACAGAACCTATGAACGGCATGTGTGCTGCGGCCGCCACCTTGGAAACATTGCGCAACAAGGCAACATCCTGAGGGCTGCGGTCGAATTCGTAATTGGAAATGGCTGCAGCGATAGGTTCGCCACCCGGCGTGTCGTATTCCTGGATGTAGCTATGGAAATACAACCCGCTCTGGGCGATTTCCGGTGCGTCTTCGAAGTCCTGGACCAAATGGTCCTTGCTGATATCCAGCAACTCGATGCGAACGTTGCGGCGGAAATCGGTTTGGTCGATCAGCGATTTCACGCCGCGCCAGGTCGACTCGACGCGCTGGAAGTCGGGATGGTGCATGACGGCATCGAGCTGGCGACTGATCTGCTCGTCCAACGATGCAATGTGCTCATCGAGCAGCGCCTTGTCCAGACGCTCGACTTTATGTGAAGACTGCTTGAGCAAGTTCAGGAAAACGCTGACGGCAGCGGTCACGCGCTCATCGGCAGAGGCCTCGGACAATGCTTCATTGTCCTGAAAGGAGTCGAAACCGGCCAACTCCTCTACTGGATTCAGATTGATCTTACTGAACAAAGCGCTATATATACCCTGGCTTTCTTCAGACAACACTGTATCGCCACGCGATTGCGCGGAAGAATGTTCAACGGACATTTAGAGTTTTCCTGTGAAGCGAACCGAAGGGAAATTAACGAACTTCTTTTGGAGCCAGGGCAGCCAGTTCGGCACGCAGTTCGTCACTCAGCGCATCATCCTTGAGGATGCGCTCCAGTTCGTGCCGAAAGGTCGCGTTGTCCAGCAGGTTCGACTTGAGATCGCGCAGCAGGTTGCGCATGGCCAACAGTGCGCGCAACTGCGGAATCTGCCGCGCCACCTGTTCCGGTTCAAAGTCTTTCATGGCCCGGAAACTCAATTCCACAGAGGTGTCGCAGTGGTCATTGACCAGTGTGTTTTCCACCGCCAGCTTCAGGCTTGGTGAATACTCGGACAAAACACTGTCGAAATTATTCTTGTCAATGTTCATTTTGTTTCTTGCGGACAGCGGGCGCTGTTCCTTACCGTTGCTGTAGTCGCCCATCACCATCAACTTAAGCGGCAATTCGACTTTTTTCTGTGCGCCACCCGTGTGCAAATCGAGCTTGATATTAACTCGAGCCTTGGGCACTTCGTTTTGAAAACTACTTGCAGTCATCATTCCTCCTGACACCCGCGCAACTGTAACAACCATCACGAAGATAAATAAGACTGGAATCCAGAACGGCGATCAACTCTATACGCAGAGTTGCCATCCACAGCCCTAAAATTCCTTTCAATGCATAGAAGCCGCAACTCCAAGCGACAACTTTTGTCTCTCTGTCTATAAACGATGAAGCATCTGAAGTTAATTCTCCATCCCCCTCTAGCACTTTCGGAAGTTTCCTACATGACCAATCAGCAAAAGAGAAGTTAATTTGTAGGACTAGAGCGGGATAATCAAATCTGGTTACGCCAACACACAATTTTTGCTAGGAGTAATGGATCTCACTCAGGTCGATCGACACCAGCAACGACCGGCGGGACAAAAGGCATCAAAAGACAGCACACCGACTCAATATTCCCGACCCGATCTACGTAACCATCACGTCCTCACTCCCCCCTAAGGACAGTGTCATGGTCATTGCAAAGGCAGTACCCGGCAAAACCCTGCCCCTGTGGTGACCCATTGATGATCTTTTCCCCGCAAGAATCCAGGGCGGCCATTGCCCTGTGCTGCTGCCTGGTGGCAACCCACGCACTGGCCGAGGAATCGGCGAAAGACAGCGTAGGATTTTTCGAGGGCGCGACCCTTGGCGTGCTCAGCCGAAACTTCTATCTGAACAGCGACTATCGATCGCCCTCGCCATCCGGCAAGAGCTACAAGGCTGAATGGGCTCAAGGTTTTATCAGCGCTTTTGAATCCGGTTTCACGCCGGGTACCGTCGGCTTCGGCCTCGATGCCCATGCCTTTCTGGGGTTGAAACTCGATAGCGGCAAAGGCCATTCCGGGACCGGATTACTGCCCGTGGGCAGTGACGGTCGTAGCGAAAGTAACTACTCCGGCGGTGGCGGCGCGATCAAGCTCAAGACCTCGAACACCACCCTGGCGTTTGGTGAAATGGAGGTCGAAAGCCCGGTGTTCGACACCGCGGACAAACGCCTGCAACCGGAGTACGCCACCGGTTTTCTGCTCGACAGCCGCGAAATCGACGGAATGAACCTGCAGGCCGGCCACTTCACGGCGTTCAAGAATCAGGACAGTGCGTCAGGCAAGGGCAACTTTTTCGGTTATGGCGCCAACACCGAGGCCGGCGGCATTTCGTTTGTCGGCGCCGACCTGTTTACCCAAAGCCCGGTTGGCGGCGCCCTGTACGCTTCGGAGCTCACCGATACCTGGCATCAGTACTACGGCAATCTGCACTTCAAGCAGTCCGAGGTGTTCCTCGACGCCAACCTCTATCACACCCGGGACACCGGTCAGGCGCTGGCCGGTGCCATCGACAATACTGCGTACAGCCTGTCCGGCCGATACACGCTGGGCGCCCATAGTTTCACCCTGGCCTATCAGAAGATCAACGGTGATACGCCGTTCGATTTTGTCGGTGGCGACTCCATCTACCTGGCCAACTCGATCAAATACGCCGACCTCAACGGCGCCCGCGAACGCTCCTGGCAGGCGCGTTACGACCTGGACCTGGCCACCTTCGGGATACCCGGCCTGAAGTTCATGACCCGTTACGTCACCGGCGACCGGATCGATGGCACCCATGCGCCGCAAGGCGGGGCCTACAACCCGTTCGACCCGGCGACCGGCACCTTCGTGCCGCAACAGGGTGATGGGGGCAAACACTGGGAGCGCGACATCGACCTGCACTACGTCGTGCAGTCCGGGGCGGCGAAGGGCTTGTCGTTGCAATTGTCCCATGTGTCGCACCGGGCCAACGCGGCCCAGGCAGGCGACGACATCGACCGGGTGTACGTGGTCATCCAGTACCCGTTGGGCTTCGGGCCGTTCTGACCGGGAAGTGGCGGAAGGCAGCCGGAGTCGAACCTGCCCGGGAACGGATGCCGTCCCCAACCGGGTTTGAAGCCCGGCCGCGCCACCGGGCGCGATTGCCTTCCTTGAAATCATGTCTTTGAATCAGCGCTCTGTGTGCTGGGCCAACGCACTGTCCAGGCGAATCTGCCGGCGATCACCCAAGCGTCGTGTCAGACCGATACGGTCAAAGTACTCCAGTATCTGAATGCTGCGCTTGCGCCCCAGACCCACCGCATCCCGAAATGCCGCCACCTGGATCACCGGGTTGGCGTCCGCCAGCTGCAACAGCATAGCCGTCAATCGGCGAATCATGTTGTCGGGGTAAAACAGATCGCGCACCACCTGGTGCATCAAGCCCAGACGCGCCATCTTGCGTAGCAATGCGCGGACGGTCGCTTCGTCATGCCCCAGGTTACGCACCCAGGGCGGGTCGAATCCGGCCTGTTCGAAAAGCGGCTGCAATTCTAGCCACAGGGCTTCGTCCTCTTCGCTCAAGCGCACCTGATGCCCGGGCAGGTGCAACCACGGTCCGCTGCTGGCGATGTCGCCGCTGGCCAACAACTCGTCGAGCAGGCTGATAAACGTTGGGCGTTCCAAAGTACTGCCGGTGAATCGGCGCAGGCGGTCCCGATCCGGGCCCATCTGGTCCGGTTCGAGTTCATGGAAACGCGCGAGTTGCTCCACTAAAGGCGATTTCAAGGCTTCCCAACGGCTGGCACTGAACAGCAATGGGCCTTGGCGGGTATCGATCAGGCGCACGTCAGCGGGCAACACCCAACTGCTGCGCGGTCGGTTGAACTGTCGCGCCAGGCGCTGCGGATCGAGCCCTGTGTCGCTATTGGCCAGCAATGCCGGCAAAACATCCTCCAGCGTTGCGCTGTTCACCAATGCATGCAGCTGCGCCAATCGTTCGGGGCTGCGGCGTTGCCGAGTGGGAGCAAACGGGTCGAGCACCCGGCCGCCGCCAAGGGTGCGTTGGGCACTCTGGTCGCGCAGGATCAGCGGATCGCCTTTCACCGCATGCACCGGTGTATTGAGCAGCAGTTGCGCCAGCATCCGCTCACCCGGTGCCAGGCTGGCGCCTTCGAGCAAGGCGACTCGACCGGTGACGTCCTGGGTGCCGAGGTGTACGTGCACCGGTTGAAAATGCTCGAAGGCGCGGGGTTCGGTGGCTAGCAACTGCATGTCGATGTCCAGGCGCTGGGTGGGCGCATACAGGGCTTCGGCGAGTAACCAATGGCCGCGATGGATATGCTCCAGGGCCAGCCGTTCGGCACTCAGGTTCAACGCCACGCGCTGGCCGGCCAAGGCGTGGCCGGCGGCCTGGTTTTGCGCGTGCAGGCCGCGAACGCGCACCGGTTTGCCTTGTGGCCCCAACAGCAGGGTATCGCCCACCGCGACCTGGCCGGACAGCGCCGTGCCGGTGACTACGATACCGGCCCCGGCCACGCTGAAGGCCCGGTCGATCGCCAGGCGAAAACCACCTTCGGTGCTGCGCTGCTGCACTCCGCGCTGGGCTTGCAGCAATTGTTGGCGCAGGGTTTCGATGCCCTCGCCCGTCAGGCTCGACAGCGCAATCAGCAGTGCATCGGCATACGGCCCGGGCGCCAACAAGGTGCGGACCTGGTCGCGCACCTCCTGTACCCGGGCGCTGTCGACCCGGTCGCACTTGCTGATCGCCACCAGTGCCCGAGGGATACCCAATAGCTGGACAATCGCCAGGTGCTCGCGGGTCTGCGGCATCACCCCGTCATCGGCGGCCACCACCAGCAACACCAGATCGATGCCCTGCGCCCCGGCCAGCATGTTGTGGGTGAAGCGCTCATGGCCGGGAACGTCGATGAAACCGGTCAGCGGCGCATCCGTCTCCAGCGCGGCATACAGGTAGCCGAGGTCGATGGTCATGCCGCGCTCGCGCTCTTCGCGGCGACGGTCACCCGCCTGACCGGTCAACGCCTGGAGCAGCGCCGTCTTGCCATGGTCGATGTGCCCTGCGGTGCCGACAATCACCCTGCCCGGCCCTCCACCTGTAATTGATCGAGCTGCGCCAGCCATGCCGGTTCGTCGTCCAGTTGCCGCAGGTCCAGCCACAGGGCGTCATCGTCGATGCGCCCCAGGACCGCAATCGGCAAGGCGCGAAAGGCCTCTTCCAGCGTCAACAGCGAACGCCCGCGCAAGCGCTTGGAGGTCAGCGGGCGCAGACACAGCGCGGCGCTGGCCAGCCGCGCCACCGGTTGGCTGCCGCTGCCGATCATACCCAGCGCCGGCATGGCACTGACGCTCCAGCCGTCACCCAGCACCTGGGCCAGCCACGGTCGCAAACGCTCGGCCTGGGCGAGGATATCGGCCTGTGGCCGAGTCAGCAGGCGCAGGCTCGGCAAACGCTCGGCCAACCGGTCCGGATTGCGGTACAAACCCAGCACCGCTTCCAGGGCGGCCAGGGTCATCTTGTCGACGCGCAGCGCCCGCTTGAGGGGATTTTTCTTGATCCTGGCGATCAGTTCCTTGCGGCCGACAATCACCCCGGCCTGTGGCCCGCCGAGCAGTTTGTCGCCACTGAAGGTGACGATGTCCGCGCCATCGAGCAGGGCCTGGCGCACTGTCGGCTCCGGCGGCAAGCCCCAGCGGGACAAGTCCAGCAGACTGCCGCTGCCGAGGTCTTCAAGCAGAGGCAAACCGTGCAGATGGGCCAGTTGCGCCAGTTCGGCAGTCGGCACGCTGGTGGTGAACCCTTGAATGCTGTAGTTGCTCGCATGCACGCGCATGATCAAGCCGCTGCGCGGGCCGATGGCAGCCTCGTAGTCGCGGGCATGGGTGCGATTGGTGGTGCCGACCTCAATCAGCTTCACTCCGGCGCGGGCCATGATATCGGGGATGCGGAAGGCGCCGCCGATTTCAATCAGTTCGCCCCGGGAGATAATCCCTTCCTTGCGCGCGCCCAGGCTGTTGAGGGTCAGGAGCACCGCCGCGGCATTGTTGTTGACCACGGTCACTGCTTCGGCGCCGGTCAACTCGCGAATCAAATTTTCGATCAGGTCGTCGCGGTCTCCGCGCTTGCCGCTATGCAGGTCGAACTCGAGGTTGAGCGGATAGCGCGCGGCCATTTGCACCGCTTCAATCGCCTCCTCTGGCAACAGCGCCCGGCCGAGGTTGGTGTGCAAGACCGTGCCGGTGAGGTTGAACACCCGGCGCACATGGCTGCGATGCTGGGTTGCCAGTCGCTCGCCGACCCTGCCCGCCAGTACATCAGGGCTGACTTCAACAGCTTCGAGCAAACCCTGTCGTACCCCTTCGCGCAATTCATCCAGCAATAACCGCAAGGTGGTCAGCAAGGCCTCGCGCCCATAGCGCTCGGCCAACGGCTGGCACGCCGGGTGGCGCAACAGACTGTCGATGGAAGGTAGACGCAGGGGTTGGCTGGCACTGCGTGCAGACATCTGGCGCTCCTGATAACGAATGACCCTCGCGCCAGAGTGTAGACGCTGCGGTTACTCGTCTCCCGGCGCCAGCAACAGATTGGGTGCCAGACGCTGATAACCGTCCTGGGCCAGGCGCATGTCGAGCATCAGGCTGGACAGGTCGGCCGACAACGCTTCGGCGTGCGCATCGTTCTCCAGATAAAGCAACTTCAGATAGCTGTTGCAACCAGGGCAGACTTCGGCGCGCAACGGCGCCTGGTTGGCGGCATGGCGATCATCTTCAAGGCTGAGGTATTCCAGGCCCTTGCTCTGCTCGCAATACACGCACTTGACCCGCACCACATGCCACTCGCAGGCGCACAGCGAACAGACCAGGTAACGCAAACCGTTATGCTTGCCGCGATGGCGGATGACCCCGGCCATGGCCGGCGAGCCACAGGCCGGGCACTGGCTGAGGCTGTCGCCGGCGGTCAGCGAGAGGTTTGGCGTACTCAACAGCCAGTGGCTCCAGGCCGTTTGCAGCGCCGCACCGAGAAACGGCACCAGCGCGGCCGGCACCAGCGAATACTGGCCGCTGACCAGTGCCACCGCCCAGGCACGACGCTGCCCGGCACCGGCCAGGCGCAAGCTGTCCACGGCATCGGCCACCGCGGATTGGGGCGGTGCGTTATAGCGCTGCAACAAGGCATCGAGGTAAAGCTGCCAATCGTCTTCGCGCGCCAGGCTATCGGCCGCGAACGGCGGCAAGCCATGTTGCTGGCACAACTCGATGCGTTGTCGGTCGAGGGGTTCGCTTGAGGGCGGGTCGTCCAGTACCTGTTGCTGCACCCGGCACAACCCGGCAATCAGGCGCAGGTAGTCGGCCAGCGGGTGCCCTTTGGCCAGCATTTCCAGGCGCTGGGCACGCAGGTTGAACAGGTTGGGCGGTGGCATGTACAGAAACGGCGGCGAACTGGCCGCCGCTTCGATTTCTCCAGGTTCCAGGATGGTTGGCAAAGGTCAGCCCTTTTTAGTGATCGGTCGCTCGGGCGCTTCGTCGCGGGTCTCATCTTGAGTCACTTGGCGATACCAGAGTTCGTGGTGTTTCCTGGCCCAGTCGCGGCTGACCCTGCCGTGCAACATGGCGCTGACCGAGCCCTTGATCCAGATGCCAGCATAGATGTGCACGATGATGCTCAGGATCAGCACAAAACCGGCCAGCGCATGCAGCAACATCGCCCAGCGTATCGCGGTGATGCCGAAATACTCGCTGAAGTACGCACGCCAGATCACCAGCCCGCTGAACAACAGCACCAGCATGCACAGCAGTAAAGTCCAGAACAGCAGCTTCTGCCCGGGGTTGTATTTGCCGATGGGCGGGACGCCCTCCTCCTCATTTTTCATCACCCGGTCGATGCGCCTTAGCCATAGGCGATCATTGGCGATGAAGTAGTTGGCGCGCCAGAAGCGCAACACCAGTGCGAGGAACAGCACGAACATCAGTATGCCCATGAACGGGTGCAGGATACGTGTCCATGGCCCGCCGCCGAACAGGTTGCTCAGCCAGAACAGCGCCGGGTGGAACAGCGCCAGCCCGGACAGCCCGGCCATGAGGAACAGAATCGCCACCAGCCAGTGATTGGTGCGCTGGTTGCTGGTGTAGCGCAGGATCGTCTTGTTGCTCATGGCCTGCCCTCCCCACGGGGATCGAAGGTGTGCACCGACGGGTCGACTTCATGCACGGCGGTGTCCGGCGGCTGCGGATGTTCATCCTCTTCGACGATTTGCGGGCCGACACGCACGTAGTGGAAGAACCCGGCCACCACCGCCGCGCCCATGGCCAGCAGCGCCAGGGGTTTGCTGATGCCTTTCCACAGCCCCACCAACGGACTGATCGCCGGGTGATCGGGCAAGCCGGCGTACAGCCTTGGCGTATCGGCGTGGTGCAACACGTACATCACGTGGGTACCGCCGACGCCTTCGGGGTCGTACAGGCCGGCGTTTTCAAAGCCCCGGCTCTTGAGGTCGACGATACGCTCGGCCGCATGTTCCTTCATGTCGTCCTTGGTCCCGAACACGATGGCGCCGGTCGGGCAGGTTTTCACGCAGGCCGGTTCCAGCCCTACCGCCACCCGGTCCGAGCACAAGGTGCATTTGTAGGCCTTGTGATCCTTTTGCGAGATCCGTGGAATGTTGAACGGACACCCGGTGATGCAATAGCCGCAACCGATGCAATGATCCTGATCGAAATCGACGATGCCATTGGCGTGCTTGATGATCGCCCCCGGGCTGGGGCATGCCGCCAGGCAACCGGGTTCGGCGCAGTGCATGCAGCCATCCTTGCGGATCAACCATTCCAGGTTACCGGCGTCGGTCTCGTGCTCGGTGAAGCGCATCAACGTCCAGGTTTCGGCGGTGAGGTCCTGCGGGTTGTCGTAGGTGCCATGGTTGTGACCGACTTCGTCACGCAGTTCGTTCCATTCCGAACAGGCGACCTGGCAGGCCTTGCAGCCGATGCATTTGGTGGTGTCGATCAGCTTGGCGACTTCCTCCTGGTTGCGCACCGAAGGCGGGACTGTGGTGGTGGCCGAACGGGCGATGATGTCTTGGCTGGCCATTTAGACTTTCTCCACGTTGACCAGGAATGACTTGGATTCCGGGGTCTGGGTGTTGCCATCGCCGAGGAACGGCACCAGGGTGTTGGTCAGGTAGCCGTGGCGCGTGAGGCCGGTGAAGCCCCAGTGCAACGGAATGCCGATCTGGTGCACCACCTGGTTGTTGACCTGCAGCGGACGAATCCGCTTGGTTACCACCGCCACCGCTTCGATGAAGCCGCGCTTACTGCTGACTCGCACCCGGTCGCCGGCGACGATGCCTTTTTCCTTGGCCAGCACTTCACCGATCTCGACGAATTGCTCCGGTTGGGTAATCGCGTTGAGCTTGCAATGCTTGCTCCAGAAGTGGAAATGCTCGGTCAGCCGGTAACTGGTGGCGGCGTATGGGTAATCCTTGGCCACGCCGAGGGAATCCCACACCGAATCGAAGATCCGTGCCGCCGGGTTGCTGGTGGCTTTCTTGTTTTGCGGGTGCAGCGGGTTGATGCCGATCGGTGTCTCGAATGGCTCGTAGTGTTCGGGGAACGGGCCTTCGTTCATCTTGTCGACGGCGAAGAATCGCGCCACGCCCTCGGGATTCATGATGAACGGATTCATCCCCGCTTCCGGCGGCACGTCGGCCTTGTAGTCCGGCACATCGGTGCCGCCCCAGGTTTTGCCGTTCCACCACACCAGGCGTTTTTTCGGATCCCACGGTTTGCCTTGCAGGTCCGCCGAGGCGCGGTTGTAGAGAATCCGCCGGTTGGCCGGCCAGGCCCAGGCCCAACCTTGATGCTGGTGCATGCCGAACGGATCGTTGTTGTCGCGGCGGGCCATCTGGTTGCCCAGTTCGGTCCAGCTGCCACAGAAAATCCAGCAGCCGGACGCCGTGCTGCCGTCATCCTTGAGCTGGCCAAACCCGGCCAGTTGCGCATTGGCCTTGATCGCCGCGCCTGTGGCGTCGGTGAAGTCAGCAGTGGCGGAGCCGTTGATTTCCTTGGCCAGCTCTTCCGGCGAAGGTTCCTCGGGGATCTTGTACGGCCACGACAACTTGAGCATCGGATCTGGGTATTTGCCGCCATTGGCCTGGTAGCGCTGGCGCAGGCGCAGGAACAGCTCGCTCATGATGCGGATGTCGGTGCGCGCTTCGCCGGGGCCATCCGCGCCCTTCCAGTGCCATTGCAACCAGCGGCTGCTGTTGACCAGCGAACCGTCCTCTTCGGCAAAACAGGTGGTGGGCAGGCGAATGACTTCGGTCTGGATGTCGGCGCTGTTCACGTCATTGTACGGCCCGACCTTATGCCAGAACTCCGAGGTCTCGGTGGCCAGCGGATCCATCACCACCAGCCACTTCAACTTCGCCAATGCCACCATCACCCGGTTCTTGTCGGGTAATGCGGCAATGGGATTGAAGCCCTGGCACATGTAGCCGTTGACCTTGCCCTGGCCCATCAGGTCGAACACCTTGAGGATGTCGTACTGGGGAATATCCAGTTTTGGCAGGTAGTCGTAGGCCCAGTTGTTCTCGGCCGTGGCGTTGGCGCCGTACCAGGCTTTCATCAGGCTGACGTGGAATTTGCCGTAGTTCTGCCAGTAGGACAGTTGCCCCGGGCGCAACGGTTTTTGCGTGCGTTTGACGATGTAGGCGTTGTAATCCTGATCGGCATCGCCGGGCAGCGTGAGGTAGCCCGGCAATGAGTTGGACAACAAGCCCAAGTCCGTCAGCCCCTGGATGTTGGAATGCCCGCGCAAGGCATTCACGCCGCCGCCCGGCATACCGACGTTGCCCAGCAGCAGTTGCACCATCGCCGCGCTGCGAATCATCTGCGCGCCAGTCGAGTGCTGGGTCCAGCCCAGGGCATAGAGGATGGTCATGGTCTTGCCCGGCGTCGAGCAGGTGGCGATTTCCTCCCAGATTTTCTGCATGGCGTCGACCGGCATGCCGCAGATCTGGCTCGCCAGTTCCCTGGTGTAGCGGCTGTAATGCTGCTTCATCAATTGATAGACGCAACGTGGGTCCTGCAGGGTCGGGTCGACCTTGGCAAAACCGTCTTCACCAAGTTCATAGCCCCAGCCGGACTTGTCGGTGTAGAGACGCTTGGCCGCGTCGTAGCCGCTGAAAATCCCGTCCTCGAAGCCATAGCCGGCTTTGACGATGAACGACACGTCGGTGTAGTTGCGCACGTACTCGTGCTGGATCTTGTCCTCGGTCAGCAGGTAATTGATCAGCCCGCCCATGAAGGCAATGTCGGTGCCGGTGCGGATCGGCGCGTAATAGTCGGCCACCGAGGCGGTCCGGGTAAAACGCGGGTCGACCACGATCAGCCGCGCCTTGTTGTGCGCCTTGGCTTCGGTCACCCATTTGAAGCCGCACGGATGCGCTTCTGCTGCGTTGCCGCCCATCACCAGAACCAGATTCGCGTTGGCGATATCGGTCCAGGTATTGGTCATGGCACCACGGCCGTACGTCGGGGCAAGACTTGCCACCGTCGGGCCGTGTCAGACACGCGCCTGGTTATCGAACCCCAGCATGCCGAGACTGCGCACCACTTTGTGGGTGATGTAGCCGGCTTCGTTGGACGCCGCCGATGCCGCGAGGAAACCGGTGGTCAGCCAGCGGTTCACCGTTTGGCCCTGGGCATTCTTCTCTATGAAGTTGGCGTCGCGGTCGGCCTTCATCAGGTCGGCGACTCTATCCAGTGCTTCATCCCAGGAGATGCGGGTCCATTCGGTGCTGCCGGGTTTGCGCACCTGCGGGTATTGCAGGCGACCGGGGCTGTGAATGAAGTCCAGCAGGCCCGCGCCTTTGGGGCACAGGGTGCCGCGGTTGACCGGGTGGTCGGCGTCACCTTCGATGTGGATGATGTTTTGCGCGACATTCTTCGCCGCATCGCCCTGGCTGTACATGATCAAGCCGCAACCGACCGAGCAATACGGACAGGTGTTGCGGGTTTCATGGGTGTGGGCGAGCTTGAAGTGACGCACCTGTTCGGCAAAGGCAACCGTCGGGGCCATGCCCAACGCGCCCAGGCTAGAGCCTGCAAGGCCGATACCGGCGACCTTGAAGAACTGACGACGGCTGAGATCCATCGTGCACTCCTGATCAGGTGGAACCCGGTACATGGCCGGGCCTTTTTGAACAACCACGGTCGCGGCAGCCTGGCTGCCGACACTTGAACTTTAGTCAATGCTGTCGAAATCACCACGACAGCCGACCGTCGGGCGATTCCCCGATGCGAGCCAAGGCACACAACCTGTGGGAGCAAGCTCGCTCCCACAGGGCTTGGCGTTTATCATGGTCAGCATTCCAACCCAGCTTTCATGAGACTACGCATGACTTTCGATTTTGATCAGGTGTTCGACCGCCACCACACCGGCAGTACCAAGTGGAGCCGCTACCCGGCCGACGTGTTGCCGATGTGGGTCGCCGACATGGACTTCGCCGCACCGCCGGTGATCATCCAGGCCCTGCAAAAGCGACTGGAGCACCCGATGGTCGGCTACAGCGTGGCCCAGGATGACCTGCGCGAGGCGATCGTCGCCGACCTCTGGAACAAATACGCCTGGCGCGTCGAGCCCCAGGAGCTGATTTTCCTGCCGGGCGTCGAGTCCGGTTTCAACATGGCGCTCAAGGCACTGGTGCAGGCGCCACAGAATGTCGTGGTGCAGGTGCCGAACTACCCTCCGCTGCGCCATGCGCCCGGGCATTGGGGCCTGAACAAGGTCGAACTGAATTTCGATGCGCAAGCCGACGGCACCTACACCACGCCGCTGGACACCCTGAGCCAGTCGCTGCAAGGCGGTGGCGCGCTGCTGCTGAGCAACCCGCACAACCCGCTGGGCAAGGCCTTCCCCCGCGCAGAGCTGCAAGCCATTGCCGACATTTGCCTTGAGCACGGTGCCTGGATCATTTCCGATGAGATCCACGCCGAGTTGTGCTTCGACGGCCGCCAGCACATTCCGATGGCGACCCTGAGCCCGCAAGTCGCCCAGCGCACCATCACGCTGATGTCGGCGAGCAAGGCCTACAACATCGCCGGCCTGAAGACCTCGTTCATGATCATCCAGGACCGCCACCTGCGCGAGAAGGTCAACCACGCCCGTTGCGGCATGGTCGACAGCGTCAATCCGCTGGGCATGGAAGCCACCCGCGTCGCCTACAGCGAAGCCGCGCCATGGCTGGCCGAGCTGAAGGTCTACCTGCAAGGCAACCGCGATTTTCTCGCCGAGGCCGTGCGCACCCGCCTGCCGGGCATCACCATGAACCTGCCGCAAAGCACCTACCTGGCATGGCTCGACTGCACGGCACTGGGGCTGGACGACCCGCAGCAGTTCTTCCTCGAACAGGCCAAGGTCGGTTTGAGCGCCGGCCTGGACTTCGGCGACGACTGCAAGCAGTTCGTACGCCTGAACTTCGGCTGCCCACGGTCGTTGCTGGAAGAAGGCATATCGCGGATGGAGCGCAGCTTGCGCCATCTCAAGGCCTGATAACGTCCCCTGTGGGAGCAGGCTCGCTCCTACAGGTAATAATTGAACCGACGTAGCCCTCCAATGCTCAACAGCCTATAGCCCTGCACTGGCGGTTGTTTCGAGATCTGAGCCATGAGTTTCGTTGCCTGGGTGGCGGTGTTGGGCGCGGTGTTACTGACCCTGGCACTGACCTCGTCGTACCTGCGCTGGATGCCGGTCACCACTTCAGCGGTGTGCCTGGTCCTGGGCATCGCCATCGGGCCGGCGGGCCTGGGTTTGCTCAGGCTGGATATCGACGAGGCGGCCTTCTGGATCGAGCACCTGACGGAAGTCGCGGTGCTGTTTTCATTGTTTGTCTGCGGGCTCAAGCTGCGACCACCGCTTCGTGATCGCCAATGGCGAGTGGCATTCACCCTGGCGGGACCGGTGATGGTGCTGAGCATTGTCGGTGTCTGCCTGCTGCTGCATTTCGCTTTCGGACTGGGGTGGGGGCCGTCGCTGCTGATCGGGGCGATACTGGCGCCGACCGATCCGGTCCTGGCCTCTCTGGTTCAGGTCAATGACGCCAAGGATGATGACCCGGTGCGGTTCGGGCTCTCGGGCGAGGCAGGACTGAACGACGGCATCGCTTTCCCGTTCGTGATTTTGGGACTGTTGTTTTTGCAGCAAAACGGCAGCTTCGGCAGCGGCCTGGATGACTGGTTCTTCAAGCGTCTGTTGTGGGCCGTACCCGCTGGACTGCTGACCGGCTTCTGGATGGGACGCGGCATTGGTCACCTGACATTGGTCATGCGCATCAAGAATGACGACAGCACGTTCTCCCCCAATGACTACCTGGCCCTGGCCTTGATCGCACTGGCGTATGTCGCAGCCGAAACCATCGACGGCTACGGGTTTCTCTCGGTGTTTGCCGCCGGCCTGGGCTTGCGTCAGGCCGAGGTCAAGACCAGCGGCGGTGCCCATACACCGGCCGAACATCTGGTTCAAGCGGTGGTCGGTCATCAACATGTCGAACCCGAGGCGGCCGTGCTCGGCAATGTGGAGCACCTGCAAGACACGCAAGTCGCCGCCGGGATCATGATGGGCGACATGCTGTCGTTCGGCAGCCTGGTGGAACGGGCCATGGAAGTGTTTCTGGTGACCTTGCTCGGTATTGTGCTGATCGCGCATTGGGACTGGCGGGCGCTGCTGGTCGCGTTGGTGCTGTTCGCCGTGATTCGCCCGTTGAGTGTCTGGCTGATGCCTTGGGGTTCGTTGCTCAATGGCCCCCAGCGCTGGTTGATCGGCTGGTTCGGGATTCGCGGCATCGGGAGCTTCTACTACCTTTTCTACGCCTTGAACCACGATCTGTTGCCTTCGGTGGCAACCTTGTGTGCCGACCTGACGCTGTCGGTGGTGGCACTGAGCATACTGGTCCACGGCATCAGCACCCAGCCGATGCTGGCCCGCTATGAGCGGCACAACCGCCGTGTCACTTCATCGCCAGGGCAATGATTTCCACCAGGTGGAGTTGGGTATAGGGTTTCGACAAACGTGGCAGGCGCGCGGCAAAGCCTTCCAGCCGATCGGCATAACCGGTGGCGAGGATGATCGGCACGCTCGGTCGCAAGATACTGATGGCCTTGGCCAGTTGAGCACCACTCATCTGTGGCATGGCCATGTCGGTTATGACCAGGTCAATCTCCGGTTCACTGCTGAACAGTTCCAGCGCCCTGGCACCGCAAGCCGCACTGATGACCCGGTGCCCAAGGTCCTCTAGCAGCAGGCTGGTGCTGGTCAACACCAGGCTGTCATCGTCCACGACCAGTACACACAGGCCAGGCACCGTCACGGCCACCGCTTCGGCGACCGGTTGCACCGCCGCACCACGGGTGGCGACCGGCAACCAGAGTTCGGCGGTCGTACCATGGTCTTTGCGGCTCTTGAGGATGAACCGTCCGCCCAGTTGTTCAATGAAACCGTGAACCATCGACAACCCCAGGCCCGTGCCTTTGCCGACGCCCTTGGTGGTAAAGAACGGGTCCATCGCCGAGGCCAGCGTGGCTTCATCCATGCCCTCGCCGGTATCGGTAATGTTCAGGCAGACATAGCGCCCCGCGGCCAGGAATGAGGTGCCATTGTCGAGTACTTCCTCGGTCCTGGCACTGAAGGTAATGGTCCCGCCGTGGGGCATGGCGTCACGGGCATTGGTCGCCAGGTTCAGCACGGCCAGTTCCAGTTGATTGACGTCCGCCATCACCGGTTCAAGATCCTCGGGAAAACATGTTTCGATGTTCACCGAAGGCCCCAGGGAGCTACGCAAGAGCCCGGAAATGCCGTCCACCAAGGCTGGTATCCGCACCGGTTCCGACTTGAGCTCCTGACGTCGGGCAAACGCCAGCATGCGCTGGGTCAGGGAAACCCCGCGCAAGGCGCCTTGGGTGGCGTTGTCGATCAGGCGGGTTATTTTGGGATCGTCCGTCCCCCGTTTGCGCACGATTTCCAGATTGCCGAGGATCACCGTCAGCAGGTTGTTGAAGTCGTGGGCGATCCCGCCGCTGAGCTGACCGATGGCCTGCATTTTCTGCGCCTGGAACAGGGCCTCCCGGGTTTGCTCGAGCGCCTGCTGCGCCTGGGTGACTTCAGTGATGTCCCGGGTGATCTTGGCAAAACCGAGCAAGGTACCGGTGTCACCCCGGATCGGTTCGACAATCACATGGGCGAGGAACCGCGTACCGTCCTTGCGCACCCTCCAGCCCTTGTTTTCAAAGCGTCCTTCACGAACGGCGATGTCCAGCGCCCGTTGTGGCTCGCAGGCATCGCGATCTTCCGGGGTGTAGAACATCGAAAAATGCTGGCCAATGACCTCTTCCGGCAAATAGCCCTTGATGCGCTGGGCGCCCGGGTTCCAGTTGCTCACGCGCCCGTCCGGGGAAAGCATGTAGATCGCGTAGTCGGTAACGCTCTGCACCAGCAGGCGGAACTGCTGCTCGCTTTGCTTGAGGACTTCCTCGGCCATTTTGCGATCGGTCAGGTCCCGGGTGATCTTGGCGAAACCCAGCAATGTGCCCGACGGGTCGAGGATCGGATCGATGACCACATGGGACCAGAAGTGCGTGCCGTCCTTGCGCACCCGCCAGCCTTCCCCCTCGAAACGCCCTTCACGAATCGCCGTGTCCAGTGCCCGCTGGGGCAAGCCCGCACGGCGATCGTCATCGGTGTAGAAACGCGAGAAATGCTGGCCGAGGATTTCCGCCTCCTCATAGCCCTTGAAACGCCTGGCGCCGGCGTTCCAGCTGGTAACGATGCCGTCCGGATCAAGCATGTAGATCGCATAGTCGATCACCGCATCGATCAATAGCCGAAAACGACCGTCTTCGATGGCACTGACCCTGGTCCGATCTTCGCTCATTGATCCCTCCGCCTCATGGTTTCACTGGAGTATGGGTCATACCGGGATTTTGGAAAGCCCACCAACGCGGCAGCAACTGCCTGACCTTGCTCTCGCCAAAACGGTCGTCGATCAACATCACCACCCCTTGATCCTGTTGCGTACGGATCACCCGCCCAGCAGCCTGCACCACCTTCTGCACACCAGGATAAAGATAGGTGTAGTCATGACCGGCACCGAAAATCGCGGCCATGCGTCGTTTCAGTTGCTCGTTCACCGGATTGAGCTGCGCCAGCCCCAGCGTGGCGATAAACGCGCCGATCAACCGGGCGCCGGGCAAATCGATGCCTTCACCGAAGGCCCCACCCAGTACCGCAAAGCCGACGCCCTGGCCGTCGGCGTGGAACTGCTCGAGAAACTGCTGGCGCTGCGCTTCGCCCATGCCTCGGGACTGCGACCACAGACTGATGTGCGGATGTTTCTCGGCCAGCAACTGCGCCACCTGCTGCAAATAATCGAAACTGCTGAAAAACGCCAGGTAGTTGCCGGGGCGCTCGCAGAACTGCCTGGCGATCAAGTCCACGATTGGTTCCAGAGACGCCTGGCGATGTACGAACCGCGTGGAGATCTGGTCGACGATGTGCACCTGCAGTTGATCGGCGTGAAACGGCGACTCGACATCGATGCACACGGTGTCCGCCGGTGTTCCCAGCAGATCGGCGTAATAGTGCCGGGGGCTGAGGGTCGCGGAAAACAGCACCGTGCTGCGCGCGGCGGTCAGGCGCGGACGGAGGAACCCGGCGGGGACCACATTGCGCAGGCACAGTTGCGAGAGGCTGCGCTGGCGCTCGAGGTCGCGCTTGCTGATGTCGAACAGGAACTGCTCATCGAACAGTTCGCCGACCCGGCAAAAATGCAGCATGTCGAAGTAAAACCCCTGCAGTGCGCTGTCCAGGCCCTGAGGGTGATCGTTGAGGTAGTCACCGATGCTGGCGCTGCACGATGACAGTGCCTGAAGGAGCTTTTCCGGCCCCTTGTCATAGGCCTGATAGGCGCCGGTTTGTGCGTTATGCAGGGCATTCCACTCGCGGTTGACCCGCTGCAGCGGTTTTTTCAGCACGACGGGCGCGGTTTTGCGCACGCCGTTGAAGGTCGCCTGATCGAGGCTGGCGCTGTACATCTGCCGGCCCCGCTCCACCAGGTTATGGGCTTCGTCGACCAGCACAGCGACCTTCCAGTTGTTGGCCTGGGCCAGGCCGAACAGCAACGCGCTGAAATCGAAGTAATAGTTGTAGTCGGCAACCACCACGTCGGCCCAACGCGCCATTTCCTGGCTCAGGTAATACGGGCAGACATCGTGCGCCAGGGCAACCTCGCGCAAGGCGCTCTGGTTCAACAGGCTCAGTTGACTGGCCACCTGCCGTGCGGCGGGCAGGCGATCGTAGAAACCCCGGGCCAGTGGGCAGGACTCGCCGTGGCAGGCTTTGTCCGGGTGCTCGCAAGCCTTGTCCCGGGCGATGATCTCCAGCACCCGCAATGGGGGCGCATTGGCGCTGGAAAGAATCACTTGCGCGGCGTCCAGGGCCAGTTTCCGTCCCGGGGTTTTCGCCGTGAGGAAGAACACCTTGTCCAGTTGCTGCGGCGCCAGGGCCTTGAGCATGGGGAACAAGGTGCCCAGGGTCTTGCCGATGCCCGTAGGCGCCTGGGCCATCAGGCAGCGCCCGGTGCTGACGGCCTTGAACACCGATTCGGCCAGATGGCGCTGCCCTGGTCGAAAACCGGCATGGGGGAAGGCCAGGCCCTGGGCCGCCCGATTGCGCCCTTCACGATGGGCGACTTCCTGTTCGGCCCATTGCAGGAACAGCGCGCAATGCCGCTCGAAGAATTGTTGCAGCTCGATTGCGTCGAAAGGCTCGACCAGGCAGGTTTCCTTTTCGCTGACGATGTCGAAGTACACCAGAGCCAGATTGATCCGAGCCAGATCCAGTTTCCGGCACATCAACCAGCCATAGATTTTCACCTGGGCCCAATGCAATTGACGGTGGTTGGCCGGTTGCTTGCTCAAGTCGCCGCGGTAGGTCTTGACCTCTTCCAGGCAATTTTGCCCGGGGTCATAGCCATCCGCCCTGCCCTTGACCGTCAAGGTCTGATACTGGCCCTCAAGGGCGACTTCGCTTTGGTAGCACTCGCTGCGCCGGGAGGCCACCGTACGGTGACCGACGATACCTTCCTGTGCGGTCGGTGACGGAGTGAAGCGCAGGTCGAGGTCGCCGACCTTGGCGGTGAACTCGCACAGCGCCCGCACCGCAATGCTGTAGCTCAATCGCCCTGCTCCGTCCATTGCACATGGCACACGGCAATGGGCATCTGGTGTTCGTGACAGAATTCCAGCCAGCGCAACTGGTTGTCCTGCAGGCGATCGCCCGGGCCTTTGACTTCGATCATGCGGTAGGTCTTTTGCTGCGGCCAGAACTGGATCAGGTCCGGCATGCCGGCGCGATTGGCCTTGATGTCCAGCAAGAGGCGGTTGAACCAGTGCTTGAGGTGCTCGGCCGGGAGGCAATCGAGGGCTTGTTCCAGCAACTCTTCGCTGAGCACGCTCCAGAACACGAACGGCGACTGCACACCCCACTTGGCGGCATAACGTTCGCGAATGGTCTGCCGGTAGCGCCCGTCCTCAAGTTCGGCCAGGCACGCCTGAAACAGTTCGGCCCGGCGGACCTGGAAGTCTTCGCTGAGCAGATCCACCGGCCCGCGCTGGAATGGGTGAAAAAACGCCCCCGGCAACGGCGCGAAGATCGCTGGCCAACACAGCAGGCCAAACAGTGAATTGACCAGGCTGTTTTCCACGTAGTGCACCGGCGCCGACTCTTGCCCCAGATGCGCCTGAACGTAGAACTCCACCGATAACGCCGGGTCTGTCCTGGGCAATTGCAGGTCCAGGCGCTGCATTGCCCGAGGCGCTGCCCGCTTGATGGGCGGCCCGCCGAGCTTGCGCCGCAGGCGTGGCAGCACGCGGAGCAACTGCTGGTGTTCGGCGGCACTTTCCGGCGCCTGCTCGGCCTGCTCGGCCAGGTCCAGGGCCTGCTCGAACTGGCCGCTGCGCTCCAGCACGCGAATGAGCCGCGCCCGCGCGCCCGGGTAAGCGCATTCAAGGTACAGGCTCTGGGCCATGGAGAAATCCGCGATGCGCTCGCAGTACTGGGCCATCTGGAACAGCAACTTGCCGCGCCGGCGTTGCAACCACGGATTATCCAGCGTCAGGCCATTGATCCGCCCGGCCACCTCCTCCAGCGCTTCACCGGCCTCGAATTGTTGCTGGTACGCGTGCAGGAGGACGCAGGCATCCACATCTTCGCGGCTGCGCAAACCACGGGACTCGGCGCAGAATTCGACTTTTTCGTAGGTGTAGATACCGAGGTCGGCCAACACGAACTCCGACCAGTCCTGATACAGGTTGCCGAAAAACATCAGGCGCAGGCGATCGCACAATTGCATGATGGTCAGGCTGAACAGGCGCTCGTCCAGGGTCGGGCACCAGTCGTTGAAGCTTTTTACCTGGGGAAACTGCTCGCACAGCGCTGGCAGCCAATCGGCTTTCTTGCCTTTGGGTTGATCGATAGCCGGGCCAAAGGCCTGGAGGATTTCACCCTTGAGCAGCACCTCGAACAGCGCTTCGACCGCCAACGGCATTTGCTCATCGACCCAACCGAGCGCTAACAGCGGCCCGACGGCGCTGCCGGTATCGCCGATTTCCTCGTAATGCAGTTTGCTCGCCCTGAAATGAACGCCCTTGCGCATGACCATTCTGACCAGCAGTGCCTGCGATTCACGGGGCAACCGCTTAAACTGATTAATGAAACGCAGTTCGTCGACGCTCAGCACATCGGCAAAGCGCTGCTCAAGCCAATCAAGCACTTGCATGAAGTTGTTCAAGTAGTAGAACGGGTCGTCGAGGGGATTTGCGGTCACTGGAAAATGGGCCATGTCGAGGGGTACTGGTTATGCATACAGATACCAGTTCCACGCCGCGTGGCGCAATCGGAAAAGGATAAATGGCGACGCTGTACGGAATTTTCCCCGGGCAGTAGAACTTTCTGCCCCCTGGCGGCACCAACCGCCATACAGATGCAGTGACAGCCTCGGGCTGATGGCGCTGCTTTAAACGAACGGGAGGTGATCATGGACATCAAGACATTGGGCTTGCCCCTGGCTGCAGCGGCCCTGCTGGCGCTCGCCGGTTGCTCGACGCCAACGGTGGTGACGCTGCAGAACGGCACTCAATACCTGACCAAGGACATGCCGAAGACCAAAACCAAGGACGGGTTCTTTGAGTTTGAGGACATTTCCGGAGCGATGGTGAAAGTCAGGGCCGATGAAGTGGCGACGATTCGTGAGGAAGACTGACGTTTCTCCTGGCACGATGTGGCAGGTTTCGAGCACTGCTTTACACTCGATAGACCCCGTGCGACCGAATGACTGTGCAGCGCTTCGACACAGGCGTTGCAATACGGGCTTCACGCAAAGACTCAGGTGACGCCGAAATGAAAATGGTCATGCCACTTCTGGCCTCTGTGCTCGCCGTCAGCACGTGCGTGACGGCGAGCCTGTGTGATGCCGCCACAAAGGCAAAACCAAAGCCAAGGCCCTTGCCAACGTACAAAACCAGTTTCGATTGCGCCAATCCCCAGGCCTCCGCCGAAAGGCTTATCTGTCATGACGCCCAACTGGCGAGCATGGATCTGGAACTCAATCGCCTTTATCTGCTGGCACTCTCTGACGACCATTCAGTGCCGCGCCCGAATAAAGTCGAGATTGACCAGCGGTTCTGGATTGAGTCACGCAACCAGTGTGGTGGCGGGCCGCAAGACAAGGCGTGCGTCATCCGAAGTTATGCCGAGCGTGCGTTCCAACTGCGCCAGGGTTCGGCCATTGCGCGAACCAAGGACCCCAGCAGGCTCACCGAAGGGCCGTTGGCTTATCGTTGCGCGGGGTTTAACGCATTGGTTGCCGCGACCTTCTTTACGGTCGAACCGGGCGTGGTGCTCCTTAAATGGGCCAACACCTCGGTGACGTTGAACCAGGTGCCGAACAATTCCGGAACCCAGTACACGGGCAAGGACTACAAAGGCAGCTACAGCTTCTGGCAACTCGGCGATGACGTGTTTTTCCAGATACCCGGCTCAGGCCAGATGAGTTGCGCAGCCGAGCCGGTCAGCTGATAAGGGTGGCAACGGGACGTCCTGTCCCGAATGCCTGACCAGGTTTCAGCTGCCGGTGCGAATCTTGTTCCACACTCGTGTGCGAATCCGGTCGATATTTAACGGCATGGCTTCCAGGGCAAACAGCTTGCCCATCATTTCCGGACTTGGGTACACCTTGGTGTCGTTCTTGATGGCCGGGTCGATGAGGCTGTCGGCCTGTTCATTGCCATTGGCGTAATGCACATGGTTACTGATGCCGGCCATGACGTCCGGGCGCAGCAGGTAGTTCATGAAGGCGTAACCGGCCTTTTCATCCGGGGCATCGACCGGCATGGCAACCATGTCGAACCAGATCGCGGCGCCCTCCTTGGGAATCGAATAGCCGATGTCGATACCATTCCTGGCTTCCCTGGCGCGGTTCTCCGCCTGCAGGATGTCACCGGAGAAGCCGACCGCGACGCAGATATCACCATTGGCCAGGTCGCTGGTGTACTTGGACGAGTGGAAGTAGCTGACATACGGCCGCACCTTCATCAGCAGGGCTTCGGCCTTCTTGTAGTCTTCCGGGTTCTTGCTGTGATGGGGCAGCCCGAGGTAGTTCAACGCCGCCGGTAGCAGCTCCGGACCGTTGTCGAGGATGGCCACCCCGCACTTCTGCAACTTCTGCATGTTCTCGGGCTTGAAAATCAGGTCCCAGGAGTCCACCGGGGCGTTGTCCCCCAGCACGGCCTTGACCTTGGCGATGTTGTAACCGATGCCGGTGCTGCCCCACAGGTACGGGAAGCCATGCTCGTTGCCCGGATCGTTGGTCTGCAACGCCTTGAGCAACACAGGGTTGAGGTTCTTCCAGTTCGGCAGCTGACTCTTGTCGAGTTTCTTCAGCGCGCCGCCTTCAATCTGCCGGGCCATGAAGTGGTTGGACGGGAACACCACGTCGTAGCCGGATTTGCCGGTCATCAACTTGCCATCGAGGGTTTCGTTGCTGTCATAGACGTCATAGGTGACGTCGATGCCGGTTTCTTTCTGGAAGTTTTTCGTGGTGTCTGGCGCGATGTAATCCGACCAGTTGTAGATCTTGACGGTTTCGGCGGCCTGGCTGATCGATGCCACGAGCATCAGCGGGGCCAGGGTCAGTGTCTTTCGGATCATGGGTCGATTCCTGTAGTTTTTTTTGTTGGCAGGCAATCAAAGGATCAGCTTTCAAATTTCAAAGAATTGAAAACTCAAAAAATCAGCACGTAGGTCTTGCGCACGGTTTGCTGGATGTCCCAGATGCCCAGGCTGTTGGCCGGCAACATCAGTGCGTCGCCGGCTTCTATGTGCAGAGGCTCGCCGCCGTCCGGGGTGAAGGTGCAGCGGCCCTGGATGAAGTGACAGAATTCCTGGGCGACGATCTGCCGCCGCCAGCGCCCCGGGGTGCACTCCCAGACGCCGGTCTCGACGCCGTCGTCGCGTTCGACGCTGGTGGTCGACGCCACGGCCACGGGGGTGCCCAGGGGCACGGCGACCGGATTGGATTCGTCCAGTTTCAGGGTTGCGGTGTTCTTGAACTGCGTGATGCTCATGGGAATACCTGTCGATGTAGAAGCGCGTTTAGTGCATGAAACCTTCCATGAAACCGGCGACCCCGCTGGCCAGCTTGCGCCGCCAGGGCGCAGTGGCCGGGTTGGCCAGGGTCTGGTCTTCATGGACAAAGCTGCGGATGATCGCGTTGTAGCCGAGCCAGCGGATTGGCTCCGGCTCCCAGGCCCGCAGTGCGTCGAGGCCGCGCTGGGGGATGACCCACGGCTGGCGCACCAGTTCGGTGTCGCGCCCCAGGATCAGGTCAGCCAGCGTGCGGCCCCCCAGGTTGCTGGCGCCAACGCCCTCCCCGCCATAACCGCCAGACAGGGCAATGCCGTTGGCCCGGTCGCAAAGCATGTGCGGCTGGAAATGCCGGGACATGCCCAGGTTGCCGCCCCAGGAATGGGTGATCTGCACGTTCTTCAACTGCGGGAACAGTTCGCCGAACAGGTAGCGCCGCAGCTGTATTTCGTCAGCGGTCAGGTCGAAGTCGTGGCGCAGCTTGCCGGCGAACTGGTAGCCGCCACGGGCGCCAAAAATCAGTCGGTTATCAGCGGTGCGTTGACCGTAGGTGACCTGGCGACTGGCCTCGCTGAACGCCTGGCCGCGACTCAGGCCGATTTCGTCCCAGGTGGCCGCGGGCAATGGCTCGGTCGCGACAATCAGGCTCTGCACCGGCATCTGGTAACGCCCCAATGGCGGCAGCGTCACGGAGTAGCCTTCCACCGCCGGCACCACCCAGCGACTGTGCACCGAAGCTTTCGCCGTGCGCAGGCTGCCGGACTGCCAATGGGTGACCGGGCTGTTTTCGTAGATTCTGACGCCCAGCCGCTCCACCGCCCGGGCCAGCCCCCGTACCAGCCTGGCCGGGTGGATGGTCGCCACGTGCGGCGCGTAGATGCCGCCGTAAGGTTTCGCGACGCGGATCTGTTGCGCCAGTTGCTCCGGGCTCAACCAGCGATAGTGGCTGTCGTTGAGGCCCTGGCGGTGGAGATCGTCCAGGTAATGACGCAGGCTGGCCTCCTGCTCCGGATAGCGTGCGGCGCAATACAGCACCCCGCCTTTACGGTAATCGCAGTCGATTCCCTCACGTTCGAGGACAATTTCCACTTCATCCGGAATGCTGTGCAGCAAATCGTAGGAGGCACGTCGTTCTTCGGCTGAGAGATTGGCCAGCAGGCGATCCTCCCCCAGCAAATTACCCATCAGCCAGCCACCATTGCGCCCCGACGCGCCGAAACCGGCGGTTTGCGCTTCGACAATGGCGATGTTCAGGTCTGGTTTGTGCTGCTTGAGGTAGTACGCGGTCCAGAGCCCGGTGTAGCCCGCGCCGATGATCGCGACGTCGACATCCAGGTCCCGCTCCAGCGCCGGACGCGCCAACAGCGGCTCGTCGAGCTGGTCCATCCACAAACTGATAGTGCGCCACGCCGGCATGCAAGACTCCGCCACTCAAACTTCGATGGCGTCGATCCTAGTGCGTGGGCTCAGGCGCTGTCTTGCGCGCGTGCACGCAAAGAAATTTGTTTGACGTAAGCCTTGGGTGACTGGCCGGTATGCTGGCGGAAACAGCTGTAGAACGCCGACAGCGAATTGAATCCGGCAGCGAAGGCCAGTTCATCGATGCGCACTGGCGGTGTGGCGGCATCCAGCGCCGCAAGCAAATGTTGCAGGCGTGCCTGGTTGACGTAGCGGTAGAAGCTCTGGCCCAGCACCTGGTTCAACAGGTAGGAAATCTGGTTGCGGCTGTAGCCACACTCCTTCGCCACCCGTTGCAGATCGAGATCCGGGTCCAGATATGGCTGTTGACCCTGGAAATACTGCTGCAGGTCATCGGCCATGAAGCTCAACTGGCGCGGCGACAGGCCGAGCCGGCTGACCGCCGGGCGATGGTTGCCGGACGTTTTACTGCCGGGTTGTTCATGCACCAATGAAGCATATTCATTGACCCGCCAGATCAGCCCGTCCTTGACGGTGATCGCTTCGCTGGCGCGGAACGACACCAGCCCTTCACCGCCGCGCAGGGTGATGCGGTACTGAATGAACGCGGTATTGCCGTCCAGTCGAATGCGGTCGGAATGCTCCAGCGCTTCATCCGGATCCCGGGGCATGCTGCTGCGTACGTACTCGCGCAATTCAGCCAGGCCCATGAGCTTGTTCTGGAAGAAATCGTTGTACTGGACCTCAGGGTGATAAAGCGCCATGACGCCGTCCAGATCCCGGTGCTTCCAGCGCAAGTGATAGCGCATGACCGTCTCGCCCGTGGCCTGGGTTTGCAGCGGGCCATCATCATCGGCGTGCATTGAACATCTCGACGAAAAAACACCGAGCTTGCCCAACTTGCGCTTTGTCTTCAACGACTAACCGATGATGGCAGGCGCCCGCAAATGGCCGACAAGCGTGAGCTGGATCAAAAAAAACGTTGGCAATCGCCAAACGACCTGAAAAATCCACAATATTTTCACAACCGGATGCTACTTTTAAAACCTGTCACTGGTTGAACCAATGAAGGTTCTTCCCTCCTACCATGAGCTAAAGGAAGCGCTCGATAATGAAGGCGGGCAACACATGAATAAAGGGTTCAGCAAAGTCACGTTTCCAAACGCCTGCCAGCTGATGCGCTGGCATTTTCATCCCATGGGTTTCGAGGCGAGCATGGACGCGCCGGGCAGCATGATTGCCCGTCTGTTTGATCGTGCCACTGGCGAGACCATGATCGCCATTGCCGGCATTCCGTGCGCCACCGTCATGAATGCCGCGGATGTAGAGCGAATAATCGAAGCGGTGGAGGATGAACTTGAAGCTTTCGTACCACCACAAGCCCTCAGAAGTTATGCCTGAAGGCTGAACACCCGCAAAAAAGCCCACGTCAGGTGGGCTTTTTTGTGGGTGAACAATCGCTCAAGTAGAAGCTTTGCCCTGCCGATGGTCGACAAAGAACGCCTTGCCCTTGCCGATCCGGTCGGAGGCCTTGGGCATGTTCGCGGCCTGGGTGTCTTGTGCGTCAACGTACCAGTAGCAATGGCTGACGGCGCGGGTAATCCCTACATAGGCCAGCCGCAGGATCTCGTCCTTCTGGGCGTTGTCGTAGGGTTCGCTGTCACCTGCCTTGCCCAGGCCCGCCATGCGGTAAACCTGATTCTTGTAAGGCGAGCTGGTCAGGTGCTGGCAATCGCCCAGCAAAAACACCGCATCGGCCTGGAGGCCCTTGGCACTGTGATAGGTCAGTTGCTTGAGCCTGCGAGCCTCATACGGCAAGCTAGAATCAACATTAACTACAGACTGAATATGCTCTTCTATCAATAACTTATCGCTGCTTTTTCGATAAAGCATCAAGATCGAATCGCCCTTTCGGTAATGCTCCATCAGGCGTTGGGCCATGCCTTGGTCATCACGATCGTGGACGTTCACCGGCAGCAACGCCTTGGGTTCGCCGCTGGCCTTGGCTTTCTTCCCGGCAATCGCCGGTGCTGCACGCACGATGTGCTCGGCGGCATCGATGATGTGCTGGTGGCTGCGGTAGTTGTCGCTGAGCATGACCTTGGTGGTGCTCGGCGACGGGAACTCCTTGTTGAACTCCATGAAGTAGCTCGGCGAACTGCCGCGCCACCCGTAGATGGACTGCCAGTCATCGCCCACACACAGCAGCGAGGAACGCTGGGCGCCGCGCCCGACGTGCATGGCCGGTCCGCGACTGCGGATCTCTGCCAGGCTGGCCCTGATCCAGGAGACGATCTGCGGCGAGACATCCTGGAATTCGTCGATCATCAGGTGCGACAGCGGCCGCAGCAGCTCATCGCCGAGCAGCTTGAGGTTCTCCGGCGAATGTTCGCTGAACAGGGCGAACATCCGGTTGTAGGTCATGATCGGTGGCTTCTGATCCAGCAAGTGATCTTCCAGCGCCCGCCAGTAAAGGCTCAAGGCTTCGAAGAAGAACCGGTCGGGATCGTCCTTGGCGAAACTCATCTGGCCTACCGCGCTCGGCACATCCAGCCCGAGGTTTTCGATGAACCCGGCGGCGGCGACAAAGCAATCGAGCAGCGGCGCGGAAGCGAGCTCGCCCTTGACCTTGTAATCGAAGCCCGGCCCAGCGCTGGCATCGCCGGCAAGCGAGGCCAGGACACGTCTGGATGATTCGTAACTATCTAGCCATATCAAAGGCTTACGACAGAAAGCTTGAAACAGGGTGCGCTTTACTGCCCACTCTGCGCGCACCGTCAGCTTGGCGTTCGGTCGCGTAACCTGCGGGTTTTCCCGAGGATCGAACCCCAGCACCACCCAGGCATCCAGGGACGGGATGTAGCCGTGGCAATGGAATGTCGAACCGTTGATATCGAACGACTGGCGATTCGGTTCGATGCCCTTGATGGGCCAGGCACCGGCGCGAAACCACAGGTCCTCGATGGCATCGCACAGTTCTTCATCGCGTTTGGCCGCCAGTTCGGTAACCCCCATGCGTTTCTGCACATCGGGGTGATCGCGCTCCAGTTCCTTGAGTTGCAGGGCATGCCGGGACAGTGGCTTGATCAACTCGCGAAAACGCTCATCGACACTGTGCAGGCGGTGATAGCAGGCGTTGAGCTGTTGGCGTTGAGCGTCGTTGATGCGCAGATCGAACGGATTGCTGTCGGCCTCCTCATCGCCCTGTGCGGCCCGCAGGCTGAGGTTCTCGAAAGCCTGCAAACGCTCGAAACCCGCAAGGCTGCGCACCATCGGCAGGATCCGCGAGTGAAAGGTGCGTACCAGGTCCCGCGCCTCCTTGAAACTGATCGCGCGGCCCCAGAGCGCAAACAGTTCGATCAGCTTGTTGATGAAGTCCTTGCGCGACTCGCGGGTGAAGGTCACCACCGTCATCGAACTCAGTTCAAAGCCCAGGTAGTGGGTCAACAGCAGGATTCGCAGCACCAACGTGGTCGATTTGCCAGCACCGGCACCCGCGATCACCGAGGTGGACGGCGTATCGCTGAAGATCATTTTCCACTGTGCGGCGCTGGGCTGGGCATGGGCCGGCAACAAGCGGGTGACATCGGCCTTCATGCGTTTCTTCAACTCGGCGCTCAACGGCAGGCGCCAATCGTCGAACAGCAGGTCATCGACATTCGGCGGTCGGTGTTCAGTGCTACGGGAGTCACGGATCAGCAGGACCTGCCGGCCCTCTTCCAGCCCTTCGAGCTTGCCTTCCTTGTAGCCGTAATCGACCCCGGCGCTGTGACCGCTGCGAAAACCGTCGGCCTGGCCATGCAGCCAAGACGCACGATGCTGTGCGTGCAGGCGGGTCAGGCTGTAGCCGAAGAATCGGGCGAGCAATCGCTTGATCAGCGGCATCTCGGCCAGGGGGCGAAGTTCAGGCGGAAGATCGGGGGTGTGTTGCGGCACGCGGACTGACTCCAGGGTGTGAGGCTGTTGGGCGCTATGGTGTCTGCATTTGCCGTCGAGTTCTAGTCAATTGCTTATGTCTCATTGGCTTATGCGATGAAGTGAAAGCTGGATGACAAAATTTCGAGCTCGTTTTATATCAATCCATTCGATGGGAATGCTGCATTTTTTACGCTTTTTATCGATTGTTACCTGTTGGATGATGGCCGTCATCACTCACCGGTCTCGCTTCGTGGCTCAGGCACCTGGCCCCATGACGAACCTTTCCTGGAGACGATCATGCTTGAACTCAGACCCTTCAACTCCCTCGGCGGCGCTCACCACGGCTGGCTGGATGCCCACCATCATTTTTCGTTCGCCGAATACTACGATGCCAAGCGCATGAACTGGGGCAACCTGCGGGTCTGGAACGACGACGTGATCGCCCCGGGCACCGGTTTCCCGCAACACTCGCACCGCGACATGGAAATCATCACCTATGTCCGCGAAGGCGCCATTGCCCACCAGGACAACCTTGGCAACAAGGGCCGCACCGAAGCCGGTGACGTCCAGGTCATGAGTGCCGGCACCGGGATCGCCCACAGCGAGTACAACCTGGAAGCGACGCCGACCCGGATTTTCCAGATCTGGATCATCCCGAACGAGTCCGGCCTGGCGCCGTCCTGGGGCGCCAAGCCGTTCCCGAAAGGCGACCGCGAAGGCTTTGTCACCCTGGCCAGCGGCAAGGAAGGCGACGACCAGAGCCTGCGTATTCGCGCCGATGCCCGGCTGGTAGCGGCCAATCTGAAGGCCGGTGAGTCTGCCGAATACCCGCTGGACAAGGGGCGTCGTGCGTACCTGGTGCCAGCCTCCGGGGTCATTGAAGTCAATGGCTTGCGTGTACAAGCTCGAGACGGTGTAGCGGTTGCCGATGAGCAAGTGCTGCGGGTGACGGCCATCGAGGACAGCGAGATTGTTCTGGTGGATCTGGCCTGATTCGGTAAATGCCGGGCGGCACAAAAAAAGGGGCGGCCGTGAATGGTCGCCCCTTTTTAGTTGCTGCAGGGTTGTGTGTTTATTTCGCGGAAATGGCACCATCGACCAGCGTTTGCGCCTCGGCCACCAGTTGCTTGAGGTGGTCGTCGCTGACAAAGCTTTCGGCGTAGATCTTGTAGATGTCTTCCGTGCCCGACGGACGCGCCGCGAACCAGCCGTTCTCGGTCATGACCTTGAGGCCGCCAATGGCCTGGTCATTGCCCGGTGCGTGGCTGAGGATGCTCTGGATCGGCTCGCCGGCCAGCTGGGTCGAGGTGACCTGTTGCGGCGAGAGTTTGCTCAACAGCGCCTTCTGCTCCGGATTGGCCTTGGCGTCGACCCGTACCGAGAACGGCTCACCCAGTTCGTCGGTCAAGGCACGGTACGCCTGGCTCGGGTCGCGACCGGTGCGGGCGGTCATCTCGGCGGCCAGCAAGGCCGGAATCAAACCGTCCTTGTCGGTGCTCCAGACGCCGCCGTCCTTGCGCAGGAACGAGGCACCGGCGCTTTCTTCACCGCCGAAACCCAGGGAACCGTCAAACAGACCATCGGCAAACCATTTGAAACCGACCGGCACCTCGTACAGGCGACGACCCAGGCGCTTGGCCACGCGATCGATCAGGCCGCTGCTGACCACCGTTTTACCTACTGCAGCATCGGCGCGCCATTGCGGACGGTTCTGGAACAGGTAGTCGATGGCCACGGCGAGGTAGTTGTTCGGCGCCAGCAAGCCACCGGACGGGGTGACGATGCCATGGCGGTCGTGGTCCGGATCGCAGGCAAACGCCACATCGAAGCGTTCTTTCAGGCCGATCAGGCCTTGCATGGCGTGGCTGGACGATGGGTCCATGCGGATCTGGCCATCCCAGTCGACAGTCATGAAGCGGAAGGTCGGGTCGACCTCTTTGTTCACCACGTCCAGGTCCAGGCGGTAATGCTCGGCAATCGCCGACCAGTAGCGCACCCCTGCTCCACCCAGCGGATCGACACCCAGGCGCAGCTTGGCGTCGCGGATGGCGTCGAAATCGATCACGTTGATCAGGTCGGCGACATAGGTGTTGAGGTAATCGTGGCGATGGGTGGTGCCGGCCTTCAGTGCCTGCTCGTAGCTGATGCGCTTGACGCCAGCGAGCTTGTTGGCCAGCAGTTCGTTGGCCTTGGCTTCGATCCACTTGGTGATGTGGGTATCGGCCGGGCCACCGTTGGTTGGATTGTACTTATAGCCACCGCTTTGCGGCGGGTTGTGGGACGGCGTGATGACAATGCCGTCGGCCAGGCCGCTGGTGCGTCCGCGGTTGTAGCAGAGAATCGCATGGGAAATGGCCGGTGTCGGCGTGTACTCGTCACCTTCGGCGATCATCACGGTCACGCCGTTGGCCGCCAGTACTTCGAGGGCGCTGGCGCCGGCCGGCGTGGACAGTGCGTGGGTGTCGATGCCGACAAACAGCGGGCCGTCGATGCCTTGAGCTTCGCGGTACAGGCAGATCGCCTGACTGATCGCCAGCACGTGCCACTCGTTGAAACTCAAGTCGAACGAGCTGCCCCGGTGCCCGGACGTGCCGAAGGCAACGCGCTGGGTCGAAATCGCGGCATCAGGCTGGCCGGTGTAATAGGCCGTTACCAGTCGCGGGATGTCGACCAACAATTGTGCCGGTGCCGGTTTACCCGCAAAAGGACTGAGTGTCATGCAAAACCTCTGGAATAGAGTGGTTCAGGAGTTGGGTCGCAGTTTACTGGCAGTTGGACCGCAAGGCGATGGGATCGATCCAACACAGTGGCGGTTGTTATTTTTTGTCACTCACTCACTCGATCGATTCCAGGCGCAGCGCATCCCCCAGCAGTCCCAGCGCGGCCGCCAGGTTGTGATCGCCACCGAAGGTATGGCTCAGGCGAAAATGCTGTCCGTGCAGACCGTGGAGGCTGAACAGCTCCCCCGGTGCAATGACCACCTGATGCGCCAGCAGACGCTGGAACACACGACGGACATTGACCCGACGCAAAGAGCGCACCCAGACCGTTGCACCACCTTCTGGCTCGACGAAACGCAAGGCATCACCCAAACGCTCCTGCAACAACTGGGTCAGTTGATTCTTGCGTTCATTGAGCAGCCGCCGCAGCACCAGCAGGTGTTGATCGATGCGCCCGCTGCTGTACAAGCGGGCGATGGCTTTCTGGCGAATCGGCGAGAGTCGGAAGGAACGCAGCAGAAAGTGCCGTTGCAGATCAGCGCTCAAATGCCTTGAAAGCAGATATCCATAGGGCGCTTCCGGCCCGATGATTTTCTCGAACGTGGAAAACACCATCAGACGTTCAGGGTCCAGCAAGTCTCGAAAGCGCACGCCGCCCAGGTCGAATCCAAGTTCGCCATAACAGTCGTTCTCCAGCACCCAGCTGTCGTGCGCGGCCAACAGTCGGGCAATGGTCTGCCTGTTGTCGTCAGGCGCCAGGCTGCCACGGGGCATGTTGAGGGCCGATGACAACAGCACCAGCCTTACCGGCTCGGTATCCAGGAGCATTTTCAACCGTTCCGGGTCCAGGCCACCATCGGCTTGCACAGGCAATTCGATCACCCGCACACAGGCGGCCTGGAACAAACGCAGGATCGTCCAGTCGCACGGCGATTCGACCACCACCGTGGCGTCTTTCAAGCCCAGCACGGCGATCAGGATTTCCAGTACACCGCGCAGGTCGGCGCCGATGTAGACATCGTCGGCGTGCCAGTAACGCATGGGAGATGTGGTGTAGCGTGCTGCCAGGGCGGTACGCAATTCGAGTTCGCCGCAGGGTTGCGAAGGCGACTGCGGCTGGCGGGGATACTGGCGCAGCAACTCCCGCTCCAGCAGCAACAAAGGACTGTCGAGCGGTTGCAGCAACGCCGGTTCATCGGCGCTCAGGACCAGCATCCCCGGGCGCCTGGCATTGACGTAGACCGCTTCCAGCAAGTCGCTGCCGCTGTCCTGCAGGTTGATCGAGGACACCGGCAACGCGTAGTAGCCGGACTTGGCCACCGAATAGACGCGCCCTTCTTTCTCCAGCAGCGAATAAGCGTACTGAATGGTCGAAATCGACACATTGAGGCGCTCAGCCAGATGCCGCAGCGACGGCAGGCGGATGCGCGAATCCCCTTCAGACTCGTTGATCAGGCTGACCAGGTATCGATAAACCGCCTGATAGGCGAAATCCGTTTCTCGTGGACCTTTCATCGGCGAAGGCCAGCCACGCTGGCTGAAAATCCGCCCACGCTCAGTGACCCGCTGACCATTCATCCTCCATCGTGATGCCGGCGTCAGGATCGTCCGGCGTATTGTGCGACGCAGCCCTTTGGATGATTGCCCCAGGCGCCCCGCCATCGACTGCGGGCGTCCACTCCATGCGGTAAAGCTGGCCAATCAGGCTCAGGGGTAATCCACTGACATCAATCATCCATTGCATGATCTGTTCGGCGACCGGGTGCCCCTGCATGGCCTTGTGCAACTCGGGCATGGCCACCAGCATGCCCGGATGGCACTGACGCAGAAAAGGCTCGAGCCCCGCGCCTTTATCGATAAAAGGCGAAAACAGCAGGCACACCAGTTGTGCTTCGCTCAGGCCCAGGTTCTTTTGCGCCTCGGCCGCCGCCCGGGCGCGCAGTTCGGTCATTGTCGCCGGATTGCCGAAGACCTCGATGGCCTGCTCGCACAATCGCTCGGGCACGCGCTTGCGGCGCATCATCACCAGGGCGCGTTGCAGGTATTGCGCAATGCCGGATTCGTAATTGCGGCCCTGCACGTAGCACGCTTGCAACCCCCTGACGTGCGCCGAGATCGACGGGCTGACAAACTCGTTGTCGCTGATCTGCGCGGACAGTTCGTCGGGCTGGAAGCCGAGAAATTCAGTCAGCATTGGCCAGCGTTCTTCCAGGTTGCTGACCAGCAAATCGTGAATGTCGATGCAGGCCGTACGGCGACAGGTCTCGAAGCGCTCTTGCGGACGCCACGGGGCCTGGGCGTAATCGGCGTAGAACCCCTGATAAAAGTCGCTGCCCAGTTCATCGAGCAATGCAAACAACCCCGCATAACCGGCCTCGCCCGTGTGGGAAAACTGCAGCCCGGCCTTGGTGGCGGCACGTTTCAAACCCTCGATGAATTGCTTCTGCTGACGCGGCGTGTCACTGATGAGCAACGCGTCGACACCTCCGTCCCAGCGGGCGATTTGTCCGTAGAACTCTCCCGTGGCCAGATAACCGTCATCCCACAGGTCGAACCCGCCGCGCCATTCCCGGCGATGGCCGATCAGCAGCAGGTTCAGGCGGCCGGACTCGCGACCGGAGTCGGAGACCGGCGTCAGATGATTGAACGGCAATACCTCCCGATCATCGACCATCAACACCTCGACCCGGGGATCGTCATAGACAAACAATGCGCTGTTGGTCCGGTGCATGTTTTCCACGGCCGCGCAGTTTGCTCCGTTCAACCGTAACGAGGCGATGCGCAACTGGAATGTCGCCGGTGTACGGGTAGCAATGGTCAACTGCGCAGCACGCAACAGCGCCAGGGTGTAACAGTTGTCACGAGCCCCGGACTGGATCGCCAACACCTTGTAATCGCCAATCCGCTCCATGCCCCCGGCCGCTACCGCCAGGCGCTGAATCAACAATTGCAATGCAGTGCGTTCGGCCCGGGAGAAAAAACCCAGCAATCGCTGCAGCACTTGTTGATAGACATAGTTCATCGCTTGGTCATGGATGCTGGTCATCTTTATTTACCTGATACTCGTAAGTTCAATATCGTGCAGACAGCAAATCCCGTTGGACTGTCGGCGCGAATGGAGTCATGGACTTTATTGCCAAATGCTCACACTTGAATTTTCTTGAAATTATTTGAAACGTTCGCAGCGCCCCCTCGTTTTAAAGACAAAGGAAAGGCCGGAGTGCCCAGCTGGCAAGGGCTTTCTCGTTTTAAACGGGAGTCCTAGGAAATGTCCGACAAGGTCCCACAGACACTTAATACAAGAAATAAGGAAGAAAGTTGTCGCTGTCTTTTTGGCAACTAAACAACAACCAACTAATTTGCAGATTTGCACCGATGGCGCACAGTGAAAAGTTCCAGCCTGATACCCAGCCATGACTCATTCCTTGAGATGAAAGTAATCATTCAATTATCAGGGCTTAGTGGCTGATTAGAAGCTACAGATTACGGGCAAAAACCAGTTCAGTTGCTGGACCGGCCTGCGGATCGACGGGTTTCGGGGGCTGAAACGAAAGAGTCCGTGCGGGCACGGACTCTTGGGAGGACTGTTGGATAAGTGCTACGCCGGTTCGACCTGCAGCGCGACCCGTTCGCGACACGGGCATTCGTCCATGTAGCGGTGTGCTTCGACAAACTCGGCAAACGGGAAGACCCGGGTCTTGAGCGGCAGCAGAACGCGGTCGGCGGTCAGCTGATTGATGTCGCGCAAGGCACGTTGCAGCGCGGCCTGGTCCTGGGTGATGCCCAGTTCCGGCTTGCCCGTGAAGTTGCCAATGCAGTGGACGAAGAACTGAATATTTTTCTGGAACGCTGCGCAGGCCGGGAAAGGCGTCTGGTTGCCACCTTGCAGGCCGTACAGCACCAGGCTGCCGCGAGGTGCCAGCACATCGCCCAGCAACGACATCTGCGGACCGCCCAAACCATCGAACACCACGTCCACGCCGCGGTTATCGGTGATCTTGTTGATCCGCATCAGCAGATCTTCTTCCTCGGTGACGATCACTTTATCGGCACCCAGCGACAGCAGGTATTCACGTTCCTCCGCGGTCTTGGTCGCGGCGATCACTCGAACACCCAAGGCCTTGCCCAGTTGTACGAACGAAGGTCCGGCGCAATGACTGGCGTCGGTCACCAGGGCGAATTGCCCGGGTTTGACCCGTGCCAGATCGGCATAGGCGAAATAGGCAATCAACAACGGCGTGTAGTGCACGCTGGCTTCAATCGGGCTGAGCACATCCGGATAACGGGTGACCGCCGAGCGCGGCAGAACGATCAGCTCACCGTAGACCGGGTAGTCGTTCGGGCTTTGGGCCGGGAAGCTGGCGACCTTGTCACCGACTTCCAGGTCATCGACGCCATCACCGACAGCGGTGACGATACCGGCCATCTCCTGGCCAAGGCCTGAAGGCAGACGGGCATGGGACGGGGCCAGGTTCTGGCGCCAGAGAGTGTCATACCAACTGATGCCGATCGCTTCGACGCGCACCTGCACTTCGCCCGGTGCAGGCAGAGCCGTCGCATGCTCTTCGCATTTGAGCACCTCGGCTGGACCAAACTTGTGAAAACGGATCGTGCGGGACATCGCAAACCTCGCCAAATGAACCTCTAATGCCTTGAACTCTAGCTGGGCTTTCAACCCAACACTATCTGTGGCTATTAATAGTCGACATGCCTGTCATTGATTCCGCAGCGGCGGCAACATCGTCAAATGTCGTAAGAAACCGAAGCAGCCTATGTAGGAAAAACTGAATTACCCGGTGCAGAGTACCAGCCTTTCCCCGTAATATTCCTGCTGGCCATTGTTCTCATATGGCCGCCCACGTCAAGTTTGCTGACTCTGCCAGGACTCCAGATGAATCGTAATGACCTGCGTCGTGTCGACCTGAACCTGTTGATCGTTTTCGAAACGTTGATGCACGAACGCAGCGTGACCCGCGCTGCGGAAAAACTGTTCCTCGGCCAGCCTGCCATCAGTGCGGCGCTCTCGCGCCTGCGCGGCCTGTTCGATGATCCTTTGTTCGTGCGTACCGGCCGCAGCATGGAGCCGTCCGCCAGGGCGGTCGAGATCTTCGCCCTGCTCTCGCCGGCACTGGATTCGATTTCCACCGCCGTCAGCCGTGCGGCCGAGTTCGATCCTGCCACAAGTACCGCCGTGTTCCGCATCGGCCTTTCGGACGACGTCGAGTTCGCCTTGCTGCCCATGCTGCTCAAGCGCCTACGTGCCGAGTCGCCGGGGATTGTGTTGGTGGTGCGTCGGGTCAATTACATCCTGATGCCGGGGCTGCTGGCTTCCGGTGAGATCTCCATCGGTGTCAGCTACACCACCGACCTGCCGGCCAACGCCAAGCGCAAGGTACTGCGCCGCAGCCAGCCGAAGCTGTTGCGCGCCGACACCGTGCCGGGGCCGTTGAGCCTGGATGATTACTGCGCTCGCCCCCATGCACTGGTGTCATTCGCCGGCGACCTCAGCGGCTTTATTGACGAAGAACTGGAAAAACTCGGGCGCAAACGGCATGTGGTGCTGGCTGTGCCGCAGTTCAACGGGTTGAGCACCCTGCTCGCGGGCACAGATATTGTGGCGACGGTGCCGGACTACACAGCTGAGGCACTGACCGCCGCGGGCGGTGTGCGGGCTGAAGATCCGCCGCTGCCGGTGCGCAGTTTCGAGTTGCACATGGCTTGGCGTGGTTCGCAGGATAATGATCCGGGCGAACGCTGGTTGCGTTCGCGGATTCAGATGTTCTTCGGCGACCCTGAGAGTCTTTAGGCGTTGTCGGGCAGGCTGTTTAGCTGATCATTTCTGCCTTTTCATAGACCATGGAGATCCATCCACTTCCAGAAAATTGCTACATTGGGGGCATATCTGAGGGCATGCTTTGGATGGTTTGAAAAGGATGCCCCCAGCCTAAGGCTCAACAATCTTCTTCTCGAAAAATCACCTGCGACAGTTCCCTATCGCCGTTGAATGCTATCGGATCACCTCAGCTCAAATACGCAGAGTGCTCATTGCCGTTGGAGCAGTCTGAGCGCTTGCTGGGTTGATGTCGCAGTGGCTGACACAGGCATCGCTTGCAGGACAACCGTCGCCCCATGATCACGCCGGTTTTCAAAAGCCCGTAAGGGCCCTTCTACCCCCGAAGATTGAAAATCCAAACGACCAACAAGTACTAACTGAATAGCAATCATTCATAGGTTGGGGCGATCTGAAATCGGCGTTGAGGTACGTGGAGCCCGCACAGCAGTTCGGCGGGCTCGCCAAGAAATTGGAAGGTTCCGCTTAACCTCTTGAGCTTCCTGGCGTTCCAACCATTTTTCATCTATGAAATGAGTACCGTAGGCAAACCAAGGAAGTGGTATGGAACTGGTTACCGTTGCATGCATCGCGCTCAATCGTATTGGCTCTGCCAACTCAGCAGGATTCGGCTTCGGAAAGCATCGCAGGCAGCAGTTTTTCACCGAAGTGATTGACGACGACGTGGACACTCTCCGCCTGAAAGTGATTGAGGTTGCAGAGGCAAATGGAGAGAGGGAGGGAGCACTTCACAACCTGACGCGTGCCCAAAACCTAGGCTTTCCACCCGGCCAGATAGTGTTCGACGTCCAAGGAATATCCACTCAATACAGTGCCCCCTACGCCGCTTGTGTTGTTTTCCCCGCCCTCAAGGTGGCTGGTCGTTTCTTCAAACTTGAAGAGGTGGCTGAGAGCGGGATGATCCTTCATATTTCTTCCAGCTAAGTACGCGAGGCGCGCCTGGTAGCCCTATGCCAGGCGCAAAGACAGGCTATGACGACAGTTTACGCTTGAACTTGAACATCACGTCATCAAGCCATCGCCCATAAGTCGCAGGGGTAGCTGGGACGAGCAGCCGGCGTTCCTCCACCTCTTGCTCCGACCGGTGCGACATAGTGAAACTGCTGGTGGCAACCGCAGGCGGCTCAGCAAATACCTTGTATGAAACGCCATAGAGAGACAGTTGAAACCACCCTCCTCGGCCCTGGCAAAGAATCTCATGCGCAGCCTCTGCCAAGCGTCTCACTTGTGTTGGCGATATGTAGTACCCGTCAAAGTGGTTAGACGTGCGGACTGGGTTTGCCAAGGTCATCGACAACCAGGACAGTCCACGATCGTGATGCCGCCAGATCAAGCCTGGAGCATCAATTCCAGTAAGCTCATCCCTGTCGAAGTCCACATAGCCGGCTTTGACCGTGCTGAGTCCAGCTTGGCAAAACTTCAAGAAATACGATTCATGCTCCGCGTGGATGGCACGCAGACTGCTAGGGCTAGCAGGCTGAGGGAGGAAGGCCAGCTCGATCCGTGTTTCGTGGTCTCTGCCACCCCACCGACCGTTGGCGTTCCGAATCTGAAGTTGTTTCTCAAATTCCTCCTCACTAACTGCACTTCGGTTCGTATTCAGCTGGTTTAATGCCCGGACGATACCATCCGAAAGCTCCTGCTCATTGGCGAATGTCGCGCGGAAAAGGCCGTCGACATAATCCGATACTTCCCAGCGAAACTCCTGCTGGGGCCCCTCCACGTCCACATCGTGCAGGAACGCGAGGATGGGCTTGTCTGCAGCACGAGCGCGCCGGAACTCTTGCTGTGTCACTGACTCCCCAGATGCAGTTCTGAATCCGAAATCTGCACCTAGCACCAGCACCACCACATCTGCCTGCTCGACCTCAGTCATGCAAGCTTCTTGAGAGGAATAAGGCCGCGCCCCAAAATCCTCGCACATCACTGGCACATGCCCCAGCAGCGTGACAGCTTTCTTGGCTGCCGCCCGATAGCTCTCAAAGTTTCGAACGACAGAGCTGATGAAAACGTTCATAAAACCCCCAATCACCCCAAGATTCGCCAAGCTCGCATGAGTTTGAGCAGCCAAAGCGCACGCCTTGTTAGCATGGCTACTGATCACTCTGACCACTATGCCAGAGGTTGACATTCTCAGAATTATGCACAAAAATCCCGGTTGACACTACAGATTATTTGCACGCTTTTCGGAGAAATGCATGCCTGATTACCAGCATCCAAGCGAGCTTGAGCCGAAGCTCAGCCGCGCTCACCTTGATGTCGTCTGCAACAACCTATTGGATGCTGCTTACAAAGCGCTCGAGGCTACCTCCACTGACGATGACACTAACTGGACTCGAGGGATCTTCCCTTACGGTCGCATTCATGGCCGCTTCAAGCGTTTACATCTCCAGGCTGACCTCCCTTGGTTCAAGCTCGTCAACAACACGCTGGATTTCACGGTCAGCATTGATGGGGTTTTGATGCAGGTGGTCACGGATGATCCCGACACTCGCAAAAAAGGCTATCGAGTGGAGAAGAACGTCGTTGAGCTTTACCACGACAGCCTTCTAGGGCCGGCTACTGACGGGAACGTAACGTGGCGGCTGTACGTAGACAGCGATCGAAATCCAGATGGCCCGACTCTCACCGTGTCTGTCCTGGGCTTCGACACCAACCGAAATGTCGTTAGCAAGTGGACACATAACTACGAACCTCTGGTTTCTGTCCGCGTCACCGAGCTTTCCCCTATTGTTGAAATTGATGATTCTCTGCCAGTTCGTCGCGATAAGGACGCTGCGCAGAAAGAAACGAAAGACGCTGACTTGAAAGATGAATGACACAACAGGCCTTCTGCCTCTGGGTGATGAGTTCTCACCCGACAAGCTCCGCCTTGCAAGGTGCGCCTCGGGGCGATCCCTTGCTGAAATCGGCGAGCTCCTTGGCGTGACCAGACAATACGCACACAAGCTTGAGATCAACTCACTTCCCAATCCTGGACAGTTGAAGCAGCTATGCGGAATCCTGAACGTCAAGGAGAGCTTCTTCTTCGTTCCGCGCAAAAGTGGTGTTGAGCTTGAACAATGCCACTTTCGTAGCGTGCGAGCCTCGACCCAAACGCTCAAGAAAACAATCGCAGCCCAAGTGGAGATCTTCGAGCTTCTCGTTGATGAGCTGGACAAGGAGGTAGCTTTTCCCTCCGTCGATTTCCATGCCATCGAGGAGCCAGTCACAGGTGCCGGAAAAATTGAACAGGTGGCCGAGCGTTTTAGGAGAGAGCAAGGAATAGGTTTGGGCCCACTTTCGAGCGTTACCAAGCTTGCGGAAAAAATTGGGGTGCTCGTCGTCAACCTGGCGGACGCGGACGATCGCGTTGACGCCTTTTCATTGTTCAACAAACGTCCATTGATCGTCCGGAATACCTCAAAGGTGAACCCTGGACGGCAGCGCTTCGATCTGGCCCACGAGCTCGGTCATCTTGTGATGCATCAAGGGGTGGAAACCGGCTGCTGGGAAACGGAAGAGCAAGCCAATCAGTTCGCCAGCGCTTTACTCATGCCAAGGGCTAGCTTCGCGGCTGAGTTCCCAGCAATGCGAGGTAAGTATCTCAACTGGCCAGCGCTGAAAGACTTGAAGCTTCGCTGGAAGGTCAGTTTCAAGGCGCTGATTTATCGTGCACGGGCTTTGGATCTTCTCACCGCTGACCAAGCCAAGAGCGGCTTCACTTATCTCGCTCGGAAAGGGTTTACTAAGCACGAGGAGTTCGACGAGCTCATCCCAATGGAGTCTCCCCTGCTTGTGCAACGAGCAATCGATCTCCTGGATTTTTCGACTTGGAGCCGGGTTCTCGCAGGGGCTGGACTGACCAGCCAGATGGTCGAGAACCAGTTCATGCTCAAGGTGCCTGCTTCTCCGTTGAGGCTTATAAAGACTGGCGATTCCCAGGGGTAATCCCAAGCCACTCAACAGATGCCCTGCTTCCCCAGGGCATCTGCAGATAGTCAGAAGATCTCATCGTCATCTTCGCCTGCCGCGAAGTCGGCCAGGTCAACGTCGAATGCTCTGTCGAGCCGCAACAGCGTTCGATCACTAGACGTATCCCCAGCGTCGATACAGCCTGAATCATCAGCAAAAATAACGATCGCCTTGTTCCCAGTCTTCGAGCTCGGGTAGATGATCCCATCAATTTGATGATCGTCATCGGTACGGTAGACGTGCCTGAAATACTCAGTCACCACCTGGGTCGGGACATAGTCCGCGTGAGCTCGATCGCTTCGCTCGATCGGTTTGGTGAAATCCTCGACGAAGTCACGCATGAAGCTGAAGTATGGCCTTAGCGTTTGCAGTTCAGGATCGAAAAGGCTCGGCACATAAAACGAGCGGGACAGATCAACCACCCGCAGATCCCTGATAGGCGAAAACTCGCCGGTGGCTGCCTTCTTAAGGGCTTCCTCAGCAGGATCGTAGGTTTCACGAATTGCGGTGTCTTGATCGAACGCCCCGTAGAACATAGGGATTCCCACGGGGCTCATCCGGTTCGGCATGTTCGCATGCGCGGCTGGTGGCGGCCCAAGCTCACTAGCTCGGCTGAGGTGAACCTCAGGATCGACGATGCGAACGCGGAAGATCGACTGCCCTGTAGGCACTGTATCAATTAGGTCGAGCTTTTTCGCGACGCTCCCCAGCGTTTCAAGAATTTCGACCGGGTTCATCTCATCGTGCTGATCAGCCGCATATGAGGTGTTCACAGCTTTGTAAAACACGAATCGTGCTGTGTGAATGATGAAATGACTGAAGCTCTGCCATCCGTAGACCAGCGTTCGATCTATGGGTAACGAATACGGATCTCTCTCGCACCACGCCACGTCGTGTATGGATCCGGCGATAGTGTCGAACACTTCTTCCGCACACTCGGGGCCGTGATAATAGAGAAGCTCCCAAGTGCCGCATACGCGGCCCTGCCAGCCTCCTTCACGGGTTTCGTAAGCGAGCCCCTCATTCGTAGCTTCGCCCCACTCTATTGAGAGGCTATTGAAAACGTGCTCAATCACGTCATTCATGTCCGCGACGCGTCGGCTTCCATCGCAATAGCTGCAGGTTCCTCTCACCGAATTATCCTTGATGAAAGCTTTGAGGCCGTCATCTTCGACGCAGTGTAAGCACACGAACGTGTCCTCGACTCGCGAGAAACCTCGCTCCATGTCCTCTTCCATCATTCTCTTGACTCCGCCCATAGCACCGCCTCAAATGCATGCTCAAACATCTCAAAAGTACTGGATACGTAGCATATTCAGGGATAGATCGTTCGGATTCGTACCGTCATGAGTAGCACATGATCAATGGAGCTGGGACGGGAGCCTCGATCAACCTGGCGCTCTTCTCGACTACCCACGCGCCAAACGGCCACATCACCTGAAGCACAAGGAGAATAGTGAAGGTCAAAAAGGCCCGAAGCAGATACTCATAGGTCATTTTGATGCCGGTCACTTTTTCGTTGACCAGCGAGTAGTTATGCAGAACGGCGCGGGCGAGCTGTTTGGCTAAGCCCGCTTTAGGCGAGCTTTCTTTCCAGGTATTGGCTAGCTCTCCTGGGCCAAGCTGAGCGAACCCTGCGACTTTCAACGTTCTGAATGCCCACGCCCCTGCGCGTAGCAGAAAGGCCACTGCCAATCCGAACAGGACGAGACCAATGCAGCCTAGCCATTTGCTCGACTTGTCGCTCCACAGAGTGGGCAGCAGTGAGACTAGGACGGGTATCAGCGCCGTAATGGCGGCTAGGTAGATACCGGCTTTCGCGTCAGCTCCCTTCCGGCGGTCAACCTCTGCATCGAAAAGACGGCGTGACTCGTCCAGCACCACGTCGCTGTCTGTCGACCAATCCCCCGCCTGAACAGACGCAGCAATACCCTGCTTCCATTCCACATCTTCAGCCTGCTGACCAGGCGACAACGGGATGAGGGTCGGCCATACCCAATGAAGCCAGTCTTTAAGTTTGAGCAATGGCGTTCACCGTCAGCTCGTCTACGATTGCAGCAGCGATTGGGTAACCCGTGAGATTCTCGATCCAGGCCCACTGCCCATTCGGGTTTATCTCCAAGAACCACAATTTGCCCGATTGATCGCAAACCAAATCGATCGCCCCGTAACGAAGGCCTAGGCGCTGGACGAGCTTCACGCACTGACGTTCAACGCGTCGATCAAGAACAATCTTTTCGTGGCGAAGATCAGGACGACTACCCTTGCGCCAGTCAGTTATCGTTTCCTCGTTATCTTGTGACCAGATCGCGGTCACAAAAACCCGCTCGCCCACGACGGTCACTCGGACATCGTATTGCTTCAAGATCTCTGATTGCACAATGAAAGGACTCAGCCTGATGGCCTCCGCCTGTTCATCCTCAATCTCAGCGAGTCGAGAGGTGAAGATGACTCGCTCCGTTTCGCCTGCTAACACCGCTTGTCGAAGAGGCTTGCCAATGGCCTGGCCAAGAGCAGAGATAGCCCTAGCGCATAAGATGTCGTTCGTCACAAATGCCTGTGGTACATGGAAGCCGATCTCCTGCGCGAGAAGGAGCTGCATCGGCTTGTCCTCAGCCATGAAGATCTTGGTGGGAGAGTTCAGCCACCGGCCTTCTAAACGGGAGTAAAGGCTTTTGAGGAAGCTACTCCACTCCGCTTCGATGTAGGCCCGCTCTCCAGGATCCGTTGCCGTGTCCGGTACAACTGGAGCTCCCGGCCTACGGAAATAAGCTCCTGTTATCGCTGCCCCGCGGACTACTACCCCGTCTAGCGAAATAGACCACGCGTCCCGGGGAAACCCTGCCATCGAGCACAACGCTTGGGGCAACTGTTCGGTATTCAGCCGGAAAAAAGGCTGGCCACGTCGACGGAGCTCAGCAACCACGTAGTCCATTGTGATGTCACGACAATTTGTAACCAACAGCAACATGAAGCGTTTCCAGTTCAGTCCGAGTAGTAACGAGCATCTAGCCCAAAGGTTGGATCACCATTGTCGTCCCGCTCCAGCTCGACATTAGTCTTGGTGATCAGCTCCAGGATGTGATTGGCACTGCATTGATCATCGCGCTCAGTCGTCGCATCGGTTTTGGTAACCAGCTGCAGCAGGTGATTGCTCGAGTCGAATCGACGCGGGGAGCCTGAATCAGCCGATTGGCCTCGGTAAGGACTGGGATCGTCGTCATCGCTTTCGACTCTCTGGTAGGTTTTGGTCAACAGCTCAACCTGCCAGCACGCCTCGTCATCCTGCTCAGCGTTGACCTTGGTCTTGGTCATCAGCTCATTCAGGGCCCCGTCAGCGATGATTGGAACTACTCCATCAGGAGCCTCAACGGCCCACATCTGGAGCTCCGGGGAATAGAAGCCCGGGATACGGTCCTCTCCTGTTCTAGGCGTCGCAAATCTAGATAGAAAGGGCGACGATTTCTGCAGAGTTCCCAAGCTGGCGTCTCCTGTGCCGGCGAGTCGCGAAAGGCGACAATGCCCGGACAATACCAGATTCATAGCAATCTGCTAGCAACAAAAGCCATCAGGATTTAGGATCTGGGGCAGCCGATGAACATCGCCATGAGTACATGAATCTACGCACATGCATGTCTGGCAGACGAAGTCATGAACATTTGAAACAGGGAGTGCTTCAATGAGTGCCAATGATGCGTTGGATCTTGCCAACGACGCTTTAGACTCGTTTCACCAGATCGAACAAATTGCTTCCAAACAGCTCACATCGGGGAGTCGCGAAGCCTCTGATGCCTTAGCATTTGTGAATACCTTCACCGGTGCCGCTGCCGTTGAGCAGATCGCATCCATCTCTGACGATGTGACCAAATCACTGGTTAGCCTCATCCGAGAGCCAGCTGTCTCGCGGATCGTGGTGGAAAACGAGAAAGGCCAGGTTGAGACCTACTACATCTGCCGCACCACAGGAGGATTCGTCCTCAATAACGGCAAGCTAGCTGGTTACCGCTCTCCGTTCGGTCGCTTGGCTGCCCACGGCGCAGGTGAGGACGTTGATGTAGAGATCGCGGGTAAAAAAGTCAGCTACCGGGTCTTGGACAAACTCGAGTTAAAGCCTCAGAAAAGCGCTGAGCTCTGGGACTCAATCGACAGCATTTGGCGCCAAGAAAGCTCAGCACCTCAGACGATCCCGTCTCTTCGCAAGGTTATACAGCCCGACGACAGCAATTCGTTTTTCGCCATGCTCGCCGGCACGTCCGAAACTGAGAAGATCCGCGAAGGTGTGCGTCACGAGATCCGAAACGCTATGGCTCTTCGAGACCAAGCGATTCTTGACAAATTTCAGGACGAAATTTTCCGCCTTTCAGTAGACCACCAGCTAATCATCCTTGGCCCACCGGGGACAGGCAAAACAACCACCCTGATTAAACGTCTCGGCCAGAAGCTCGACTGGGAGGCGCTTAGCCAGGACGAGCGCCTCTTGCTGGGCCCCCAGTCTAAGCGCTCACGCTGGATGATGTTCACGCCGTCAGACCTCTTAAAGCATTACGTCAAAGAGGCCTTCAACCGTGAAAACGTGCCGGCTTCGGACGAGCATATCAAGACCTGGAGCAAGCGCCGACATGAACTGGCAAGGTCTACATTTGGCATCCTCAAGACGGGCAACAGTGGCACATGCATTCTCAAGGAAGATCATCAATTCGCCCCGGTGGACATCAACGATGATCCGCGCCAGTGGTTTGCCGATTTTAAAGCTCTACACCAAAGCCGCCTCCTCTCCTCTCTGAAGGAAGGAGCAATTTTGCTGCGGGATTCTGCCCCGAACCTAGTAGACGCAGTGGTGCACAAGCTGTTTGCAATGTCAGATGGACTTCGACCAGAAGGATTGCTGAGCGCGTATGCCGAGTGGAACAATCTCGAGACGCGGATTGATCCTATGCTCAAAGCCAGTCGCTCAACCACAGACGATCTGATCAAGAAGCAAGGCAACCTCCTTCACAACCGGAACAAAGTCGTCTTCGCAGAAATGGCCACCTTCCTTGATAGCCTTGGCCAAAATGATGATGAGGACGAGGAAGGTGCCGAATTTGATGACGATACTGCTGACGATGGTACTGCTACGCCGTCGCACAGCGCAGAGCTCAAAGCATTCGCGGCTTACCGAAAGTTCCTTCAGGCCTATGCGCGCACTCGCTATCGTAACAGCAATCTAGGCAAGACAAGCCGTGCAGCTCAATTACGAGACTGGCTTGGAGATCGAGTCCCCTCAGATGAATGGCTTGAAACGCTTGGGCGAGAGATGTGCTTCCAGAACGCGCTGCGGCGCTTCAGGGACGCCTGGAAACGGTACATACTTGATGTCCCGGCAAGCTACAGAGCGTTCCGTCGCGACAGCGTAACGCTTGATCGGTACCGCTATGAGCGGCCAGAGCACGCTTCCCACATTGATGAGACAGAGCTCGACGCCATTCTTCTCCTCATGCTTCGATCCGCTCGCGAACTCATCCGCCAGGATTTTGTGAAGCGGCATATAGACGAACCTCGCTTCACCGAGCTTGCCAGGATCTCGAGCCAATTCCTGCAGCAAGTCCTAGTAGACGAAGCCACGGACTTCTCGCTCCTCCAGCTTGCTTGCATGGAGAGCCTGACTGACCCTGCTATTGAATCGTTCTTCGCCTGCGGAGATTTCAACCAACGGATCACAGGGGTTGGCCTCAAACACCTCGATCAGCTTGAGTGGATTTCCCCTCGCCTCAAGCCTCAGCGAATCAACACGGTGTATCGGCAGAGTCGCCTATTGAACAGCTTTGCCATCAAACTGCTCGAGCACATGGATGGAGACACTGAAGCAGTAGGCAGCCTGCCGGAGCACTCCTCTCACGAAGGTGTACCGCCGGTGCTAGGGGAAAACCTCCGGGGTGAAGACGTCGTCACCTGGGTCGCCGACAGGATCTTCGAGATCGAAGATCAGATCCGCTCCAAAAATGAGCCGGTGCCTACGATTGCCGTCCTGGTCGCATCCGAGGCGCACGTGAGACCCGTTGCCGAAGCGCTCACCAAAAAACTAGAGAGCAGGAGTCTGTTCGCGGTTCCTTGTGTCGATGGCCAGTCTTTGGGTAACCAGTCCGATATCCGGGTGTTTGATGTCCAGCACATCAAGGGGCTCGAGTTCGAAGCCGTGTTCTTCATCGGGTTGGATGAGCTCGTCGAAGCGAAACCTACTCTGTTCCAGCGATTCCTGTATGTAGGTGCCACCCGGGCAGCGACTTACCTCGGCATGGTCTGTCATCAGGAGCTGCCACCTGCCTTGTCGAACCTTCGCCCTGCCCTCGCCCAGCGCTGGTAGGCCTGGCAAATGCTTTCGCCGGTTCAAAGGAGATTTGATCCGGCGGAGCAACCATTCTAAATGCCCCCCAAAGGTACACGGTTTCAAAGCCCTCACAGTCGAAGATTCCCGACTGTAAAACGATATTTCGAATTAAGGACCGAATACTTCAACCTTGACATCTAAATAGACCAGAGCAGCCAGGCCAGCGATGGATTTCAGGAAGTAGCCTAAAGTCGGTGTGGTAGGCAGCTCCTGGCTCGCCTATGCTCCTTCTCGCCAACAGAGATGGCGCCAAGCCACTTAACACTTAGGAGTCAGGTTGTGATCACGGAATTGAATATAGATGGCGTCGCCAGTTACAAATCCAGGTCTACTCTCTCGCCCACCAACAAGACGTCTCTCATCTACGGGCTAAATGGTGCAGGTAAGAGCACCATCTCCGAGTTTCTGTACAATCATACCGAACCTCGTTTTACTAAATGCAGTTTGAAAACCAGTCAGCCATGTGAAATTTTGGTGTACAATCAAAGCTTCCTTAACGACTACTTTTACGAAGAGGACAATTTAAAAGGAATTTTCACCCTCTCGAAAGAGAACAAGTTTGCACTCCAGCAAATCGAAGCCGAAACAAAAGAGCTGGCGAAGCATTTGAGCGCTCAGCAAGAGAACTCAAAACTGGCCACTGAAAACGCCGGCAAACTCGATCAGGAAAAGACCAAAGCAAGTGGAAAAGTCTGGGAAATCAAGACGAATTTCTCAGGAGGGGATCGCGTTCTGGAGTTTTGCCTGGAAAGTCTCAAAAGAACAGAACTTCTTTTCCAGCATATTATTGGACTACCTCTGCCGGAAAATGCACCCAGCTACACCGTAGATGATCTGAAGACTGAGGCGTCGTCCATTGAAGGCGAGGGTGCAGCTCCATTCACGAAAATCTCAACCCTTTCGGCTGGCTGGCTGACCATTGAAGGGGACTCCCTCTGGTCGAAAATCATTGTAGGTAGTCAAGAAGGTTCAGTTGCAGAGTTCATCAATAAAGCTCGCAATTCTGACTGGGTGAAGCAAGGGCTCCAGTTCATTTCAGATGATAAGGATCCTCAAGCCTGCCCTTTCTGCCAGCGAGAAACGATCACTAAAAATTTCATCTATTCCATCCGCCAAGTCTTCGACGAAGCCTACGAGCAAGATATTAAGCAGCTGGAGTCAATCAAGACCCGCTACGAGACGCTAACCTCCAGCCTGAATCTACAAGATATTTCAAATTCCCCGCTTGCCAGCAAAGAGCTTGTGGAAGCTTGGAGCATTGCCTGTGAGGTTTTGAAAGCGTCAATTCGCGAAAATATTTTGCACATTGGCAACAAGATCAAAAGCCCGAGCACGCCTGTTGCCCTCACCGATACTCAGTCCGCCGTCGACGTGATCAACAGTTTGATCGACGGCCTGAATGAGCTGATTGAGACACATAACAACAAGTTGGCGAATAAAAAGAAAACTCGAGATGACATAAGATCGCGCTTTTGGACGTTGATGCGCTGGGATTACGATCAAACAATTTCTGCCTACTCTCAATCAGCTTCAGATCTCAAAGATGAGGCTAGCGAGATAAGCCAGGAAGCCACCAAAATAAATACTGATGTCACAGCCTCTTACGGCAAGCTTGCTGCTCTCAGGAAGCAAACGGTCAACATCGAAGAGTCAATTGAGAACATCAACGCTGGGCTTGTAGAGATAGGCATCGATGGATTTTCTGTGGTGCCGTACGGTGAAAATTTCTACCGAGTTTCCAGGACTACCGATCAAGCGAATGCATTTCACTCGCTGAGCGAGGGTGAGAAAACCGTCATTAGTTTTCTATACTTCATGGAGCTTTGCAAAGGGCAGAAGACGGCCACTGCGGTGCCTCAGTCGAAAGTGGTTGTGATTGATGATCCCATTTCCAGCCTTTCTCACCTCTACGTGTTCAACATTGGACAGCTGATCAAGAAATATTTCATTAACGACAAACTCTATGCGCAGGTATTTGTTCTCACCCATAGTCTGTATTTTTTCTACGAGCTGACCCACACTAATAAAGAGAAACGCGCGGAGACACAGCAGCTATTCAGAATTTTCAAAAATACAAACGGAAGCTCTGTAGTTCCAATGAAGTATGAGGAAATCCAGAATGACTACCAGTCCTATTGGTCAATCATAAAGGACCAGGCCTCACCGCCTGCGCTGATTGCTAACTGCATGCGGAACATTATCGAATATTTCTTCAATTTTGTTCAAAAAAAGGATTTTAATAACGTCTTCCAAAAGCCAGCCCTGTCGACTGATAAATTCACGACGTTCTACAGGTACATGAACCGCGAGTCACATTCCTTGGGTCAAAATATTTTTGACATAAAGGAATTTGATCATGATGTATTCAAAGATGGTCTGAGGTTGATTTTTGAAGAGTGTGGGTACGCGGAGCACTACCAAGCTATGAGTAAGTAAATCCGACATGGGACGGGCATTCGTAATGTGAAGAGTGCGCCGTCTCATCGGCTATTCGCGCAATCCTCTCGCCGCCAGGGTGGTGTTGCTCTGTAGGCGCTGAAGAAGAATTGACCCATCCGCCGAAAAAACGCTGACCCGAGCAACGTTCAAGGCTACGGCCGCCTGTGCTGGGTATCTACCTATCCATGTTGGGGCAGTCTTGCCCCAGCAGGGAGGACAATTCTGCATCACCGCCAACAGTCTTCAGACATGGGCGGACTCACCTTCAGAGGCTGCCAAGACCCCATCGGCCCGCACCGTGAACTCGGCGATGCGGCTGAAGACAACGATACGCGGGTTGTCCGTCACTACCGGAAAGCGCGAGACCAGCATGTGCTGCACGGGCTCGACGTCCAGTTTCATCTTCAGAAGGTGCTCGCGATTTCGCTCCTTCATCAAGGCCCTCTCATATGCTCGCACGAGTCCGCGGTTGTAGCGGGCAAAGGCGACCGCATCCGAGTCGATGCGCTTGAGATCGACGAAGTTGTTCTTGCACTGGACATTCCAGATAATGCCATCGCGTAACGACACTACGTCAAACTCCTGCCGACTGATACGCACAATATCCTGGACGATGAAGCCTTGGGCTTCCAGCGCTGCCTTGACCACATCCTCAAAGATGAAGCCTGCCCTAATCTGATACCGTTTCTGGCGATCAAGTACTTGCGCCCGCCAGTTGTAGGCAAAGCGGCTCAGCAGCGTAACGGTAGATAAATAGTGGTCGCCAGACAGCACCAGCGGCGCGTAGGTCGACAAGCATTCCATATAAGTGTCGGCACCGCAGGTTAACGCCGCCGCGAGCAGCGGCGAAGTTCCTTCCTGCACGGTGATCAACGTCAGATCCTCGGGGGAGATGCGAATCCAGTAGTCGTCCTCTATAAATTCCTTGGACAGGCGACGTATCAATGACGCGGCGACGGCGAACTCGGTACTTGTTAGGTCAAACTCGGCGTAGACCGCTTCACAGAGGAGAATGTCGTTTCTCAGCTCTGCGGCCGAAAATAGTCGATCGGCCCGGACCTGCTCCATGGCCTCCAGTATCTGCCAACCCTCTGGCGAGTTGGGCATCTCGAAAATTGGAGCGCGCTCTGGCTCTAGGAATAGTCCATTCAACATGGCCGTCTCGGCGTTGGCATCATCCGGGATGCCCAGTCGTTCCTGTGCAAGCTTTACCATCAGAGCATATTGAGCCCCCATCATCGGAGCTCCGCTGAACTCCACAATAGGCAGGAAAACGTTAAGCGCATCCTCTCGCCTGATAGACTTCGTTCCTCGGCACGCCGCAGGAATGAAGTGCAGTAATCCTACCAAATGTCGTCGCCGGGACTGTAGGTAGCCAATCATTGCCGCCAAAGTCTGAAAGCCACTCGCCGCCTCAATGACGCCATGACGCTTAAAAGCCACACCGATGTCTGATCCCTGGACGATCAACAAAGTAAGTCTCTCGACGAGGGGTTGCTCCAATCGCGTAGCCAAACGCTTGCGGATACGCGTGAGTAAAAGCAAGTCCTCAGCGCTCCGCATGACGGGGAACCCGAAAAGCTGCTGTTCGAACTCATCCTCCCAGTCAACGGTGTGCAGGTTGATTAGTTCCTCGACGGCCCGCAGCGTGTCCAGCAGGCAGCACGTGGCCGATCTCGCGTCAAAGGAGGCCAGCGTGACGCCGATGCGCGCCTGCAGTTCAGCGAGTCTGCCTTCGATTTCGCCGCGAGAAAGTGACTCAACCATGGCAACTCCTCCATTTTCTAAAAGCCAGCGCCGCGGTATCTGTACGCTGCGCGTCGGCATCCCAAGATGGGGCAATATGTTGAAGCATTGCGCTGGTAGAGGTTCGGCCAGCGGAAGAACAGCGCCATCGCACCGCCGATGATGAAGCCACCGACTAGGTTGACCAACAGGATGCACAGTGGCATGCCCGGGAAAAGGCCGTTCAGGCGCAAGCCGAGCAGCCAGTGCAGCACACAACCCGCGCTGCCGCCGACGATGACAGAAAACAGGGAAAGCTACATCGCAAGACTCCATGGGAAACTCAAAGGAACCCTATAGGAAAGACAGGCAATAGCCTACGTGCCCGTTTCATAAGGTGACCATCACGCTCACGAAACTGAGCACGTTCGCGAGGAACAGAGCCGCCCGGGCAATCTCCTCGGGCCGAGATAAGCGTCGGGGGGGGGCACATAGTACCGCGATCTGGACCCGGGCCTTTGGCGGATAGGTACCGCCGGGCAGCATGGCATTGGCGCGGATTCCCCGCTCGCCGCATTCGGTAGTGATCACTGGGACAGCCCGGCCTTGCTCACGACATAAGCTGGTCGACCACTGCTTGTACCTCGGGCCGGCGCCGAGCGTTGAGCACCAGACACTCGCCCTTCTCGGCGGACAGTTTCGCCGTAGCGCGACCGATACCGGAGCCGGCACTGGTGATGATGGCGAGTTTTCCTGCGACGGTTACGCCGCTACTTCATCGACGTCGGCGTGCGGGTTAACCTACACGGAATTTTTTTGGCTGAAGAAACAGGCTATGGAAAAGGAACTTCCTTTCATCCCGCGTACCCTGGTGCACCAACATGGGCGCCACGGCCCCCTTCGTGATAGTGAGCTTGACCCACATCAAGCCCCGATCGTGGTATTGGGCGAGGCCGGGATGGGGAAAAGCCGCTTGCTCGCACAACTAGCTACACAACCAGGTTGGCACATCGTGCGAGCCGACGAGATCGATCTGGTTGACAACCCTGCTTCGGCAGTCATGCTGATAGATGCGCTCGACGAAACGACAGCCGCTGACGTCGATAGTACGCTGAAGGCGGTGTTGCAGGAATTGAAGAGAAGCAGCCGCCCGCCCTTCATTATGTCCTGCCGTGCCTCTGATTGGTCGCACACAAAGCATGCACGCTGGATCCAGGCCGCCTACGGCCAAGAACCCACAGTGCTGCGCCTGCAACCACTCGGTGATGAATGTATCAAGGCACTCTTGCGTGCATACCTTCCCTCCGAGCAGGTCATCACGCTTCAGTCACACCTCGAGCGCGTCGGCCTCACCCACTGGCTTGGCAATCCACACACGCTGAAACTGATTGCCGAAAGCACCGCACATGGCAAACTTCCCCACAGTCGCTCCGAACTGTTCCGACACGCCGTGGAACAACTGGTGAGCGAACATAATGACCTGAAGACAAAAAACGCGTTCGCCATCAATGACGCCTTCGAGTTGGCCGGCGCAGTCTGCGCGGCACTTCTGCTGACAGGCCACACAGCTATTTCACGCCAATCACAACCTGCCCGATCGACCGATGTCTCCATCATCGCACTGAAGCGACTGCCAAACGCCGATCGGGTCGAAGACTTGCTGGGCACCCGCCTGTTCAGGGCGCTGGATGCCAATCGCTTCGAATGCATCCACCGCAGCATCGCCGAATACCTGGCCGCTCACTGGCTGGTACACGAACCGCTGCCTCGCAGAAGCCAGCGCCGGTTGCTTGCGATGTTCCATCAGCATGGCATCGTGCCCTCTGGCCTGCGCGGCATGCACGCATGGCTGTGCATGAGCCCGAAACTGGCCCAAAGAGTGATATGCATGGACCCAGCAGGCGTCATCGAGAACGCGGACTTGGCCGGGCTTGATCCAGGCTCCATTACCCTGTTACTCAATCGATTGGAAGAGTGCTATTCGAGTAACCCAATGGCACTTTCCTGGTGGCGCCCCAGCGCCGCCGTTGAACTGGCTAGCAGAGGCCTGCTGGGCAAGCTGGTAGACATCGGCACGGATCGAAGCAAGCCAGTGCATCTGCGCCTGCTTGTTCTCGAATCGCTGGAGGCTTCGGCGAAGCTCGAGCCGTTCAAGAAGCGGTTATTGGCCGTCATGCTCGACAGCACGGATGTGTATGGCGCTCGCCGAGCAGCAGTTCAAGCACTGCTTACCCTCTTGTCAGGCGATGAGTCCCTTGAGTGCATCCGCGTCATGCATGCATGTGCCGACCCGGACTCCGTCAGGCTAGCCTTCGACCTTTCTTGCCTGGTCGATTTCGTCGGTGTCGAAAATGAACTACTTGCCGGCCTGATCATCGGCTGCTCAGACCAGAACGACCGCTTCGGTGAGCTGTGGGACAAGTTCGCCCTTCTCAAGTCCGACTTCCCGGCGTCGCGACGCACGCCACTGTTGAATTGCCTGATCGACCAGGCTCCCGTAGGGCTGTCCTGTACCGAGTTCTATACTCGGCAGGTTGACGAGTTTCGCGAACTGCTTACTGCGCTGACCTTAGCGGCGATGACGGACAATACGCTCTCTCCGGCTCAAGCCTGGCGAGCGTTCAGCTTCCTCTGCTCAATTCCGCTCTACCCAATGCTGGACCCCACCATTACTGAGCGTCTGGCCGCAGACCACGCCTTTCGCCGCGCCGTTCAACAACATGTGCTGTTCGACCGCACAAATGGCGAGAGCCTTGACCAACGACATGAGCGGCTGCAAGAGATCGGTCTTGACTGCTCGGAAAACGACGCGATCGAGATGCTGACGAGGCTAGACGCCGACGATCTAGAGGACGAGCGCTGGAAGGCTCTTGTAAGCCTAATGCATCACGACAACGAGCACGGTGTACAAATTCGCGCCGCCGCGCTGCGGTTTGCCGGCAGCCACCCGCAAAGGCTGGCGTGGGCAGGCAACATTGAACTGGACTTCAGCCGTCAAGCGAATTGGGAACGACAACGGAGCGAAAACCAGACCCGCGCGGAACAGGACCGTCACGACGCCGTTGCCCGGCTGAATGAGCACAAGGCAGCAATGGCCTCCATAAGCAAAGGTGATCACCAGTACCTGATGATACCGGCGCAAGCCTACCTGCGCGTATCTCGCCATAGCCTTGATGCAGGGGCCGGAAATGGCGCTGTCGTGCAGTGGGCAGGTGACGAATTGGCAGCCGCAGTTTTCCAAGGTTTCGAAAACTACCTACAAAACATTCAAACACGCCTATCGGTTGAAGCGATAAGCCAGTACTTCGCCCGATTCAGCCGGTACGAACGCAACGACCAGGAAGTGGCGTTGGCAGAGCTTTCCGCAGAGATCATCCTGGCTGCGGCAATCGAGCACGTACGCACCCGAAAGTCTTTGGAATGCTTAACGACCGAAGCGCTGTTCGCCATCTTTCTTTCGCTCAAACATCTCCCCTTCACGGCACCTGACACGCTGGAAACGCTGGTGTACCAGACGCTAGGCGAACGCAGCCTTCTGATGGAGGCCATACAGCTCTGGTTCGAACCCTGCCTGCTTATCGGCGAGCTCATCCCGCAGCTTTATCCAGATAACCCGGAGCCCTATAAGCAAACCGAGAAAATCCTGACGAAACTGGCAAGCGACTGGCTGGAGTGCCGACCGGACCTGCCCGAAACCTCGCAGAGCTGGTGCTTGAAGCATCTGGCCCTCAATGAGCCAGACACAGTCCCCCGAGCTCTGCGGCATTGGGGCCCCGGAAAATTTCGCACCATGCCGCTGTTCATTGAAGCCGCGCAACTCATCGTGAACTTCGAGGAAAAGTCGGCGCTACTCGACTGCACACCCGTGAACCCTGAACTGCTGCTGGCACTTAGTGAGTTTCATATGCTCACTCCCGATGTGGCCGCCACCATCTGGATCATCGAAAGATTCCGGGGCTGGTATCCCATGATCGGCTGGCTCAAGGGCAACCTGATCGATGAAGACTGGTCGAAACCGCCAAGTGAATACCTGCAACACCTAATCTTCCAACTAAGCGAGCAGCAAACCAACGAAGCACACTCGGCCATGGACCTACTGTGCGAAGCCTCCCGTGACAGTTACACCGATTACCTGTGTGAACGCCGCACCCTGCAACGCCAGAACGGCCAAGAACTAGCATACCAGCCACTCACGTTGGAGATGTTGCTGGCAATTAAGTGTGACGGACCACCGCGCACCGGGGCCGATTTGCTGGCCTTCATTCTCGAACAACTGGAAGATGTACAGCGCCGGATCAAGAATGACGAGCTCAGCTCTTGGAAGCTGTTTTACATGGACGACGGCGAGACGCCACAACTAGAAGGACGTTGCCGAGATCGTTTGATCGGTATGTTCGAACATGCAACGGCAGGTATCCGATTCGATCCCGAAAGACACGTGGTCGACCAAAAACGCGTGGACATCATGTGCGAAACCATGGGTATCACACTGCCCATCGAAATCAAGCGTGCCTGGAACGGGCAACTCTGGAACGCGGCCGACCAGCAGCTCGATGACGGCTATGTCAGCTTCCACAGTGGCTCGGGCCTGGGCATCTACCTTGTGCTGTGGTTTGGCGAGCACTCCAAAAAACCTCGCCGTCCAGCAGACGGAAGCCCGCCCCCCAGCTCCCCGGAGCAGCTGAAGATGATGCTGGTCGAGCGTAGCAAGGCTGCCACGCAGGGACGCGTGGCGGTGGTGGTGCTGAATATGACACGTAGCCAGTCAGCTAAGTGACCCGCAACTGCCCGTCAGCTTTTCGTCGCTTGAGGCCGCGGCGGAAACGCAGGCCATCCTTCGCGCCCTAAAGAGCGAATCGTCGACCAAACCTTCCTACCGGGCAATGCCCTTTCACGAACTGGTGCGGGAGCTCACCAATACCCTGCCGCTGGAGATCGAGGACGCGGCATTCTCACCAATAAACTCACCGACGGTAGAGCTTGAGCTGCTACAGGCTGATAGGCGGAGGCTTCGCACCCAGGCATCAGTTGTTCGGCCTAGCCAGGCAAATTTCAGAGAAAGCGTGCTGGCGCGATATGGCGGAGAGTATTGTGAGCGCGATGGAGGTGTGCCAGAACTGAAACTAGCTACCCGTAGCATTTCTGCTCGCGCACATAGCCCCCCCAGTCCTCGCAGACTACGCAGGCGCTGCAGACAGACCTCTGCTTGTTGGCGCTGATGCGATTTTGACGCAGGCTACCGGAATTCATTGACCCACTCGAGTACTCAAGAAATGATGACCTTGCGGGTGATTTCGGAGGCAGCGTGTGGGTCAGTCAAAATCAGCAACCTGGGTCAAAATCGCATCAGCGCCGACACTCTAGGCAGCTTGGGTTGCTGATCCAGTACACGGAGGCGCGCTGAATACCAGTCACGTCCACCCCGCCCCGCTTCAGAAATCGCCATTCGCGATCGCTCGCACACCCAGTGCAAATGGGGGCAAAACTGGGGGCACAATTCTATTTTTTCAGGCTGTAACTACCGCCCTAGAGCCAAGTCAAAATGTTCTTCGGGGATCCGGACAGCCTCTGAGAAGGCGACGCAGGCCTGAATGAAAACGGGCGCCTTTACAGGCGCCCGTTTTGTTGTCGCGGGTTGCATGACCGACACCGGGTGCATCGACGTCGAACCGGGGAAGATCAGCAAAAGAATTTCGTATACCCTAGCGCTATCTCACTCCAAATGACCGCCGCCGTGAACTTACCCAAACTCAACGCACCCGACCTTGGTAACACGCCTTCGACTTCGGAAATCATCACCCGCCATCTGCGCGATGCGATTGTCGCCGGGCATTTTGCCGAGGATGAGCCGATCCGCCAGGACGACATCGCCCGCCAGTTCAATGTCAGCAAGATCCCGGTGCGCGAAGCCCTCAAGCGTCTGGAGGCCGAAGGGTTGGTGATGTTCCAGCGCAATCGCGGGGCGATGGTCACGCGGGTTTCCGATGCGGAACTGGCGCAGATGTTCGAAGTGCGGATGCTGCTGGAGGACAAGATTCTGCGCCTGGCCATTCCGAACATGACCGAAGAGACCTTCGCCCGTGCCGAGCGCATCTGTCAGGAGTTTGTCGGCGAGGACGACGTGGGGCGCTGGGCCGAGCTCAACTGGGAGTTGCATTCCTGCCTGTACGAGCCGGCGCAGCGACCGTTTCTGGTGAGTCTGATCCGTTCGGTCAACGACAAGCTGGAGCGTTATCTACGCATGCAGATGAGCTTGTCGGCCGGTAAGGAACGGGCCGATCACGAACACCGCGAGATCCTGGCGGCCTGCCGCGCCGGGGATGTGGACCTGGCGGTGAAGCTTCTGGACGAGCACATTGCCGGCGTCTGCACGACCCTGTTCGAGCACCTGCCCCATAGCCACTGACAGCGACGAATGCTGTGCCGATTTCGTCATCGACACAGACTAAATCCATCAAGCCGACACCCCGCCGCACGGGCCACTCTTGCGTTCACTCAACCGAATGGACGTGGCCCTCCCATGAAACGCATTTCAGTGATCGACTCCCACACCGGCGGCGAACCGACCCGCCTGGTGACCGCCGGCTTTCCTGACCTGGGCACTGGCAGCATGGCCGAACGGCGCAAGGTACTGGCCGAACAGCATGACCAATGGCGCGCCGCCTGTGTGCTGGAACCACGGGGCAGTGACGTACTGGTGGGCGCCCTGCTCTGCACGCCGGTGGACCCTGGCGCCTGTGCCGGGGTGATTTTCTTCAACAACACCGGTTATCTGGGCATGTGCGGCCACGGCACCATCGGCCTGGTGGCGTCGTTGGCGCACCTGGGCAAGATCGGCCCCGGTGTGCACAGCATCGAAACACCGGTGGGCACGGTGCAGGCAACCCTGCACGAAGACCATTCGGTGAGTGTGCGCAACGTGCCGGCCTACCGTTATCGCAAGGCGCTGGCGGTGCAGGTGTCGGGCATCGGCCAAGTGGTCGGTGATATCGCCTGGGGCGGCAACTGGTTTTTCCTGATCGCCGAGCATGGACTGCGGGTGGCCGGCGACAACCTCGAAGCGCTGACCGCTTACACCTTCGCTGTGCAGCAAGCCCTGGAAGCCCAAGGCATTCGCGGTGAAGACGGCGGCTTGATCGATCACGTCGAGTTGTTCGCCGATGACGATCACGCCGACAGCCGCAACTTCGTGCTCTGCCCCGGAAAAGCCTATGACCGTTCGCCCTGCGGCACCGGCACCAGTGCCAAACTGGCATGCCTGGCGGCCGACGACAAGTTGCAACCGGGGCAGGTCTGGCGCCAGGCCAGCGTCATCGGCAGCGAGTTCGAGGGGGCCTACGAACTGCAGGGTGAGCGCATTGTGCCGACCATTCGCGGTCGCGCGTTCATCAGTGCCGAGGCGAGCCTGATCATCGAACAGGACGACCCGTTCGCCTGGGGCATTCGTCCATGAACGAGGGCCAGGTGGCCGATGTGATCGTGATCGGCGCCGGCATTATCGGCGCCGCCTGTGCCCAGGCGCTGGCCCGTCGCGGCTTGCAGGTGCTGGTGCTGGACGCCGGCCTGCACGGCGCCACGGCCGCCGGCATGGGCCACTTGCTGGTACTCGACGACAACCCCGCCGAACTGGCCCTGAGTCAATATTCATTGCAGCGCTGGCGCGAACTGGGCGCGGACCTGCCCGACAGCTGTGCCTATCGCTGCAACGGCACGCTGTGGCTGGCGGCGAATGCCGAAGAAATGGCGGTGGCCCACAGCAAATTCCTGAACCTGCAAGCCCAGGGCGTGGCTTGCGAACTGATCGGCGCCAGTGCCCTGCGCCAGCGCGAACCGGAACTGAGCGAAGGACTGGAAGGCGGTTTGCTGATCAATGGCGACGGCATTCTATACGCCCCGGCGACGGCCGGATGGATGCTCGAAACACCGAACATCCGCCAGCGCCGGGCACGGGTCAATGCGGTCGATGGCAACCGCGTCTGCCTCGATGATGGTCACTGGTTGAGTGCCGATGCCGTGGTGTTGGCCAACGGTATCCAAGCCAACGAGCTGTGCCCGGAATTGCCCATCGAGCCGAAAAAAGGCCACCTGCTGATCACTGACCGTTACCCCGGCAGCGTCACCCATACGCTGGTGGAACTGGGTTACGTCACCAGCGCCCACAACGCCACGGGGCCGTCGACCGCCTGCAATATCCAGCCGCGCCTCACCGGGCAACTGTTCATCGGCGCCTCGCGGCAATTCGGCACCACCGACCCGCAGGTCGAAGGCTGGATGCTCGCGAAAATGCTCAAGCGTGCCGCCGAGTACATGCCGGGGCTGGCCCGGCTCAATGGCATCCGTGCCTGGACCGGCTTTCGCGCCGCCAGCCCCGACGGCTTGCCGCTGGTGGGCCAACATCCACAATGTCAAGGCTTGTGGCTGGCAGTCGGTCACGAAGGACTGGGCGTTACCACCGCCCCCGGCACCGCCGATCTACTGGTGGCGCAACTGTTCAACGAAACCCCGCCACTGGCCGCACAACCTTATCTGCCCCAGCGTTTTCTCGGAGAACCGGTCTATGCCTGAATTGTTGCTGGACGGCCACGCCCTGAAAGTCGCCGAAGGCACCAGCGTCGCCGCTGCCCTGGCGTTGGCCAGTGACGGCTGCACGCGCACCTCGGTCAGCGGTCAGCGCCGTGCGCCGCTGTGCGGCATGGGCATTTGCCAGGAATGCCGGGTGATCATCGATGGCCGGCGTCGCCTGGCTTGCCAGACCCTGTGCCGTGACGGCATGCAGGTGGAGACTCGCCCATGAATGAATACGCTGATCTGTTGATCATTGGCGCTGGCCCTGCCGGGATGAGCGCCGCCCTTGCCGCTGCCCCCAGCGGCGCCCGCATTGTCATGCTCGACGATAACCCGCTGCCGGGCGGGCAAATCTGGCGCGACGGACCTCAAGCCAACGTGCCCGGTCAGGCCCGGCGCCTGCGCGAGCGTCTGGCGTCGTGCAACAACATTCGCCATCACGCCGGTACCCGGGTGATCGCCAACCCCGGCGCGAAACAACTGCTGGTGGAAGATGACGACCACGGCTGGTTGATCAGCTACGACAAACTGATTCTGTGCACCGGTGCCCGTGAATTGCTGCTGCCCTTCCCCGGCTGGACCCTGCCGGGCGTCACCGGTGCGGGTGGTTTGCAGGCGCTGATCAAGGCCGGTTTGCCGGTGCAGAACGAGCGCGTGGTGATCGCCGGCAGCGGCCCGCTATTACTGGCCAGTGCCGCCACCGCCAAACAGCATGGCGCGCAAGTGCAACGCATTGCCGAACAAGCCAGCCTTGACGCCGTCGCCGGTTTCGCCGCGCAACTGCCGCGCTGGCCCGGCAAATGGCTGCAATCGTTCAGCCTGTTCGACCACCATTACCGCACCGCCACCCACATACTGGCGGCGCTCGGCACCGACCGAGTGGAAGGCGTGCGCCTGCAACAACAAGGCAACATCGTCGAACTGGAATGTGATCGGCTGGCCTGTGGTTTCGGGTTGATTCCCAATATCCAGTTGGGTCAGGCACTGGGTTGCGCCATCGAAGATCAAGCTATCGCGGTGGATACCTGGCAGGCCAGCAACCGCGCCGATCATTATGCGGCGGGCGAATGCACAGGGTTCGGCGGCAGTGAACTGGCCTTGGTGGAGGGTGCGATTGCCGGCCACGCTGCGGTCGGCAATTTGCAAGCCGCCAGGCAATTGTGGCCGCGCCGGGCGCGCTGGCAGGGTTTCGCCAAGGCGCTGAACAGCGCGTTCGCCCTCAACCCGCGACTCAAGTCCCTGGCCCGCCCCGACACCCTGGTTTGCCGCTGCGAAGACGTGCCCTACGCGGCATTGACCGGTCACTCTGACTGGCGCGAAGCCAAACTCGCCAGTCGCTGCGGCATGGGCGCCTGCCAGGGCCGGGTGTGTGGCGGTGCAGTGCAGCATATGTTTGGTTGGCAGCCCTCGGCACCGCGCCCACCCTTCAGCCCGGCGCGGATCGAAACCTTGATGTCCCTGGACGATACCCCACCAGCGTGATGACCACGCCAGGGCTTTCGGCCACGCTGGCGAGCCTCTATGATCCCGGGGGTCATCCTCAGACCCCCAGCGCCATGTATCCCTCGCTCACTACCTTTAAACCTTGCGATCTGCCGACGCTGCTGAACAGCCTTCAGCCCATCGCGCCGTTGCTCGATACCCTGTCGGACGTGGTGTTTTTCATCAAGGACGGCGAGGCCCGCTACGCCTTCGTCAACCAGACCCTGGCCCGGCGTTGTGGTTTCAAACACAGGGACGAGCTGCTGGGGCGCACCGCCGAAATGGTCTTCCCGGAACGCTTCGGTCCGCTGTACACCGAGCAGGATCGGCGAGTGCTGTCCAGCGGTCGCGAACTGGCCGATCAGCTGGAGTTGCATTTGTATTATGGCAATCAGCCGATCTGGTGCCTGACCCACAAACTCGCCTTGAAGGATGAACAGGGTCGAATCGTCGGCCTGGCCGGTATCTCCCGCGACCTGCAATCGCCGCAGTCGAACCATCCGGCGTTCCAGAAACTCGCCGCCGTGGATGCCCATATCCGCCGCCACTTCGCCCGCTCCATCAGCCTCGCCGAACTGACTGCCATCGCTGGCTATTCCGTGGCGCAATTGGAGCGGCACTGCAAGCGGGTGTTCCAGCTCACCCCACGGCAAATGATTCACAAGGCGCGCCTGGAAGAAGGTTCGCGGTTGTTACTGCACACCGGGTTGCCGATCACCGAGATTGCCTTGCGCTGTGGTTACACCGACCACAGTGCCTTCAGCCGGCAGTTTCGGGCGCTGACCAGTTTGTCGCCGAGTCAGTATCGCGATAATCAGCGCTGAAGATCAAAAGATCGCAGGCTGCGCCAGCTCCTACGCCGACCGCGTACACCCGTGATTAAAGGGCGTACACCAATCCCGTAGGAGCTGCCGAAGGCTGCGATCTTTTGACAGCCAGTGTTCCTTAAAGGGGCGCCCGCGCTACCGCTGCTCCTATATGTAACACCTGCCCCCGATACCTTGGCGTCACCACATCTCGGGTTGCACCGCTATAAAACCTCTACGCCAAGGCCTGACAACTAATTCACCCATCGGACTGGAAATAGGCACGTTGATTGCTATTGTTAATATCGTATACGAAATCCCCAATACGATATTCAACAGCACTTCACATCAACGAGGCCTCTATGAAAAACCCCGCATTTGCCGTAGCCCTCAGCGCTGTTCTCAGTACCTCCTTTATCGCCACTGCCCAGGCCGACAAGCTCGACGACATCATCGGTTCGGGCAAGCTGCGCTGCGCCGTGACCCTGGACTTCCCGCCCATGGGCTTTCGCGATGCCAGCAACTCGCCGGCCGGCTTCGATGTGGACTATTGCCGCGACCTGGCGAAGATCCTCGGGGTCGAGGCCGAAGTGGTGGAAACGCCCTTCCCGGATCGCATTCCGGCACTGGTCTCCGGGCGGGCTGACGTGATCGTCGCATCCACCTCCGACACCCTCGAACGCGCCAAGACCGTTGGCCTCACCGTGCCCTACTTTGCCTTCCAGATGGTGGTGCTGACCCGCGACGACACCGGCATCAACGGCTTCGACGACCTCAAGGGCAAAGCAGTGGGCAACACCAGCGGCACCTATGAGGCCATCGCCCTGGAGAAAGACGTGAAGAACTGGGGCTCGGGCAGTTTCCGAGCCTACCAGTCGCAGAGCGATACCCTGCTAGCGGTCGCCCAAGGCCACATCGATGCCACCGTGGTCACCAACACCGTGGCCGCGGCCACCCTCAAGTCGGGCAAATACAAAAACCTGAAAGTCGCCGGTAACGCCCCGTACGTCATCGACTATGTGTCCCTGGGTGCCAAGCGCAGCGAGTTCGGCCTGCTCAACTACCTCAACCTGTTCGTCAACCAACAGGTGCGCACCGGTCGCTACAAGGAGCTGTTCGTTAAATGGGTCGGCACCGAGATCCCGCCGACCAACCTGACCGTGCCTCAGGTCTATTACTGAGATGTCCGGCATGCCTAGGCCAATTTCTCTGACCGGGCGCAGCCTGGTGGCGGGTGCCGCGCAAGGCGCCCTGCTGTTCGCCGATGTCGGCTTGAGTTTCTGGGGCGGAGTCGATCCCTGCACGGGTGAAGTCATCGACCGCCATCACCCGCTCAGCGGCCAACACCTGGCCGGCCGCGTGCTGGCGATTCCCAGTGGTCGCGGCTCGTGCACCGGCAGCAGTGTGTTGATGGAACTGATCAGCAACGGCCATGCACCGGCGGCATTGGTGCTGGCCGAAGCCGACGAAATCCTGACCTTGGGCGTGCTGGTGGCGCAGACCATTTTTGCCCGTTCCCTGCCGGTGCTGTGCATCGGTCGGGAGGCCTTCGCCGCCTTGCGCGGCCAGGCCTTCGCCCGGGTCGAAAATACAACGCTGAGCCTGTTCGATCACCTGCCGGGCGACGCCTGGCAGGCGCTCGACGGCCCACTGCCAAACACTGACAGCACCGCCTCGATCCGGCTCACCGAGCACGATCGGGCGCTGCTCGATGGTCGGCATGGCAAGGCCGCGCAAATGGCCATGCAGATCGTCCTGCGCATGGCCGAACTGCAGGGTGCCGAGCACTTGGTGGATGTCACTCAAGCACACATCGACGGCTGCATTTACACGGGACCGGCGAGCCTGCGCTTTGCCGGGCAACTGGTGCAATGGGGAGCAAAAGTGCGAGTGCCCACCACCCTCAATTCAATTTCCGTCGACCAGCGCCGTTGGCGCGAACTGGGGATCGACCCGGCACTGGGTGAACCGGCCAGTGCCTTGGGCGATGCCTATATGGCGATGGGCGCACAGCTCAGTTTCACCTGCGCCCCGTACCTGCTCGACACTGCACCGAAGGCTGGCGAACAAATCGTCTGGGCCGAATCCAACGCAGTGGTCTACGCCAACAGCGTGCTCGGTGCACGCACCCTGAAATACCCGGATTACCTGGACATCTGCATCGCCCTCACCGGTCGCGCGCCGCTGATCGGTTGCCACCTGGACACGCAACGCAAGGCCCGGTTGCAGATCGAGTTGCCTGCCCTCGGTGAACTGGACGATGCCTTCTACCCGCTGCTGGGTTACCACATTGGTGCCCTGGCCGGCAGTCGCGTGCCGCTGGTGCGGGGACTGGAAAAACGCAAGCCGAGCCTGGACGACCTCAAAGCCTTTGGCGCGGCCTTCGCCACCACCTCTGCGGCGCCACTGTTCCACATCGCCGGGGTCACCCCGGAGGCCATTGACCCGGCACAGGTGCTGGATGCGGACATTTCCATTGCCGTGGAAAAGATCCGCCTGAAGGACCTGCTGTCGAGTTGGCGCGCACTCAACAGTGCTCGCGATAACCGGGTGGATGTGGTGTCGCTGGGTAACCCGCACTTTTCCCTCAGCGAGTTCGCTCACCTGGCGCGACTGTGCCGGGGACGACAAAGACACCCGGATGTGGTGCTTGCCATCACCTGCGGCCGTGCCGTGTTGGAGCAGGCCCGCGAGGCCGGGCACATCGCCGTGATCCAAGGGTTTGGCGCGACCCTGGTCACCGACACCTGCTGGTGCATGCTCGGCGAACCCGTAATCCCCCTGGCAGCCAAAACCCTGATGACCAACTCGGGCAAATACGCCCACTACGCACCGGGCCTGGTCGGCCGCAAGGTGCACTTCGCCAGCCTTGCCGAATGCGTCGACGCGGCCTGCACCGCAACGGCCAGCGGACGTTTGCCGGCCTGGTTACAACCTGCTGCCCTACTGGAGAGCCCTGCGCATGTTTGACTACAGCTTCCAATGGCGCGCCGCCCTGCGCGCCCTGCCGGACATGCTCGGCGGTGCCATCGTCACCTTCGAAACCGCCGCGTTGTCGATGATCTTCGGCGTGCTGATCGCCCTGGCGCTGACGGTGATGCGCGAGGCCAAACACCCATTACTGCGCGGGTTCGGCAACGGTTGGGTATCGATTGCCCGCAACACCCCGTCGCTGTTCCAGATCTACATCCTCTACTTCGGCCTCGGCTCGCTGAACCTGCACGTCAGTTCCTGGTTCGCCCTGCTGGCCGGGATTACCTTCAACAATGCCGGGTATCTGGCGGAGAACTTTCGCGGCGGCCTCAAGGCCGTGCCGAACACGCAGGTGCGTGCGGCGCGTTCCCTGGGCATGAGTGCCTTCCAGGCCTACCGCATGATCATCGTCCCGCAACTGCTGCGGATCGTGTTCTACCCGCTGACCAATCAGATGGTCTGGGCGGTGTTGATGACGTCGCTGGGGGTGATCGTCGGGCTAAACAATGACCTGACCGGCGTGACCCAGGAATACAACGTCAAAACCTTCCGCACCTTCGAGTATTTCGCCATCGCAGCGGTGCTGTATTACTTGATTGCCAAGGCGATCGTCGCGGCAGCCCGGCTGATGGCCTGGCGGTTGTTCCGTTACTGAGGAGCTGTCCATGTTTTTCACCGATTTTTCCTCGAATGACCTGATGTTCCTGCTCAACGGTGCGTGGGTCACGATGCAACTGACGTTCTGGTCGATCATTCTCGGCTCCTTCGCCGGGTTGTTCTTCGGCCTGCTGAGGGCCTTGTTGCCACGGGCCAGCCTGCCGCTGGCCTGGGTGCTGGACGTGTTTCGCAGCGTGCCGTTGCTGATCCAGTTCGTGCTGTTCAACTCACTCAAAAGCATCGTCGGCTTGAACATCAGCGCCTTCAGCGTCGGCTGCATTGTGCTGGGGGTTTACGCGGCGGCGTACTTCACCGAGATCGTGCGAGCCGGCGTGCTGGCGGTGCCGTTCACCGTGCGCCGGGCCAGCCGTTCGCTGGGGCTGAGCTTCTTGCAGGACTTGCGCTGGATCGTCCTGCCGATGGCCACCCGGGTAGCGTTCCCCGGCTGGCTGAACCTGGTTCTCGGTGTCATGAAAGACACCGCGCTGGTGATGTGGATCGGCATCGTCGAACTGCTGCGCGCCTCGCAAACCATCGTCACCCGCATCCAGGAACCGTTGCTGGTGCTGTGCATCGCGGGCCTTATCTACTACGTCATGAGCCTGGTGGTCGCACGCCTGGGCGCTCGTCTGGAAAGAAGGTGGCAAGAAAATGATTGAGATCGACAACGTACATAAATCCTTCGGCAACCTCGAAGTGGTCAAGGGCGTCAACCTGACGGTGAACAAGGGCGAAGTGGTGTCGATCATCGGCGGCTCCGGCTCCGGCAAATCGACCTTGCTGATGTGCATCAACGGCCTGGAACCGATCCAGAAAGGCAACATCCGCGTTGACGGCGTCGAGGTCCATCACAGCGCCACCGACCTCAATCGCCTGCGGCAGAAAATCGGCATTGTGTTCCAGCAATGGAATGCCTTCCCGCACCTGACGGTGCTGGAAAACGTCATGCTTGCGCCGCGCAAAGTGCTGGGCAAAAGCAAGGCTGAAGCTGAAGAACTGGCGGTCAAGCAACTGACCCACGTCGGTCTGGGCGACAAGCTCAAGACCTTCCCCGGCAAGCTGTCCGGTGGACAGCAACAACGCATGGCCATCGCCCGCGCCCTGGCCATGTCACCGGACTACATGCTGTTTGACGAAGCCACCTCGGCCCTCGACCCGCAGTTGGTCGGTGAAGTGCTGGACACCATGTGCATGCTCGCCGAAGACGGCATGACCATGGTCTTGGTGACCCACGAAATCCGTTTTGCCCGGGACGTGTCCGACCGCGTGGCGTTCTTCCGCAATGGCCTGGTGCATGAGATTGGTTCGCCGGATCAGGTGATTGGCAATCCGGTGCGTGCGGAGACAGCGGCTTTCCTTAAATCGGTGAAATAGCCACCAGCCCCATCGTCGGAACGCCGCCCGGAGCAAGCTCGCTCCCACAGGGTTTGCGGCGTACACAGACCAGTGTGGGAGCGGGCTTGCTCGCGAAGAGGCCCTGACAGACAACACAAGGAACAAACCATGCGTTCATCAAAAGTCATTCATGTAGTCAGCTGCCACGCCGAAGGCGAAGTCGGCGACGTGATCGTCGGCGGTGTCGCCCCGCCGCCCGGCGCCACCGTGTGGGAACAGTCGCGCTGGATCGCCCGGGACGAAACCCTGCGTAACTTCGTCCTCAACGAACCCCGCGGCGGCGTGTTCCGCCACGTCAACCTGCTGGTCCCGGCAAAGGACCCACGGGCGCAGATGGCCTGGATCATCATGGAACCGGCGGACACCCCGCCGATGTCCGGCTCCAACTCGTTGTGCGTCGCCACCGTATTGCTCGACAGCGGTATCCTGCCCATGACCGAGCCGCAAACCCGCCTGGTGCTGGAAGCGCCCGGTGGCCTGATCGAAGCCGTGGCCGATTGCCGCGATGGCAAGGTCCAGCGAGTGGAGGTCAAGAACGTGCCGTCCTTCGCTGATCGCCTGGATGCGTGGATTGAAGTCGAAGGCATCGGCTCGCTGAAGGTTGATACCGCTTATGGTGGCGACAGTTTTGTGATTGCCGATGCCAAAGGCCTGGGTTTTTCCATCGGCCCGGATGAAGCCGCCGATCTGGTGGCGGTCGGTCTGAAAATCACTCGAGCGGCCAACGAACAACTGGGCTTCGTGCATCCGCTGAACCCCGAGTGGTCGCACATTTCCTTCTGCCAGATCGCTGCGCCCATCGTCCACGAGAACGGCATCGCCACCGGTGCCAATGCGGTGGTCATCCAACCAGGCAAAATCGACCGCTCCCCCACCGGAACTGGTTGCTCGGCGCGCATGGCGGTGTTGCAGGCCAAAGGCTTGATGCAGGTTGGCGAGCGCTTTATCGGCCGTTCGATTATCGGCTCCGAGTTCCACTGCCGCATTGATTCGTTGACCGAAGTCGCCGGCCGCGCCGCGATTTACCCGTGTATTTCCGGCCGGGCCTGGATCACCGGCACCCATCAATTGCTGCTCGACCCAAGCGATCCGTGGCCACAAGGCTATCGCCTGTCCGATACCTGGCCCGGCGCCTGATCGCGGCATGCCTGAACACCGGACCAACGGCGCATAAACAACCCCTGAAAACTGAAAAAAGCACTAGCCGAAATTTGTCATTTTAAATATCGTATACGAAATACAATTAACGAACCGGAGGCAACAATGAGCAAGCGCATTAACTGGAGTGGCGTCTTCCCTGCAGTGACCACTCAATTCAACGATGACTTCACGATCAACCTGGATAAGACACACCAGGTGATTTCCAATGTGATTCGCGATGGCGTCTCAGGCCTGGTGGTCTGCGGTTCGGTGGGAGAGAACACCTCGCTGACCGCCGAAGAGAAAATCGCCGTGACCGAAGTCGCTGTCGATGCCTCCCGCGGTCGCGTACCGGTGATTTGCGGCGTGGCCGAGTTCACCAGCATACAAGCGGCCAAGGTCGCCAATGCCGTACGCCGGGTCGGCGTCGATGGCGTGATGCTGATGCCGGCGCTGGTCTACGGTTCCAAGCCGTTCGAGACCGCCGAGCATTACCGCTACGTGGCGAAAAACGCCGACGTGCCACTGATGGTCTACAACAACCCGCCTATCTATAAGAATGACGTCACCCCGGACATCCTGATTTCCCTGGCCGACTGCGACAACGTGGTGTGCTTCAAGGATTCTTCCGGCGACACCCGCCGCTTCATCGACGTGCGCAACGAAGTCGGTGACCGTTTCGTGCTGTTCGCCGGCCTCGACGACGTGGTGCTGGAAAGCATCGCCGTGGGTGCCGAAGGTTGGGTCTCGGGCATGTCCAACGTGTTCCCGAAAGAAGGCGAAACCATCTTCCGCCTAGCCAAGGCCGGGCGTTTCGCCGAAGCCATGCCGATCTACGAATGGCTGATGCCGATCCTGCACCTCGATGCCCGTGCCGACCTGGTGCAGTGCATCAAGCTGTGTGAAGCCATCGCCGGTCGCGGCAGTGCCTTGACCCGTCCGCCACGCCTGGCCCTGCCGGAAGCCGACCGCGTATTCGTCGAGCAGATCATGGCCAAGGCACTGGCCAACCGCCCGGAACTGCCGGACGTCGGTCTCTGAGTGATTGTCGGGCGGGCCTTTACCGGCCCGGCCCGGCTGCCCGCTTTTTTGCGCCTTAACAAGGTACGTCAGCATGTCGAATCCTCAACACACGCAAAGCGCAACCTCACCCTCCGGACTCAAACGCGTAGTGGCCGCCGCCATGGCTGGCACCGTCGCCGAATGGTATGAATTCTTTCTCTACGGCACCGCCTCGGCATTGGTTTTCGGCAAGCTGTTCTTCCGCCAGACCGACAGCCCCATCGACGGCATCATCGCCGCCTTCGCCTTGTACGCGGTCGGCTTTCTCGCCCGGCCGTTGGGCGGGTTGGTATTCGGTCACTACGGTGACAAATTCGGCCGCAAACGCCTGCTGCAACTGAGCCTGGTCGTGGTCGGCATCACCACCTTCCTGATGGGTTGCCTGCCTGGCTTCGACCAGATCGGTTACGCAGCGCCGGTGCTACTGGTGCTGTTGCGGTTGATCCAGGGCTTCGCTTTCGGTGGCGAATGGGGCGGCGCGATTCTGCTGGTGTCCGAACACTGCCCGGACAATCGTCGGGGCTTCTGGGCCAGTTGGCCGCAAGCCGGAGTGCCGGCCGGCAACCTGGTGGCCACGGCCGCCCTGCTGCTGTTGTCGTCGAACCTGTCAGAGCAACAGTTCCTGGCCTGGGGCTGGCGCGTGGCGTTCTGGTTCTCGGCGGTAGTGGTGTTGATCGGTTACTGGATTCGCACCAGCGTCGATGACGCGCCGATCTTCAAGGAAGCCCAGGCCCGCCAGGCACAGACCCAACAGCAACAGCTCGGTGTGGTGGAGGTGCTGCGTCATCACTGGCGCTCGGTGTTGGTGGGAATCGGTGCACGCTTTGCCGAGAACATCCTCTACTACACCGTGGTGACGTTCTCGATTACCTATCTGAAACTGGTGGTGCACAAGGACACTTCGCAAATTCTGCTGCTGATGTTCGGCGCGCACCTGGTGCACTTTTTCCTGATTCCGCTGATGGGCTATCTGTCGGACATTGTCGGGCGCAAGCCGGTGTACCTGACCGGCGCGGTGCTCACAGCGTTCTGGGGTTTCATCGGTTTCCCGATGATGGACACCGGCAACAACTGGCTGATCATGGCCGCCATTACCCTGGGCCTGGCCATCGAGTCGATGACTTATGCGCCTTACTCGGCGCTGATGGCTGAACTGTTCCCGACCCACGTACGCTACACCGCTCTGTCCCTGTGCTACCAGGTGGCGCCGATCTTCGCCGGTTCCCTGGCACCGCTGATCGCCATCACCTTGCTCAACAAGTACAACAGCTCGACTCCGATCGCCTGGTACCTGGTGGGCGCCGCGCTGATTTCCGTGGTGGCGGTCGGCCTGACCCGCGAGACCCGTGGCAAGTCATTGCGCCAGGTGGATGCCGAGTCGGCGGCGCGGGTTGCTGCCGTGGACGCAGCCGTGCCAGCCACCCCGCACCGGGGTGACTCTTTGGCTTGAGTGCCTCAAAAGATCGCAGCCTTCGGCAGCTCCTACAGAAATGGTGTCCATCCGTTAATGCCGGGTGAATACGGTCAGTGTAGGAGCTGCCGAAGGCTGCGATCTTTTGCCCTTTATCTTTCCAGACCGGAGATTTTCAATGCTCGAAATCCTTGGCCACAATTACATCGGCGGAGCGCGCAGCGCCGTCGGCGGCATCATCCTGAACAGCCATGACGCCAGCACCGGCGAAGCACTGCCCTACTCTTTCGTGCAAGCCACCGCGCAAGAAGTCGACGCGGCCGCCCAGGCCGCCTCGGTCGCCTATCCAGCCTTTCGTAATTTGCCGGCGACGCGCCGGGCGCAATTCCTTGAAGCCATCGCCGCGCAACTGGATGCCCTGGATGACGAGTTCGTTGCCCTGGTGACCCGTGAAACCGCCCTGCCCAGTGCCCGGATACAGGGCGAGCGCGGCCGCACCAGCGGCCAGATGCGTCTGTTCGCTCAGGTCCTGCGTCGGGGCGATTTCTACAGCGCGCGCATCGACCGTGCCCTGCCGGAGCGTCAGCCGCTGCCACGGGTTGACCTGCGCCAGTACCGGATCGGCGTCGGCCCGGTGGCCGTGTTCGGCGCCAGCAATTTTCCGTTGGCCTTTTCGACGGCTGGCGGCGATACCGCAGCGGCCCTGGCCGCCGGTTGCCCGGTGGTGTTCAAGGCCCACAGCGGGCACATGGCAACCGCCGAATGCGTGGCCAATGCAATCCTGCACGCCGCCGAGCAGACCGACATGCCCAAGGGTGTGTTCAACATGATCTACGGCGCGGGTGTCGGTGAAGCGCTGGTCAAGCACCCGGCGATTCAGGCCGTCGGTTTCACCGGCTCGCTCAAAGGTGGCCGTGCCCTTTGCGACATGGCCGCCGCACGGCAACAACCCATCCCGGTGTTCGCCGAGATGAGCAGCATCAATCCAGTGTTGGTATTGCCCGAAGCCTTGCGTGCGCGCGGCGAGAAAATCGCCGGTGAACTGGTGGCATCGGTGGTCCAGGGTTGCGGGCAGTTCTGCACCAATCCGGGGTTGGTCATTGGCATTCGCGCCCCTGAATGGACGGCGTTCATTGCGCGACTAAGCAACCTGATGGCCGAACAACCGGCACAAACAATGCTCAATGCCGGCACCCTCGGCAGCTATGAAAAAGGGCTGCGGGCCTTGCTCGAGCATCCGGGTGTGACGCACCTGGCAGGCCACGACCAGCAGGGCAATCAGGCGCGGCCGCAACTGTTCAAGGCCGACGTCAGCCTGCTGCTCAATGGGGATCCGCTGCTGCAGGAAGAAGTGTTCGGGCCGACCACCATTGTCGTTGAAGTGGCGGACAAGGTTGAACTGCGGCAGGCGTTGAACAGCTTGCACGGGCAACTGACTGCGACATTGATTGGCGAAGCATCGGATCTTCAGACCCATGCGGACCTGCTGATACTGCTGGAACAAAAAGTCGGCCGGGTACTGTTCAACGGTTACCCGACCGGGGTCGAAGTCTGCGATGCCATGGTCCATGGCGGGCCGTACCCTGCAACTTCCGACGCCCGTGGCACGTCGGTTGGCAGCCTGGCCATCGAGCGCTTCCTGCGTCCGGTGTGCTACCAGAATTGCCCGGACGCCTTGCTACCCGACGCCTTGAAAAACGCCAACCCGCTGGGGATTGCACGGTTGGTGGATGGCAGCAGCCAACGCGACTCAATCTAGAAAACCACACAAATACCTGTAGGAGCTGCCGCAGGCTGCGATCTTTTGATGTTGATTTTTAAGATCAACAGATCGCAGCCTTCGGCAGCTCCTACGCAAAATATGTGATCGCCACCAATCAAATGTGGAAGCGGGCACGTTGATTCAATCAGGCGAGCAATGCCTTGAGGTCGTTGTACAGCGCCTCGGGAATTTGCACGCCTTCCACCAGGCTGCGTACCCGCGCCGCGTAACGTCGTTGCGACGGTAAGCGTGCGCCCTGCCCTTCAATGCCCTGGAACAACGTTTCGGCCCGGGCCAAATGTTCTTCGGTGGCGTCCCCCAGAAAGCGCCGAGGGTCCAGGGCGATGATCAATTCGCCATGGTACGGCGACGACTTGCTGCCTCCATCGTAAGCCAATGACTCGGCACTGGTCAGGTCACCAATCAGCGGCCCGGCAATCAACTCCACCATCGCCGCCAGCGCCGAACCCTTGTGCCCGCCGAACGTCAGCATCGCGCCGCTGTCGAGCACCACGTTGGCGTCGGTGCTCGACTGGCCTTGGGCGTCGACGCCCCAACCCTCGGGAATCGCCTTGCCGGCACGCCGGTGCAGTTCGATATCACCACGGGCAATCGCGCTGGTGGCGAAGTCGAACACAAACGGATCTTGCCCCGCACGGGGCCAACCGAAGGCAATGGGATTGGTGCCGAACACCGGCAGTCGTCCTCCGGCCGGCGCCACCCAGGCGTGGCTCGGATTACACGCCAGTGCCACCAGACCGGCAGCCGTCAGCTGCTCGATCTCCACCCACAGCGCCGAGAAATGCACACAGCGGTTGATTGCCAACGCCGCAATGCCGTTGGCCCGGGTTTTCTGCGCCAGCAACGGCAACCCCGCCTGAAACGCCAACTGCGAAAACCCACCGCCTGCATCCACCCGTACAATCGACGGCGCCTGGTCGATCACCTGTGGCTCGGCATCGGCTGACACCTTGCCGGCCCGCAGGGAATTGACACACCCCAGAATCCGGTACAAACCGTGGGAGGCACAGCCATCACGTTCGCCAGCAATCACCGTCGCCGCCACCGCTTGTGCATGGGCCAGATTAAAACCGTTGTGCAACAGGATCGATTCGGCCAACTCACGGGCTTCGATCAGGGTCAGTCGGATCATGGTCATCTCCTTGGACAGACCGGTCAGAGTGGTCTATCCGAGGCGTCATGGCTTGATGGGTTTGGGCATTGGCGGTGACGAAATTGGCACAGTTCGGGCCGTTGTGGCCCGTTGAACCAACTGACTATTGCATCCAAAGCAACACACAATTGTCATCAATCCAGTTGATGATGACCAAGCGCAAGGCGCAGGCTAGAGGGCTGGCTTGGGTCTTATATCATTCCGGATGATAGTTACCTTCGCCCCATTCGATTCGTGAGATACAAACCCGCCGCGCATCATTCGCCAATCTCAACACATTGGCGGATGCATCCATGGAACAGTCACTCAAACATTTGCGCTTCCCGTTGGCTCTGTTGGCCGTCGTGGTGATCAGCGCGTGCGGCAAGGCCCCGGAAACCGCCGCCAGTATGCCAGCGGCCAAGGTCAGCGTGGCCAAGGTGCTGGAACAACCGGTCAACGAGTGGGACGAATTCACCGGTCGCCTCGAAGCGCCGGAAACCGTCGAGATTCGCCCACGGGTCTCCGGCCAGATCGATGAAGTGACCTTCACTGAAGGCGCCCTGGTCAAGAAAGGCGACCTGTTGTTCCAGATCGACCCGCGTCCGTTCCAGGCTGAGGTCCGCCGCCTCGAAGCCCTGGTTGCACAATCGCGCGCCAACGCCACCCGCAGCGAAAACGAAGCCCAGCGCGGTGAGCGCCTGCGCACCAGCAACGCCATTTCCGCCGAGCTGGCCGATTCGCGCACCAGCGCCGCCCAAGAAGCCCGCGCCGCCGTCGGTGCCCTGCAAGCGCAGCTTGATCTAGCGCGGCTGAACCTGAGCTTCACCCGCGTGACTGCTCCCATCAGCGGCCGCGTCAGCCGTGCCGAAATCACCGCCGGCAACCTGGTGACCGCCGACACCACCCCGCTGACCAGCGTGGTCTCCACCGACAAGGTGTACGCCTACTTCGACGCGGACGAGCGTGTATTCCTCAAGTACACCGAGCTCGCTCGCCAGGGCAAGCGCGGCGCCACCACCCCGGTCTACATGGGCCTGTCCAATGAGGACGGCAACCCGCACCAGGGTGTGATGAACTTCGTCGACAACCAGGTCAACCCGAAGACCGGCACCATTCGTGGTCGCGCCGTGTTCGACAACAGCGACGGCAGCTACACGCCGGGCCTGTATGCACGCCTGAAACTGGTGGGCAGCGGCACCTACAGCGCCATGCTGATCAACGATGAAGCGGTCGGCACCGACCTGGGCAAGAAGTTCGTGCTGGTGATGGATGCCGACAACAAGACCGCCTACCGCGCGGTGGAGCTGGGTCCGAAGATTGAAGGCCTGCGCATCGTGCGCAACGGCCTGAACAAGGACGACACCATCATCGTCAAGGGCCTGCAACGGGTACGTCCTGGTTCACCGGTCACCCCTGAAGTGATTCCGATGGCCAGTGAACAAACCCTCGCGGCACTCGCACAACAACGCCAAGCGCTGGAAGCCAGCAACCTGCCCCAAGTCGCGCCTGCCAAGGTCGCGCCGGGTACGGCTGTGAAACTGGCTGCCACGACCCCACGCGGTTAAGGGATTTTTACGATGAATTTTTCCCAATTCTTCATTTCGCGGCCGATCTTCGCAGCGGTTCTTTCGCTGCTGATCCTGATCGCCGGTGCGATCTCGCTGTTCCAGCTGCCGATCAGCGAATACCCGGAAGTGGTGCCGCCGACCGTGGTGGTCCGCGCCAACTTCCCGGGTGCCAACCCGAAAGTCATCGGTGAAACCGTGGCTGCTCCCCTGGAGCAAGCCATCACCGGCGTCGAGAACATGCTGTACATGTCCTCGCAATCGACTGCCGACGGCAAGATCACCCTGACCATCACTTTTGCCCTGGGTACCGACCTGGACAACGCCCAGGTGCAGGTGCAGAACCGTGTGACCCGCACCGAGCCGAAACTTCCCGAGGAAGTGACGCGCATCGGTATCACCGTGGACAAGGCGTCGCCCGACCTGACCATGGTGGTGCACTTGACCTCGCCGGACAAACGCTACGACATGCTGTACCTGTCCAACTACGCCCTGCTCAACATCAAGGATGAGCTGGCGCGCCTGGGCGGTGTCGGTGATGTGCAGCTGTTCGGCATGGGCGATTACTCGCTGCGAGTGTGGCTCGATCCGAACAAGACCGCTTCGCGCAACCTGACCGCGACCGATGTGGTCACCGCGATTCGCGAGCAAAACCGTCAAGTCGCGGCCGGTGCGCTGGGTGCGCCTCCTGCACCGAATGCCACGGCCTTCCAGTTGTCGGTCAACACCCAGGGCCGCCTGGTTTCCGAGGAAGAGTTCGAGAACATCATCATTCGCTCTGGCGACAACGGTGAAATCACTCGCCTCAAGGACATCGCCCGCGTCGAACTGGGCTCCAGCCAGTACGCCCTGCGTTCGTTGCTGAACAACCAGCCGGCGGTGGCGATCCCGATCTTCCAGCGTCCGGGTTCCAACGCCATCGAAATCTCCAACGAAGTTCGGGCAAAAATGGCCGAACTGAAGAAGAATTTCCCCGAAGGCATGGACTTCAGCATCGTCTATGACCCGACGATCTTCGTGCGCGGTTCCATCGAGGCGGTGGTTCACACCCTCTTCGAAGCGCTGATCCTCGTGGTACTGGTGGTGATCCTGTTCCTGCAAACCTGGCGCGCCTCGATCATTCCACTGGTCGCTGTGCCGGTATCGCTGATCGGTACCTTTGCCGTGATGCATCTGTTTGGCTTCTCGCTCAATGCCCTGTCGCTGTTTGGCCTGGTACTGGCCATCGGTATCGTGGTCGACGATGCGATCGTGGTGGTGGAGAACGTCGAACGGAACATCGAGCTTGGATTGACCCCGGTTGAAGCTACCAAGCGCGCCATGCGTGAAGTGACCGGCCCGATCATTGCCACCGCGCTGGTGCTGTGTGCGGTGTTTGTTCCGGCGGCGTTCATTTCCGGCCTGACCGGGCAGTTCTACAAGCAGTTCGCCCTGACCATCGCGATTTCCACGGTGATCTCGGCCTTCAACTCCCTGACCCTGTCGCCGGCCCTGGCCGCGGTTTTGCTCAAGGGTCACGACGCGCCGAAAGACCGTTTCTCCAAGGTGCTGGACAAGATTTTCGGTGGCTGGTTGTTCCGTCCGTTCAACCGCTTCTTTGAAAAGGCCAGCCATGGTTACGTCGGCACCGTTGCCCGCGTGATCCGCTCCAGCGGTATCGCCCTGCTGCTGTACGCCGGCCTGATGGTCCTGACCTTCTTCGGTTTCTCCAGCACCCCGACCGGTTTCGTACCCGGCCAGGACAAACAATACCTGGTGGCCTTCGCGCAACTGCCGGATGCCTCGAGCCTGGACCGTACCGAAGACGTGATCAAGCGCATGTCCGAGCTGGCCCTTAAACAACCTGGCGTGGAAAGTGCGGTGGCCTTCCCTGGCCTGTCGATCAACGGTTTCACCAACAGTCCGAACGCCGGCATCGTGTTCGTGACCCTCAAGCCGTTCGACGAACGTAATGACCCGAGCATGTCCGCAGGGGCCATTGCCGGTGCCTTGAACGGCCAGTACGCGAACATCCAGGAAGCCTACATGGCAATCTTCCCGCCGCCGCCGGTACAAGGCCTGGGCACTATCGGTGGTTTCCGCCTGCAGATCGAAGACCGGGGCAACCTGGGCTACGAAGAGCTGTACAAGGAAACCATGAACATCATCAACAAGAGCCACAACGTGCCGGAACTGGCCGGCCTGTTCACCAGCTACACGGTGAACGTGCCCCAGGTCGATGCCGCCATCGACCGCGAGAAAGCCAAGACCCATGGCGTGGCCGTCAGCGATATCTTCGACACCCTGCAGATCTACCTGGGTTCGCTGTATGCCAACGACTTCAACCGTTTTGGCCGTACCTATCAGGTCAACGTTCAGGCCGAGCAACAGTTCCGCCTCGAATCCGACCAGATCGGCCAGCTGAAAGTGCGTAACAACAAGGGCGAGATGATCCCGCTGGCGACCTTCATCAAAGTCAGCGACACCTCGGGGCCCGACCGCGTGATGCACTACAACGGCTTCATCACCGCTGAAATCAACGGTGCGGCAGCCCCCGGCTACAGCTCCGGCCAGGCGGAAAAAGCCATCGAGAAACTGCTCAAGGAAGAACTGCCCAACGGCATGACCTACGAATGGACCGACCTGACCTACCAGCAGATCCTGTCCGGCAACACCGCGTTGTTCGTGTTCCCGCTCTGTGTGCTGCTGGCGTTCCTGGTACTGGCGGCGCAGTACGAAAGCTGGAGCTTGCCACTGGCGGTGATCCTGATCGTACCGATGACTCTGCTGTCGGCCATCACCGGAGTGATCGCCTCTGGCGGTGACAACAACATCTTTACCCAGATCGGCTTGATCGTATTGGTGGGACTTGCCTGCAAGAACGCGATCCTGATCGTCGAGTTCGCCAAGGACAAACAGCTGGAAGGCCTCAACCCTCTGGCAGCGGTCCTGGAAGCGTGCCGCCTGCGTCTGCGGCCGATCCTGATGACCTCCTTCGCGTTCATCATGGGTGTGGTGCCCTTGGTGTTCTCCAGCGGTGCCGGTGCCGAGATGCGTCATGCCATGGGTGTGGCGGTGTTCTCCGGGATGCTCGGGGTGACCTTCTTCGGTCTGTTGCTGACACCGGTGTTCTACGTACTGATCCGTAACTTTGTCGAGCGCGGCGAGAAGCGCAAAGCTGCCAAGGCCACCCTGAAGCTGGAGTCGCACTGATGAGTTTGAAAGCCTTCCTGCCGAGCCTGCTGGTACTGGCCCTGAGTGCCTGTGCCGTGGGCCCGGACTACAAGACGCCAACCACCGAGGCGGCCAACATCACGGCCGCCACCGATGGCGCCGCCGGCCAGAAGAACTTTGACCGTTCGCGTTTCGAAGGCATCTGGTGGCAGCAGTTCGAAGACCCGACCCTCAACCAGCTGGTGACGAAATCCCTGCAAGGCAACCGCGATTTGCGCGTCGCCTTCGCCCGCTGGAAAGCCGCACGGGCGATCCGCGATGATGTCAGCAACGACGCCATGCCGACTGTCACCAGCCGCGTCAGCAGTGACCTGGGCAAAGGCCAGATTCCGGGCCAGACCACCGACCGGGTCAACAGCGAACGCTATGACCTGGGTCTGGACATGGCCTGGGAGATCGACCTGTTCGGCCGCATCCAGCGCAACCTGGAGTCGGCCAACGCCGAGCAACAGGCGTTCGAGGCCGACCTGTACCAACTGCAAGTCACCATGATTGCCGAACTGGTGGATTCTTACGGTCAACTGCGCGGCGCGCAGCTGCGGGAGAAAATCGCCCTGGCCAACCTGGAGAACCAGCAGGAATCGCGCAAGATCACCATCAGCTTGCGTGATGCTGGTGTCGGCGACCAACTCGATGTGGAGCGCGCCGATGCGCGACTGGCGTCGGTAGAGGCCAGCGTGCCGCAACTGCAGGCCGAACAGATCCGGCAGAAAAACCGCATCGCCACCCTGCTGGGTGAGCGTCCGGACAAGCTGACCGTGGACCTGAGCCCGAAAGACCTGCCGGCGATCGCCAAGGCTTTGCCGATCGGTGATCCGGGTGAACTGCTGCAACGCCGTCCGGACATTCGCAGTGCCGAACGCCAACTGGCTTCGGCCACGGCGCGTATCGGCGTGGCCAAGGCGAATCTGTTTCCTCGGGTCAGCCTTAGCGGCTTCCTTGGCTTTACCGCCGGGCGCGGTTCGCAGATCGGCTCCTCGGCGGCCAACGCCTGGGCGCTGGGCCCGAGCATCACCTGGGCGGCGTTTGACCTGGGCAGTGTGAAGGCCCGTTTGCGCGGCGCCGACGCCGATGCCGAAGGCGCCCTGGCAACCTACGAGCAACAAGTGTTGCTGGCCCTGGAAGAATCGGAAAACGCTTTCAGCGACTACGGTAAACGCCAGCAGCGCCTGATCTCGCTGATTCGCCAGAGCGAGTCCAGCCGCTCGGCCGCCGACCTGGCGGAAATCCGCTACCGCGAAGGCACCGCCGATTTCCTCGTGCTGCTCGACGCCCAGCGTGAACGCCTGGCGGCCGAAGACACCCAGGCCCTGGCCGAAGTCGACCTGTATCGAGGGATCGTCGCGATCTACAAGGCCCTCGGTGGCGGCTGGCAGCTGGAGACGGTCGCCAGCAAGTAATACGGTTTCAAAGTGCTCCTTTGGTTGGCCGCAACCAACCAATTTCCTTGCCCTGCGTCTCATTCGGTCGCGGGGCTTTTTTTGCACACAATACATATCCCTGTAGGAGCTGCCGAAGGCTGCGATCTTTTGACCTTTTTGTGTACTTGACCCGCGAAGATCAAAATCAAAAGATCGCAGCCTTCGGCAGCTCCTACAGGGTTAGCGCTGTTCTTCGACGGTCACAGTAGCCGTGGTCCCGGCGCGCAGGTTGTTTTTACCCGCATAGTCGGCATCTATCTCGATCCGCACCGGTACCCGTTGCGCCAGTTTGATCCAGGTGTAACTGGGGTTGATGCTGGCCAGCAGGCGACCGCCCGGCAGGTTTTCCCGGTCGGCAATGGCGAAGGCAATGCTCTGCACTTTGCCGCCAAATGTCTCGCCACTCATCAACTCGATCCTGACTAGGTCGCCCTCCCCGATCCGCGGCAACTTGGTTTCTTCGAAGTAACCGCTGACATAGAACGATTCGCTGTCCACCAGCGCCAGCAAGGGTCCGCCGGCCGAGGCGTAATCACCCTCCCGGGTCAGCAGATTGGTAACATAGCCGGTCACCGGTGAAACCACGTGGGTACGCTGCAAGTCGAGCTCGGACTGGGTCAAGGCCGCAATGGCCAGTTGCACGTTGGCCTGGGCCAACACCATATTGGCCTGGTTACGCAGCAAGTCGGCCTGGGCCACCGATACATCGGTGTTGGCCTTCTCCCACTCTTCGCCGGAAATCGCCGAACGATCCTTGAGCGTGCGCCGGCGCTGCTCCTCGCTCTGACGTTGCTTGAGCAACGCTTCGCTGGCGATGATGGCCGCCTGGGCCTGCCCGAGCGAGGCTTTCGCCACCTCCACCGCGCGCTTGGCGTGCTCCACCGCCAGGGTGTAACGCGCCGGGTCGATCTCCAGCAGCGCCTGGCCTTTGTTCACATGCTGGTTGTCCTGTACGGCCAGGCTGACGATTCGCCCCGATACGTCGGCGGACAAGGTCACCACATCGGCACGCACTCGCGCATCCCGGGTCCAGGGCGCACGGGTGTAATGCTCCCAGGCGAACCAGCCCAGGATAAAGGCCAGCAGTACCACCGCCACCGTCGTGAGTCGGGAAAGGATGTTCTTCATGGCATCAAGCTCCCATCACCAGAATCAACGTGGCGCAGACGCAGGCGTAAAGCGCGCCTTCGAACAACGCCTCGTGCCAGACGAACTGCAGCACGCCGAGGCGCCGCAACGCCCAGTCCAGCAGCAGGAAAATCGGCAGGCCCAGCAGCAGCGCCTGGGCAATCGGGGGCAGATAGGCACCGCCCACTTCAAGATCAATGGGCAAGGACAGGGTCTCCTTCAAGGCCTGAGGGTTGAAAGTAGCCGCGATAGCGTTCGACGAACGACACCACGATCAACAGCGCCACACGCATGCGGAACACCGACCACAAGTGCTCATGGACATCGGTATGCAGGGCATCCAGGTCGTCGCCCAGGGTGTGCAGGCTATCGAGCACCTGCGCCACTTCGACCCCGGGCCGGCCGGCGACCAGCCTGCCGGTTTCCCGGACTGTCGAAAACAGGCGACTTTGCAGATCGGGAGTCAGCAATGCGTTGTTCTGCCCCTGCTGCCTGAGCTGATTCAAGGCAATACCCAATGCCATGCAGGCCAGGCTGACTTGAAACAGCTCGCGCGAGTGTGGCTCCCGGGTCGCCGGCAGCAGCCCCAGCATCATGGTCAGGCGATCAACCATGCGGCTCTCGAAGGCAAACTGCTGTTCATCGCTCGCCGAGGTTTTCAGCAAGGCGTACACCTGCTCGCCGTTCTCTTTGTGGAGCCGGCGCATGCGCAAATCCGGCATGAACGGAAAGATCAGCGCATAGACACTCAACGCCAGTGCGGTCGCGCAGGTATAGGCACCCGCAAACTCAAACCACTGGGTGGCGGTGTTTTGCCCAATCCCCACGTTCAACGGGCCGAGCAACAGAAAGGTCGTGAGCCCCAGGCCAATGCCGGTACCGGTGGTGGCTGGACTGGCCAGCCCCACCGCGACCGCGTAGAGCAAGGGCGCCAGCAGCAAGGCCAGCATCTCGAAATTGCTGATCATCGGCACAAACATGAACTGAAGGAGCGCCGAGGCCACCAGTGCCAGCCCGAACCCCCTGGCATAGCTTTGCACCGCCAGCAGCGGCCGGGGAAACGTCGACATCAGCGAACACAGGATGCCCACCAGCACCATTCCGCCTCGGGCACCGTCCCAACCGGTTTCGATCCAGATCAGGCCGGCGATCAACAGCGCGCAAAAGGCCCGGACGGCATTCATGGTCGCCAGGGTGAAGTCCAGGTGCAGCGGGTTTTCCCGCCCGCGATACACGCTGCTGGCCGGTCGCCCGCTCTGGATGGCATCACTCAATTCCAGAATCTGCTCCAATTGCTGCAACAGACGCGCCTGCTCCCAGCGCAGCGACCAGGCCAGCGAACGCAAGGTGGCCGGCAGCGGTTCGGTCAATTGTTCGGCCCTGTAGGCCAGCTCATCAAAGCGTTGTTGCAGCGAGGTGAAATGCTGGCGCTTGTCACTGGACAGCGAACGGCCCTCCCGCGCCAGTTCATCGAGAAAGGCCAGCTCTTCGCCGCGCAACCGTTGAATCTCTTCAGGCAACTCGCCCTCCCAGCGCTCGGTCAACAACAGACGCTGGTGGCGCAAGGCGGTCAACCGCGCGGTCAATAGCACCAATTGGTTGCCCAACAGTTGCACCAGACCGTTGGCACTGCGCAAGCGCGGAGCATCGAAGTACAGGTGCCGGCGCACGCCTTCCAGGCCGCTGATCTGGCCCAGCAGCTGCATTTGCCGCTGCTGGAACTCGGCTTCGCTCTCTTCGGTGCGGATGACGGCGCTGGCGTGGGTGGCCAGCAACCGGGTGATTTGATCGATCCTGGCGAAGTAATCCCGGGCCACGGCTTGTGGCCTGGCGGTGAGCAGGCTGACCACGCACACGCAGGCAACCGCCAGCAGCGTCTCGGTGACACGGGTGACCGCCAGCAAAAACATGCCGTCCGGGTCCGGCACCGCCAGCAAGGCCACCACCACGGCGGTGTAGCCGCTGAGGACAAACGCCCCGGAACTGGTATAGCGCAACAGGGTGCCACCGGCGGTGCACAGCGCCAGCCACAGCGCCAGGGTGGTGATGAATGGCAGCGGCGCCTGGGGAAAGATCGCCATGATCAGCACCGCCACGGCCGCGCCCACCGTGGTGCCGATCACCTGGCCAAAGCTGCGGGCCAGCACCATGCCGCCAAGGGGCTGGCTGATGATGACCACGGCCATGATCGACCACTTGGGCTGGTCCAGGTCGAACAAAAACGCCAGGTACAGGGTCAACAATCCGGCTGCGATGGTTCGCAGGGCAAACAGCAACACCCCGGGCCCGGGGTTGAGAATGGCCTTGAAGTACTGTAACAACCCTTGCATGGAAGCACCCGTCGAGACACCTCCAGCAAGCGTAGTCACTGCCGCGCTGCCTCGAGAGGTTTTGCTGTCGACGCAGCTTGCTGGTCCATTGAATCGTCAGTGAACGTCGTCAAGGTTTGACTCAAAGCCTGGCCTGACCGAAGCTGGCGCCTTTGCAAAGCTTGCCAGCTTCCGGATTCCTGCATGCCCAAGTCCCGCCGCCTCCTGTTTATCAGCGTCTTCGCCCTGCTCGTCATCGGCCTTGTGTGGTTCTCCCTGCGCGATACCACCCCGGTGGTTCCCGAAGCCATCCAGCATGGCTACAGCGAAGCGCTGGCGGCTGCCCGGGGCGGTCAACCGGGTGCCGCGCGGGTGCTCTACCAGCAATTGGCCCGTCCGGACCTGTCCCCCAAGCGGCGTATCTGGTTGCATGCCGAGCTGCCCAACTATCCAAGCTCGGTGGCCCTGAAGCTGGCGGATGCCGACTTGCAGAACGAGTCGCCCGAAGTACGTATCGCGGCGATCAGGAGTATCAGTGGCCTGGTACCGAACGGCCAGCGCAGTCTGCTGCTGGGGCCATTGCTCGATGACAGCGAACAAAGCGTGCGGCTGGCGGCGATCAACGCGCTGCTGGGGTTGTCCCCGGATGAACTGGGTTTGTATTTCGGGCCGCTGGAACAAGCCATCGATGCCTGGGAACAAGTGCTCAAGAGCGAGCCGCAAAGCGCCGCAAACCAATTCCAACTGGCCCGGTTGCACCTGCACAACGCCGAGCTCAAGCAAGCGCAACAGGCGCTGGATAACACCCTGCGCCTGGCGCCGGAGAACCTGCCGGCGCTAGTGCTGCAAATCGAGGTGCTGGATAAACAGGGCCAGAACGACGCCGCCCGGCAGCTGTTGGCCAGGCAACTGCAGACACAACCCAACTCGGCCTACCTGCAACACGCGCTGGGGCTCTGGCTGCTGCATCACGAGCAAAGCGAATTCGCCCTGCTCGGCCTGTCCAAGGCCGTAGAGCTTGAGCCTGACAACCGGGATTACCGCTACGACCTGGCCACCACGTTGCACGGTGAACATGAGCTCGAAGCGGCACAGAACCAGTTGCAGGAAGTCGTTCAGCGCCATCCGAACGATCGCAAGGCCCGGGTGCTGCTGATCAATTACTGGAAGGAAAGCGGGCAGCTGCAAAACGTGCAGATCCTGTTGGCCCAACTCGAACAGATGAACCCCGATGATCCGGCGTTGCAACAAGGGCTTTGACCCCGACTGAAATTTCGTTGAACCGTCGTCCTGGCCAAGGGTCAAGTGAACAAGCAGCCCGTTGCGGCACTTCGCAGCGGCTGCTTCGTTGACCCTGGCCATATGAGGACGCTTGTTTGTCTCTATCCGACGATTTGAACCAAGCCAAGGCCGCCACCGGTATCGAAGGTCTGGACGATATCCTCGACGGCGGATTGTCCCGCGGACATGTGTTTTTGCTCGAAGGCGAGCCGGGCACCGGCAAGACCACCGTGGCGCTGCACTTCCTGCTGGCGGGCGCGCAAGTCGGTGAACGCTCGTTGTACATCACGCTGTCCGAGACCGAACGCGAACTGCGCCAAGGCGCCTTGTCCCATGGCTGGGAGATGGACGAAAACGTCCATATCTTCGAGCTGACGCCCCCGGAAAGCCTGCTCAATGCCGAACAGCAGCAGACACTGCTCTACTCCTCCGACCTGGAACTTGGCGAAGCCACCCGCCAGATCTTCGAAGTGGTCGAGCGGCTCAAGCCGACCCGCGTTGTCCTGGACAGCCTTTCGGAGATTCGCCTGCTGGCGCAAAGCTCGCTGCGCTACCGCCGGCAGATTCTGGCCATCAAGCACTATTTCGTGCGTTACGATGCCACAGTGCTGCTGCTCGATGACCTGACCGCCGAGTCCCTCGACAAAACCGTGCACAGCGTGGCCCACGGCGTGATTCGCCTGGAAGAACTGACGCCAAACTACGGCGCCGAGCGACGTCGCATCCGCGTGGTCAAGTACCGTGGCCAGAAGTACCGCGGCGGCTTCCATGACTTCACCATCATGGGCGACGGCGTGCATGTATTCCCGCGCCTGGTGGCTGCCGAACATCGCGGTCAATACCTGCGTCAGCAATTGACCAGCGGCATCCGGGAAATGGATGCGCTGCTGGGCGGTGGTATCGAAACCGGTTCCAGCACCTTGATCCTCGGTCCGGCAGGGACCGGCAAATCGCTGATCTCCATGGTGTTCGCCGCCGCAGCCGTGGCTCGGGGCGAAAAAGCCGCGCTGTTCATTTTCGATGAAGAGTTGGGGTTGCTGTTCGAGCGCATGAAGAACATCGGCATCGACCTGCAGGCCCTGCAAGACAGCGGCAATTTGCTGATCGAACAAGTGGACGCGGCTGAACTGTCCCCCGGCGAGTTCTCCCACCGGGTCCGGCGCTGCGTTGACGAAGGCAATATCAAGACTGTGGTGATCGACAGCATCAACGGCTATCAGGCGGCGATGCCGGAAGAAAACGCCCTGGTGCTGCACATGCACGAGTTGCTGCTGTACCTCAATCGCCAAGGCGCCGCGACCTTCATGACGGTGGCCCAGCACGGCCTGGTCGGCGATATGCAGGCGCCGGTGGACATCACTTACCTGGCCGATACGGTCATTCTGCTGCGTTACTTCGAAGCCCTGGGCAAGGTGCGCCGGGCCATTTCGATCATCAAGAAGCGTACCGGCAGCCATGAGTCGACCATCCGTGAATACCGCATCAGCGGCCTGGGCATGACCATCGGCGAACCGCTGGAAGCCTTCCAGGGCGTATTGCGTGGCGTCCCCACCTATCTCGGGGCCAGCAACCCGTTGCTCGCGGATGAAATCCGGTGACGGCCATGCTAGCCACGCCCGAACGCACAATCATCCTTGCACCGCGAGGGCGCGATGGCCAGATCGCCCTGATGATGCTCAACGAGGCCGGGTTTCACGGGGTGATCAGCTCCGACCTGCCAGGATTGTGCGCCGAACTGGAACAGGGGGCCGGCCTGCTGCTGATCTCCTCCGAGGCACTATTGGGTGCCGATCTGGAACCGCTGATCCGCCTGATCGAACACCAGCCCGCCTGGTCGGATCTGCCGATCGTGGTGATGACGCACCACGGTGGCCCGCAACAGGACCTGGCATCACGCTTCGGCCCGCAATTGGGCAACGTCACCTTCCTTGAGCGGCCGTTTCACCCGGTCACACTGATCAGCCTGGTCACCACGGCCCTGCGCGGGCGGCGACGACAGTATGAAGCCAGGGACCGGCTGATCGACCTGAGCCAGAGCGAATTGCGCCTGCAGAATACCCTCGAAACCCTTGAGCAACAGGTGGAAGAGCGCACGGCGCAACTGCGTCACAACGAAGAGGCATTGCGTCAGTCGCAGAAAATGGAAGCCGTCGGCCAGCTCACCGGCGGCATCGCCCATGACTTCAACAACATGCTGACCGGTATCATCGGCAGTCTGGAGTTGTTGCGCCGACGCCTGGCCCGGGGGCGAACCGAAGACCTCGACAGCCTGATCGACCTGGGGGTGACGTCGGCCAACCGCGCGGCGGGCCTGACCCACCGCCTGCTGGCGTTTTCCCGGCGCCAGTCGCTGGATTCGAAACCCGTGGAGATGAACAGTCTGGTGATCTCCATGGATGAACTGCTGCAACGCAGCATCAACGAAACCATTCGCCTGGACATGCAACTGGACGAGCAACTGTGGGTGGCCGAAGCCGACCCCAATCAACTGGAAAGCGCCCTGCTCAACCTGGTGATCAATGCACGCGATGCCATGCCCAATGGCGGACGGCTGCTGGTCTCGACCGCGAACCAGCACTTTGACGAGGACTTCACCCAGGGCCAGAACAGTCTCGATGCGGGTGACTACGTGGTGCTCAGCGTCACCGACACCGGCTGTGGCATGCCGCAAAGCACCATCAACCGCGCCTTCGACCCCTTCTTCACCACCAAGCCCATCGGCCAGGGCACCGGGCTGGGGTTATCGATGATCTATGGTTTCAGCAAGCAGTCGGGAGGTCACGTCGCCATCCACAGCGTCGTGGGCGAAGGCACCACGGTGAGCCTGTTCCTGCCACGCTTTAGTGGAGACCTGCCCCTGGAGCGTCCATTGGACGTCGAACATTCACCTTTGGCCAAGCATGGCGAGACGGTGTTGATCGTCGAGGACGACCCGGCGGTGCGGGTGCTGGTCAGCACGGTGTTGAGCGACCTGGGGTATGCCTACGTCGAGGCCTGTGATGGCGATAGCGCGGTGCCGATACTCGACTCGGCCCAGCGCATCGACCTGCTGATCAGCGATGTCGGCCTGCCCGGCATGAATGGCCGGCAACTGGCGGAAATCGGCCGGCAACTGCGACCCGACCTCAGGGTGCTGTTCATCACCGGCTACGCCGAGCACGCCGCAGTGCGCGGCGGGTTCCTTGATCCGGGCATGCAGATGATCACCAAGCCGTTTACCTTCGACCTGTTGACGGCGAAGGTCAGGGAGATGATCAGCGCCTGAGCGCTCAGGAAAGCATGTCCTGCATCAGTTCCTGCAATTTATCCAGATCGAAGGGTTTGTCGAGGATCGGCGCCTTGCGGGTGATCGGGCTGTCGGTCTCACGGATTTCCTGGGCATAGCCACTGATGAAAATCACCTTGAGCTCCGGTCGCAGCTTCACGGCGGGCTCGGCGATCTGCACGCCGGAGATTCCCCCGGGCAGGCGGAAGTCGGTGATCATCATGTCCAGGTGCGGTTTGCTCGCCAGGATCTCGAAAGCCTGCTCGCCGTTTTCGGCCTGCAACACGCGGTAACCCTCGCCCGACAGATAAGCGGACAGCACCATCAGAATCGAGGGATCGTCCTCGACGACGAGTACTACATCTTGTGCATCTTCGCTCATGGGAAGCCTTTGTTCGGTCAATTGCTGCTGATACGACCGTGGTGTCGATCAGAGGTTGCGTTTACCTGGCTGTTTTCCTACAGCGGCAGACAAACGCGAAACAAGGCGCCTTCGCCAATCCTGCTCTGGACGGTAATAGTACCGCCATGGGCGGCCACAATCTGCTCAGAAATAAACAATCCCAGACCCAGTCCGGCGACGGCGTGCCTGGCCGATACCCGCTCGAACTGCTGGAAGATCCGCTTCTGGTTTTCCTCGCTGATGCCGATCCCTTGATCCTGAACATCCACCAGTGCCTGGCCACCCTCACTGTAGACCTTCACCGCGATCGGGCTCTTGGCCCCGTAGCGCAAGGCGTTGGTCAACAGGTTGGAAATGACCTGTTCAATACGAAACTCATCCCAGTTTCCGATCACCGGTTGCGCGGCATCGAGCGAAACCGAAGCCTCTGCGGCGTCGATCTGCTGGGAGAAGTTGTGCAGCACGTCGCGAACCAGCGTCGAAAGATCAACGCGCTTGGGCCGGATCGACAACTTGCCGGTACGGATGCGCGAGACATCGAGCATGTCTTCGATCAAGCGAATGAGGCTTTTGATCTGCCGCTCGTCGCGGTCGACCATGGCATGCATCTTGTCCAGGGTGAAGGCGGCGGCGTTGTCCCGGGCCAGGTGCATCTTGCGCAGCTGGGTCTCAAGGATCAGACCGTTGAGCGGCGTGCGCACTTCGTGGGCGACAATGGACATGAAGTCATCGCGCATGCGCACCGCCTGCTCCAGTTCCAGCTGGGTGTTTTGCAGTTGCTCGAGCAGCGCTTCCTGTTCGCGACGGCTTTGCTCAAGGGCCAGCACTTGTTCCTTCATCGCCTTGCTCTGGCGATACAGGTCAACGAACACATTGACCTTGCTCTTGACCGCCTGGATGTCCAGCGGCTTGTGCAGGAAGTCCACGGCTCCGCTTTCATAGCCCTTGAACGCATAGTTCAGTTCACGCCCGGCGGCGCTGACGAAAACGATCGGGATGTTCCTGGTCTTTTCCGTGCCGCGCATCAACTCGGCCAGCTCGAAGCCATTCATGCCGGGCATCTGCACATCGAGGATGGCCAAGGCGAACTCGTGTTCCAACAGCAGGGACAAGGCTTCGTCGGCGGACAGCGCCTTGTACACGATGCGGTCTTCACGCTTGATCAGCGCTTCGAGCGCCAGCAGATTCTCCGGCAGATCGTCCACGATCAGCAGTTTGGCCTGGATATTACTCAACATGCGATTCGTTCCAGTTCGACAAGCAAACGGCCGATGCCGCGTACAGGAAGTATGTGGTCCGGCTGGTGCATGTCCAGCGCGGCCTGGGGCATGGTGGCAACCTGAGCCTCCCGCGGGTCCTGCACGATGGTCATGCCACCGCGCTGCTTGACCTGAGCCAGGCCGCGCGCGCCATCGCAGTTGGCGCCGGTAAGCAACACTGCAGCCAGATGGGCGCCGTACGCATCGGCGGCCGATTCGAACAGGTAATCGATGGCGGGTCGCGAATGATGCAAACGAGGCTCCAGGCTCAGCGAAAAGCTGCGGTCCCGCTCCACTGACAGGTGATAACCGGGCGCGGCGAAATACAGCGTGCCGGCCTCGACCGGGGTCTTGTCGCACGCTTCCAGCACCGGCAGGGCAACCCGGCGGGAAAACACGTCCGCCAGCTGGCTGCGGCGCTCGTCCGGCATGTGCAGCACGACAATGATCGGCAGTGCGAAGCCTTCGCGCAGCGGGCCGAGGATGCTCAACAGCGCCTCGACGCCACCGGCGGAGGCACCGATCACGATCGCTTCGATCGCCGGTAATTTCCTTGCACTGTTCATGTTTTTCGATAAATCCGTTCTTGTTTGACCAACGGCTCGAACTGATCGCCGAAGGCTGAGAAATCCGGGGTTTCCTTACTGCCCAGCACCAAAAAACCGCGATGACAGAGGGACTCATGAAACAGTCCGAATGCCCGATCCTGAAGTTTTTTATTAAAATAAATCAATACGTTACGACATGAAATTAATTGAGTTTCCGAGAATACGCTGTCCGTCGCCAGGCTGTGATCGGCGAAGGTCACGTTCTCGCGCAGTGTCTTGTCGAAAATCGCGTACCCATAGGCCGCCGTATAGTAGTCGGCAAACGAACTCTGGCCACCGGCCTGCTGATAATTAGCAGTGTAGGCGCGGACGTTCTCCATCGAGAAAATCCCTTGCTTGGCCTTTTCCAGCGAGCGCGGATTGATATCGGTTGCATAGATGATCGTGCGGTCCAGCAGGCCTTCTTCGCGCAGCAGAATGGCCATTGAATACACCTCTTCTCCGGTGCTGCATCCAGCGATCCAGACCTTGATCGAGGGATAGGTTCGCAGCAACGGCACCACTTCCTTGCGGATGGCCAGGAAGTGCGAGGGGTCGCGAAACATCTCGCTGACCGGAATGGTCAGCAATTGCAGCAGTTGCATGAACGCGGCGGGATCGTGCAGGACCTTATCCTGCAATGCCGAGATGGTGTTGCACTCCAACTGGCTCAACGCATGGTTGACCCGGCGTTTGATCGAAGCGCCGGAGTAATCGCGAAAATCGTAGCTGTACTTGAGATAGATCGCCTCGATCAACAACCGCAGTTCGATTTCGCTGTTTCGCTCCACTGGGAAATTGCGCTCCACTAGATCCGTTCCATCTTCGGTAACCACACACGGATCAGCGAAAACAGGCGATCGAGGTCAATGGGCTTGGCCAGGTAATCGTTGGCGCCGGCCTGCAGGCAGCGCTCCTGATCGTCCTTCATGGCCTTGGCCGTCACCGCGATGATCGGCAGCTTGCGCCAGCGCGGGTCCTTGCGGATTTCAACGGTGGCTTCAAAGCCATCCATTTCCGGCATCATCACGTCCATCAACACCAGATCGATGTCTTGCACCTCATTGAGTCGTTCTATCGCTTCGCGGCCATTGCGGCCAATGACCACGACTGCGCCCTTATGCTCCAGCGCACTGGTGAGGGCGAAAATGTTGCGCACATCGTCATCCACCAGCAGCACCTTGCGGCCTTCAAAGACCTTGTCGCGGCTGCGGGCGACCTTGAGCATCTTCTGTCGATCATGGGACAACCGTGATTCGACTTTGTGCAGAAAAAGCGTCACCTCATCCAGCAACCGCTCTGGCGAGCGTGCGCCCTTGATGATGATCGAACGCGAATACTTGCGTAGTTCGGCTTCTTCATCCCGGGTCAGGTTGCGCCCGGTATAGACGATGACCGGCGGAAAGGAGCAGATGTCTTCGGTGGACATGCGCTTGAGCAGGTCATTGCCGAGCATGTCCGGCAACTTGAGGTCGATGATCATGCAATCGAAGACCGACGTGCGCAGCAGGTCCAGCGCCTCCTGCGCCAGGCCAACGGCGGCGATCTCGATGTCATCGTCGCCGATCAGGCGGGCAATGCTATCGCGCTGCAAGTCATCGTCCTCGACCAGCAGCACGCGCTTTACCTTCTGGGTCAGCTTGGCCTCGAGGCGTGCAAACACCTCCTTGAGTTCCTCGCGGCTGGTCGGTTTGACCGCATAGCCAATGGCACCCATGTGCATCGCCGCCTCGACCCGGTCTTCGACTGAAATCACATGCACCGGAATGTGTCGGGTTTCGGCGTGCTCCTTCAAACGTTGCAGCACGGTCAGGCCGGAATGATCCGGCAGGCGCATATCCAGCAGGATCGCATCGGGGATGAACGCCTTGGCCAGCTCGTAGCCTTCATCGGCACCGTGGGCCACCAGGCATTGATAACCCAGTTCATGGGCCAGATCGTAGAGGATGTGGGCAAAGTTCGGCTCGTCCTCCACCACCAGAATGCAGCGGGTGGTGAACGGACCCTTGTGGCGATCGTCATCGAAACGCGGAATGTCGACTTCGGCCACCCGTGGCGACAACGTGGGCGTCGACACACTCGACGCCGCCACCACTGGAGCGGCTCGCATCGGTTCGACAGGCACTTCGCCCGGTTCCACGTATTGCCGCGGCAAGACCAGGGTAAATACACTGCCCTGCCCCGGCGTGCTGCTCACGCTGATGGAACCGCCGAGCAAGGCCGCCAGGTCTCGGGAGATCGACAAACCCAGCCCCGTGCCGCCGTAGCGCCGGTTGGTGGTGCCATCGGCCTGACGGAACGCTTCGAAGATGCTTTCGTGATGATCCACCTCGATGCCGATCCCGGAATCGCCGATGCTGAACGCGATGCCGTCGCTCGGCGCCGAGGCGACGGACAGGCTGACGCTGCCGCTTTCCGTGAATTTCACGGCGTTGGACAACAGGTTCTTGAGCACTTGCTCCAGGCGCTGGCGGTCGGTGAACAGCATCAGCGGTGCGCCGTCCTGAATATCCACCTGGAAATCCAGCTGCTTGTCCGTGGCCAATGGCTGGAACAGGCCGCGCAGGCCATCCACCAGACGCGCCACGCTGGTGTTCTCCGGATGGATCTCCAGCTTGCCGGCCTCGACTTTGGAAATGTCCAGAATGTCGTTGATCAGGTGGAGCAAGTCATTGCCGGCGCAGTAGATCGACTCGGCGAACTTCACTTGCTCGGCGGTGAGGTTTTCTTCCGGGTTTTCCGCCAGCAGCTTGGCCAGGATCAACGAGCTGTTGAGCGGCGTGCGCAACTCGTGGGACATGTTGGCGAGGAATTCGGACTTGTATTTGCTCGATCGCTGCAGTTCTACCGCGCGCTCTTCGAGCTGGATCTGGGCCTGATTGAGTTCGGTATTCTTCAGGTCCATGGCGTCGCGTTGTTCGGCCAGTATTTCTGCCTGCTCGGCGAGTTGTTCGTTGGTCTGCTCCAGCTCCACCTGCTGGGTTTCCAGGTGTGCCTGGGACTCCTTGAGAATCCGCGACTGCTCCTCGAGTTCTTCGTTGGCGGTCTTGAGTTCTTCCTGCTGAACCTGCAATTCTTCGTTGAGTTGCTGGGTTTGGGCCAACACCTCCTGCAAACGCTGGCGATAGCGTGCCGCCTCGATCGAGGTGCCGATGTTGCCGGCTATCAACTCAAGCAATTCAACGTCACGGTCGGTCAGTGGACGCAGGAAGCCCAACTCGATCACGCCATTGACCCGCTCGTCGTCGCTGGTGGGCACCACCAGCACGCTGCGGGGCAAGCCGTCACCGAGGCCGGAGCTGACCTTGAAATAATCCCCCGGCACCTCGTCCAGGCGAATCAGCCGTGCCTGTTGCGCCACCTGGCCGACAATACCTTCGTCGCTGTAGATCTGCTGCTCACGCTCTTCCTGTTCACGGGAAAACCCGTAGGTGGCGATGCGCTTGAGGCCGCCGTGGTCTTCGCGCACATAAATGGCCGCCACGGCGCTGCCCAGGTACTGCGCACAGAATTGCAGGATGTTGCGACCGAGCATGGCCAGGCTCAATTGCCCCAATACCTGCTCGGCCAGTTCGGTCTGGCCGTTGCGCAGCCAGGCCTGTTGCTCCAGACGATGGGCGCTGGCCTGTTGGCCGGCAAGGTTGACGCTGTAGTTCTGCGACAGGGTCATCAAGTCGCGACGCCCGACATACGCCAGCAACCCGCTGACCCCGGCTATGAGCAACAGGTAGAAGCTGATGCTCATGATCGTGGTGCGCCGCACTTCATCATTGCGCGATGCGCGCAACTGTTGCTCGGTGTCGATCACCGCCTCGAACTGCTTGCGAATTTCATCGGTCAGGCGTTTGCCGCGTCCGGCCTTGACCACGGCGCGATAATCGCCGCTGCTGCGCTGCAAATCGATCATCGATTGTGCGTAGCTCGCCCACTCCTGCTGCAAGGCCTGCAACCGCAACAAGCGGTCGGTCTGCACCGGGTTGTCGTCAGTCAGTTCGAGCAAGGTGTTGAGCGCCACGGCGATGCGCGGCTTGGCGGTTTCGTAGGGATCGAGGAAATGTTCATCGCCACTGAGCAGGAAACCGCGCATCCCGGTTTCCAGATCCACGGTCAGCTTGACCGCTTCATTGGCGTTATTGATCACCCGGTCGGTGTGCTCCACCCACTGGATCGTCGACAACAAATAGCTGATCAGCGAGACGAAGAACACGGCGCTGATGAAACCCAGCCCCAACGGCAGGCTGATGTTACGGCTCAGGAGTTTACGAAATCGTTGCTCATCAACCGAGGACGCTGAGGTCATGGGGCAGGCCTTGTCGAACTGTCAGGATGCAAGGAGTTTGCCCCAAAACTGGCACATCGATCCAATTATCTGACATGTTTGCGCGCAAGGTCCTAATTACGCTGTGTCCGCGCTATCCTTGCCTTTCCCGCGCCGTGAAAGCTTTTTCCAACGTGCTGGGAACTTGTCGGGACCCACCACTTACTCATGCAAGAGGCCGGTGATTTCCTGCGACCGGCAATACCAATCTTTTTCGGGAATTCGACCATGTCATCCGCCAACGCTTCCACCATCCTCGTCGTCGAAGACGATGCCATCGTGCGCATGCTGATCGTCGATGTACTGGAGGAACTGGAGTTCAAGGTGCTGGAAGCCGATGGCAGCGAACAGGCGCTGGAGACCCTCAAGGATGTGAACCTACACATTGACCTGATGATGACGGATGTTGGCCTGCCGGTCATGGACGGACGTGAACTGGCCACCCTTGCCCGCACGTTACGTCCCAACCTGCCCATCCTGTTTGCCAGCGGCTATGCCGAAAGCATCGAAGTCCCTGTCGACATGCACGTGATCGGCAAACCCTTCTCCATTGATCAGTTGCGCGACAAGGTCAAAAGCATTCTCGGGTGACCCTGGGCCGCGCTGTGGTTTAATGCGCGCCTTTTTCATCCCCACCCTGTCTTCGCTTCAAGGAACGCCCGTACATGATTGAGTCCCGCGCAACCAAAGTCCTGGTCATTGGTTACGTCTGGCCCGAGCCCCGCTCTTCGGCGGCCAGTGGGCATGTCATGCAGATTCTCGAGGTTTTCCTGGAACAAGGCTGGGACATCACATTCAGCAGCCCGGCAGGCTTCGGCGAGCAACGTGCAGACCTTACTGCGTTGGGTATCCGCGAAGTCCCCATCGAACTGAACAACAGCAGTTTCGATGCTTTCATCAGCGAACTGGCGCCGGACATCGTGCTGTTCGATCAATTCATGATGGAGGAACAGTTCGGCTGGCGGGTCGAGAAGCATTGCCCCGATGCCTTGCGCGTACTCGAAAGCTGCGACCTGCAAAGCCTCAGGCAGGGCCGGCATCAACGCCTCAAGGAGCGTTTGAAGGCCAGTGACGACAACAACGACTTCAGCGATCTGTTCGCCCCCGCGTCGCGTGAAGAGTTCGAACACATGGCCGATACCGATATGGCGAAGCGCGAGATCGCCTCGTTCTATCGTTGTGATTTGACGCTGATGGTTTCCGAAGTGGAAATCGAATTGCTGGTCGAGCAGTTCAGGTTTGCGCGCAACCTGTTGCACTGGTGCCCGTTGATGGTCGATGTTCCGACCCGTGCGCCGGTACCGTTTGAAAACCGGGCACACTTTCTTCATATCGGTAACTTTCGCCACGCGCCCAACTGGGATGCCGTGCTCTGGTTGAAAACCGCTATATGGCCGCTGATTCGCGAGCAGATACCCGGCGCTCAATTGCATATCTACGGTGCCTACACACCACCCAAGGCGACGGCCCTGCATAACCCGGCACAGGGTTTTCATGTGATGAACTGGGCAGAAGACGCCCTGCAAGTCATGTCGTCGGCGCGGGTCTGCATGGCGCCTCTGCGTTTTGGCGCGGGAATCAAGGGCAAGATTGTCGATGCGATGCTCTGTGGCACACCGAATGTGACGACGCCAGTGGGTGCCGAGGCGATGCATGGCGAAGAGGCATGGCCAGGCGCAGTGACCCGTTCGGCACAGGAGTTCGCCGATCATGCCGTGCAACTGCACAACGACAAGACGCGCTGGCTTGATGCCCAGGCGCACGGGCAAACCCTGCTGGCCGGCCGCTACCGCAAATCCGTTCATGGCCCGGCGTTGATCCAGCGGCTGGTCGATTGCCAGCGGGATCTGGCAAACATACGACGAGATAACTTTACCGGCAGCATGTTGCGTCACCACCAGCACAAGAGCACTCAATACATGGCGCAATGGATTGAGGCGAAGAACCGGCTGAATCAGGAGTAGCCCACTTTTCTTGTGCAATACATAGTTACCGCCGTTGCTGTGCCCGACCGGTTAACCTGACCGCTTCACACCCCATGGACGGGGGTGTTTCGCACAAGGAATGGCCATGACCCGCAACACGCGTGGTTTGCTCGACAAGCAAAGCTGGATGAGCAACACCCTCGAGATCGATCAACTCAAACTCACCGATATCGTCTGGCCTGGCGTGCATAACGCCGGCATGGACAAGAAAGCGCCGAACTACGACGTCGTGACCGGCAACTGGACCGCCTGTCAGAACGACACGTTTTCCTGGCAACTGGCCAACGGCGCCCGCGCCTTCGACATCCGTCTGGGCTACAGGGCCGGAGCGGCTCGATCGGGCTTCCACTTTCATCACAACGGCTATCGCTCGCATCGGGTCCTGGACGACTTGATCGACGCGGTGTTGCTGTTCCTCGATCGCAACCCGGACGAATTCATCGTGCTGGACTTCCATCAACTGGCCGATGGCAATAAACCTTTCGATCATCAACGGCTCAATGACTGGCTCGTGCGTCGTCTCGGGCTGCGAGCCGTCCTACCCGGCGACGGACTCAAAACAGTGGGAGAACTGAAAAGCGCCAGCCAGCATCGCCGGGTGATCATGGCGGCACCCGCCGGGCCAGAACTCGATGGCGAATACTTCTGGCCACGCATCCCGCACAAATGGCGCGACAACAGGTTCTCCGCCCCAGCCGAACTGCAACGCTACATCGCGCAGACCCTGGAAGACGCGCCTTACGAAACTTTCCTCTGGTCACTGTCCGCGACCACCTACTCGCTGCTCGGTGGGCCCGGGAATATCAAGCGGCAAATCAACGACTGGTTCAACACCACGGGAAACTGGGTGACGCGTTGCAGCATCATCAGCACCGACTTTTTCGACGAGTCCGACATCGTCCGTTATTGCTGGAGTGCCACCAGCATGAAAGCGGTTTACGGCCGTGCCTTGCATGAACAGACGCACCGGCGGTAGTAGCGCTGGCCCTGCGTCAAGAGGCATGATCCGGGCGGGATAACTACAAAAGCGCCCTGACATGACCCGCACCGCCAGAGTCACCGATCCTTCCTACGAGCTGATGGACGACCACAACGGCTTGTCCATCATCTATCGCCAGCACGGTTTCCCCTGCCCGTTGGTGCGCTGGCATTTCCACAAGGAATACGAGCTGCACCTGATCGTCGCCAGTTCCGGCAAGGTGTTCATCGGCGACTACATCGGCAACTTCTATCCGCAAACCCTGTTCCTGACCGGCCCCAACCTGCCCCACAACTGGATCAGCCAGGTGGCCGAGGATGAAGTGGTGCCAAAACGCGACATGCTGGTCAACTTCACCGACGAGTTGTTCGACAGCGGCTATCAGGTGTTCGCCGAACTCAAGGCCCTGGCACCGCTGCTGGAGCGTGCGCAGTACGGCATCGAGTTTCGCTGCAAGCACACCATCGCCAAGGCGATGGATCTGATGCAGCGCATCGCCGACACGAGCGGTGTGACCCGTCTCGGGAATTTTTTCATTCTGCTGGAGTTGCTCGCGGCCACCGACGACTACCAATTGCTCTCTGGCGCCACGACCCCGCAACTGGCCGACGAACACAACATCGATCGCACCAACCGCGCGGTGGATTACATCTTCGCCCATTACGCCCGGGACTTGACGCTGGAGGAAGTCGCCGAGCACCTGGGCATGAAACCGACGTATTTCAGCCGGGTATTCAAGCAGGCCACCGGGCGCAATTTCATCGAGTTCGTCAATCGCCTGCGCATCAGCAAGTCCTGCGAGTTGCTGGCCGATGGCAACAAGCCGGTGACCGATGTCTGCTTCGAATCGGGCTTCAACAATATTTCCAACTTCAACCGGCGCTTCCAGCAACTCAAGGGCATGACACCTTCTCACTACCGGCGCTTGGTGGTGCAGCGGTTGACCGAGCAAAACCTGGGCTGAAGTCACACCTCAAATCCCTGTGGGAGCGGGCTTGCTCGCTCCCACAGGTACAGCGTTACCCCCTCAAACCTGTACGGATTCAATACCCCTCCTTCGCTGAAAAGCCCTTCCCTGCGTCTACCCCGCAAAACCTCAGTGCAAAAAAGTATCGATCAAAGTGCGATGGATGATTTGTCTCGCCTGCCATTGAAGGATGTAATCAGCACAGATTCTTCCCTGCGCAGGAAGACACAAAAACAATAACTGTCCTTCTGTTTCCCGCCGGGTGCAGAAAAGGAGTGCACGATGCAACCTTCGGTAAAAGCCCTGCTTGCCCTCACCTGCATGACCCTGAGCAGCGTCAGCCTTGGCGCACAGACCCTGACCATCGCCACCGTCAACAACAGCGACATGATCCGCATGCAAAAACTCTCGAAAACCTTCGAGGCCGAGCATCCGGACATCAAGCTCAATTGGGTGGTCCTCGAAGAAAACGTCCTGCGCCAGCGCCTGACTACCGACATCGCCACCCAGGGCGGACAGTTCGACGTGCTGACCATTGGCATGTACGAAGCCGCACTCTGGGGCGCCAAGGGCTGGCTGGAGCCGATGAAGGATTTGCCGGCCAGCTATGCCCTCGACGATGTGTTTGCGTCGGTGCGCGAAGGCCTGTCGGTCAAAGGCACGCTGTACGCCCTGCCGTTCTACGCCGAAAGCTCGATCACCTACTACCGCACCGACCTGTTCAAGGATGCCGGCCTGACCATGCCCGAGCGCCCGACCTGGGAGCAGATTGGTGAATTCGCCGCCAAACTGAACAAACCCGGGCAGGAACAGTACGGCATCTGCCTGCGGGGCAAGGCTGGCTGGGGCGAGAACATGGCGCTGATCAGCACCGTGGCCAACGCCTATGGCGCGCGCTGGTTCGATGAAAAGTGGCAGCCGGAATTCAACGGTCCCGAATGGAAAAACGCGCTGAACTTCTATGTCGACACCATGAAGAAATCCGGCCCGCCGGGGGCGTCAAGCAACGGTTTCAATGAAAACCTTGCGTTGTTCAACAGCGGCAAATGCGCGATCTGGGTCGATGCCAGCGTCGCCGGCTCGTTCGTCACCGACAAGTCCCAGAGCAAGGTCACCGATCACGTCGGCTTCACCTATGCGCCGCATCAGGTCACTGACAAGGGCTCGGCCTGGTTGTACTCATGGGCGCTGGCCATTCCGACCAGTTCCAAGGCCAAGGACGCGGCGAAAACCTTCAGCGCCTGGGCCACGTCCAAGGAGTACGGCGCACTGGTCGCGCAAAAAGACGGCATCGCCAACGTGCCGCCGGGCACCCGCGCCTCGACCTACAGCGAGGCGTACATGAACGCCGCGCCATTCGCCAAGGTGACGCTGGAATCGCTCAAGGCCGCGGACCCGGGCAAGCCGGGCGCCAGGCCCGTGCCTTACATCGGCATCCAGTTGGTGACCATTCCCGAGTTCCAGGGCATTGGTACCCAAGTCGGCAAATCCTTCTCGGCGGCGCTGATCGGCCAGACCACGGTCGACCAGGCGTTGGCGGCGGCCCAGCAAACCACTGAACGCGAAATGAAGCGCGCAGGTTATCCCAAGTAACCCATCAGCACTCATTTTTGTGGTGAGGGAGCTTGCTCCCGCTGGGCTGCGAAGCGGCCCCAAACCCAGCAACAGTGTCTTTTCTGACAGGACACCTTCGCCAGGTTTACGACTGCTCCGCAGTCGAACGGGAGCAAGCTCCCTCGCCACAAGTAACTCGCCGAATAACGAGCAAGTGATCACCATGAATACATCAACTGCAAAAGCTCACATGGACATTGCCCAGCCGCAGCACAAAAGCCGTGTGGTCAATCCCGGCTGGTTCCTGGTCAGCCCTTCGGTGGCCTTGCTGCTGTTGTGGATGATCGTACCGCTGGGTATGACCGTCTACTTCTCGACGATTCGCTACAACTTGCTCAATCCCGGCGAAAACGAGTTCGTCGGCCTGGAAAACTTCACCTACTTCCTCACCGACTCGGGCTTCCTGCCCGGCGCCACCAACACCCTGTTGCTGGTGGGCAGCGTGCTGCTGATCAGTGTGGTGCTCGGCGTGCTGATCAGTGCATTGCTGGAGGCCAGTGAGTTTTTCGGTCGCGGCATCGTGCGGGTGATGTTGATCTCGCCGTTCTTCATCATGCCCACGGTAGGCGCACTGATCTGGAAGAACCTGATCTTCCATCCGGTATCGGGGATTCTCGCCTACGTCTGGAAGCTGTTCGGCGCGCAACCGGTGGACTGGCTGGCGCACTACCCGCTGCTGTCGATCATCATCATTGTCTCGTGGCAATGGCTGCCCTTCGCGATCCTGATCCTGATGACCGCCATGCAGTCCCTCGACCAGGAACAGAAAGAAGCCGCGCGCCTGGACGGTGCCGGGCCCATTGCGATTTTCTGGCACCTGACCCTGCCGCACCTCGCGCGGCCGATTGCGGTGGTGGTGATGATCGAAACCATCTTCCTGCTCTCGGTGTTCGCCGAAATCTTCACCACCACCAACGGCGGCCCCGGCTACGCCTCGACCAACCTCGCCTACCTGATCTACAACCAGGCGCTGGTGCAGTTCGATGTCGGCATGGCCTCGGCGGGCGGCCTGATCGCCGTGGTCATCGCCAACATCGCCGCGATCATCCTGGTGCGGATGATCGGCAAAAACCTGACCGACAAAGCCTGAGGCCTGCCATGACTCTTCAACAATCCCGTCGTTTGCAAAGCCTGCTGCTCGGTACATTGGCCTGGGCCATCGCCATCGTGATTTTCTTCCCGATCTTCTGGATGGTGCTGACCAGTTTCAAGACCGAAATCGATGCCTTCGCCACGCCGCCGCAGTTCATCTTCATGCCGACGCTGGAGAACTACCTGCACATCAACGAGCGCAGCGACTATTTCAGTTTCGCCTGGAACTCGGTGGTGATTTCCTTCAGCGCCACCGCCCTGTGCCTGCTGATCGCGGTGCCGGCGGCCTACTCCATGGCGTTCTATGAAACCCGGCGCACCAGGGGCACGCTGCTGTGGATGCTCTCGACCAAGATGCTGCCTCCAGTGGGCGTGCTGATGCCGATCTATCTGCTGGCCAAGAGTTTCGGCCTGCTCGACACGCGGATCGCGCTGATCGTGATCTACACGCTGATCAACCTGCCGATCGTGGTCTGGATGATTTACACCTACTTCAAGGACATCCCCAGGGACATCCTCGAAGCCGCACGACTGGACGGCGCAACGCTGGCCCAGGAGATGCTCCGCGTGTTGCTGCCCATCGCCAAGGGCGGCCTGGCATCCACGGTACTGCTGTCGCTGATCCTGTGCTGGAACGAGGCCTTCTGGTCGCTGAACCTGACCTCGTCGAAAGCCGCGCCGCTCACTGCATTGATCGCGTCCTACTCCAGCCCCGAAGGGTTGTTCTGGGCCAAGTTGTCGGCGGTGTCGACCCTGGCCTGTGCGCCGATCCTGATCTTCGGCTGGATCAGCCAGAAACAACTGGTGCGCGGCCTGTCGTTCGGCGCCGTGAAATGAATCAAAAGCAAAAGATCGCAGCCTGCGGCAGCTCCTACAGGGGGGGGGGGCGCGGTGCTTGGGGGCTCTGTGTAGGAGCTGCCGAAGGCTGCGATCTTTTGATCTAAAAAAACAACAAACGGAGGCCCATCATCATGGCCAACCTGAAAATCAAGAATCTGCAAAAAGGCTTCGAAGGCTTTTCCATCATCAAGGGTATCGACCTTGAAGTGAACGACAAGGAGTTCGTGGTCTTCGTCGGCCCCTCGGGCTGCGGTAAATCCACACTGCTGCGGCTTATCGCCGGGCTGGAGGAAGTCAGCGGCGGCACCATCGAACTCGACGGCCGCGACATCACCGAAGTCAGCCCGGCCAAGCGCGACCTGGCGATGGTGTTCCAGACCTACGCCCTGTACCCGCACATGAGCGTGCGCAAGAACATGTCGTTCGCCCTCGACCTGGCCGGCGTGGCGAAAACCGAAGTGGAGAAAAAGGTTGGTGAAGCGGCGCGCATCCTCGAACTGGGGCCGATGCTGGAGCGCAAGCCCAAGCAACTGTCCGGTGGCCAGCGCCAGCGCGTGGCGATTGGCCGGGCCATCGTGCGCAACCCGAAAATCTTCCTGTTCGACGAACCGTTGTCCAACCTCGATGCCGCCCTGCGGGTGCAGATGCGCCTGGAACTGTTGCGCCTGCACAAGGAACTGCAAGCCACGATGATCTACGTGACTCACGATCAGGTCGAAGCCATGACCATGGCCGACAAAGTGGTCGTACTCAATGGCGGCAAGATCGAGCAAGTCGGCTCGCCACTGGACCTCTATCACCAGCCGGCCAACCTGTTCGTCGCCGGTTTCCTGGGCACGCCGAAAATGGGCTTCCTCAAAGGCAAGGTCACCCGCGTCGACAATAAGGGCTGTGAAGTGCAACTGGACGCCGGGACCCGCATCAGCCTGCCCTTGAGCGGCAGGCACCTGAGCGTCGGGAGTGCAGTGACACTGGGCATTCGCCCGGAGCATCTGGAACTGGCCAAACCCGGCGACTGCACCTTGCAGGTCACCGCCGATGTCAGTGAACGCCTGGGCAGCGACACCTTCTGCCACGTCCGCACAGCATCCGGCGAAGCCCTGACCCTGCGTGTTCGCGGCGATCTGTCCAGCCGCTACGGTGAAACCCTGAGCCTGCATCTGGATGCGCAACACTGCCATTTATTCGATGTCGACGGCGTGGCGTTGACCCGTCCGTTGCGCGTTGCTGCCTGATTTCAGAGAGCCTGCGATGAAACTGAACAAACAAAACCTCAGCCGCCTCGCCCCTGAAGTGGCCCTGCCCGCATACGCCCTGGGCGAGACCCGCCAAGGCATCGCGCACATCGGCGTCGGCGGTTTCCACCGTGCCCATCAGGCGTACTACACCGACGCCCTGATGAATACCGGCGAAGGCCTGGACTGGGCCATCTGCGGTGTCGGCCTGCGCGCTGAAGACCGCCGCGCCCGTGACGATCTCAAGGACCAGGACTACCTGTTCACCCTGTTCGAACTCGGCGATAGCGACGACACCGAAGTGCGGGTAATCGGCGCCATCCGCGACATGCTGCTGGCCGAGGACGGTGCCCAGGCGGTGATCGACAAACTGGCCAGCCCCGAGATTCGCATCGTCTCGCTGACCATCACCGAAGGCGGTTACTGCATCGACGACAGCAGCGGCGAGTTCATGGCGCACCTGCCGCAGATCCAGCATGACCTGGCGCACCCGGATGCACCGAAAACCGTGTTCGGTTTCCTCTGTGCCGCACTGGCCAGGCGCCGCGCCGCTGGCACAGCGGCCTTCACCCTGATGTCCTGCGATAACCTGCCCCACAACGGCGCCGTCACCCGCAAGGCCCTGCTGGCCTTCGCCGCCTTGCACGACAGCCAGTTGCGCGACTGGATCGACGCCAACGTCAGTTTCCCCAACGCCATGGTCGACCGCATCACGCCGATGACCAGCCCCCCTCATCGCCTGCAATTGGCGGACCTGCATGGCGTGGACGATACCTGGCCGGTGGTTTGCGAACCCTTCACGCAGTGGGTGCTGGAAGACCGGTTCGTCAACGGTCGCCCGGCCTGGGAAAAGGTCGGCGTGCAATTCACCGACGATGTCACGCCCTACGAAGAAATGAAGATCAAGCTGCTCAACGGCAGTCATCTGGCGCTGACCTACCTGGGGTTCCTGAAGGGGTACCGCTTCGTCCACGAGACCATGAACGACCCGCTGTTCGTGCGTTACATGCGCGCCTACATGGACCTGGACGTGACGCCGCAACTGCCGGCGGTGCCGGGAATCGACCTGACCGAATACAAGAACACCCTGGTGGCGCGCTTCTCCAATCAGGCGATTGCCGATCAGCTTGAACGGGTGTGTTCGGATGGTTCGTCGAAGTTTCCGAAATTCACCGTACCGACCATCAACCGCTTGATCGCCGATGGCCGCGAGACCCGCCGCGCGGCGTTGGTGGTGGCGGCGTGGGCGCTGTACCTCAAGGGCGTGGATGAGCAAGGCGAGACCTACTCGATTGCGGATCCGCGGGCGGCGTTCTGCCAGGCACTGGTGGTCGATGATGTGCTGATTACCCAGCGCTTGCTGGCGGTCGAGGAGATTTTTGGTACGGCCATTGCGCGTTCGCCGGAGTTTGTCGCGGCGTTCGAGTGGTGCTGCAACAGTTTGCGTGAGGTTGGGGTGTCGCGGACTCTGGAACGAGTGTTGGCATAAATGTGGCGGTGAGTCTGAGTCCGTCTTCGCGAGCAAGCCCGCTCCCACACTGAAGCGCTGTCGAACACAAATTCGGTGTTCACTACAAATCGACTGTGGGAGCGGGCTTGCTCGCGAAGGCGCCCGGACAGGCACCAGGGATACTGAATCCAGACTTGTATCGAGATGACGACCAAGGATCTTGCATGACAACCCGACAACGCTTCCTCGGCATCGACTGCGGCACCCAGGGCACCAAAGCCATCATCCTCGACGCGGGCAGTGGTGATGTGCTCGGCCAGGGAGTCGCCAGCCACAGCCTGATCAGCGGCCCCGATGGCCGCCGCGAACAGGACACCCAACAGTGGCTGGAAGCCTTCGCCACCGCCACCCGCCGCGCCTTGCTCGCGGCCAAAGTCGATGGCCAGTCGATTCTCGGCATCGGCGTATCCGGCCAGCAACACGGCCTGGTGCTGCTCGATGAACAGGGGCAGGTATTGCGACCGGCGAAACTCTGGTGCGATACCGAAACCACTGCGGAGAATGACCGACTGCTGGCCCACTTGGGCGGTGAAAAGGGTTCTCTGGAGCGCCTCGGCGTGGTCATCGCGCCGGGCTACACCGTATCCAAGCTGTTATGGACCAAAGAGCAGCATCCCGAGGTGTTCTCCCGGATCGCCCGCATCCTGCTGCCCCACGATTACCTCAACCATTGGCTGACCGGCCGCAGTTGCAGCGAATACGGCGATGCCTCGGGCACCGGGTACTTCAATGTGCGTAGGCGCCAGTGGGATGTGCAATTGTTGCGTGACATCGACCCCAGCGGACGCCTGCAAGCGGCGTTGCCGGAATTGATCGATGCCCACCAGGCGGTCGGCACCATTCTGCCAGGCATTGCCGAACACCTGGGCATCAACCCCCAGGCACTGGTGTCCAGCGGTGGTGGGGACAACATGATGGGGGCCATCGGCACCGGCAACATCCAGCCCGGTGCAATCACCATGAGCCTCGGCTCGTCGGGCACGGTGTACGCCTATGCCAATCAGCCGAACATTGCCGCAGATGCCGCGGTCGCCACCTTCTGCTCTTCAAGCGGCGGCTGGTTGCCATTGATCTGCACCATGAACCTGACCAATGCCACCGGCCTGATTCGTGACCTGCTGGACCTCGACATCGATCAGTTCAACGAGCTGGTTGCCCAGGCGCCGATCGGTGCCGACGGAGTGTGCATGCTGCCGTTCTTCAACGGTGAGCGGGTGCCTGCCCTGCCCCATGCCAGCGCCAGCCTGTCGGGCCTGACCATGACCAACCTGACCCGGGCCACCCTGTGCCGCGCGGTGGTCGAGGGCACGACCTTCGGTTTGCGTTACGGACTGGACCTGCTGCGCCACAATGGCTTACAAAGCCGCAGCATTCGGCTGATTGGCGGCGGGTCAAAAAGTGCGGTCTGGCGGCAAATCGTCGCCGATACCATGAATACGCCGGTGATCTGCACCGAACAAAGCGAGGCCGCAGCCTTGGGTGCGGCAATTCAGGCGGCCTGGTGCGTATCCCGGGCAAACGGTCGCGAAGACAGCCTGGCGCAATGGTGCAAGCGCTGCGTAAAACTCGACCCGGCCAGTGAAACCCCGCCCGTCGCCGACAATGTACAAGCCTGCCAGCAGGCGTATGAACGCTATCGACAGCAAGTCGCAACCCTAATTAAAGAGTGAACAAACTATGTACCTGGTGTGTGGCGAAGCGCTGTTCGATTTTTTCAGTGAAAACGACGCCAGTGGGTTGGCGTCCAAAGTGAGTTTCAAGGCCATTGCCGGTGGCTCGCCGTTCAATGTGGCGGTGGGCTTGCGCCGATTGGGCGTGGACGCGGCGCTGTTGGCCGGGTTGTCCACCGACTACCTGGGCCGGCGCCTGCTGCAAGTCTTGCAAGATGAAGGCGTGCGCCAGGACTACCTGCTGGATTTTGCCGCGCCGACCACCCTGGCGATGGTCGCCGTGGGGGCCAATGGTTCGCCGCAGTACAGCTTCCGTGGCGAAGGCTGCGCGGATCGACAATTGCAACCGGAGCACCTGCCGGCGCTCGGGCCTGAAGTACGCGGCCTGCATATTGGCTCGTTTTCCCTGGTGGTGCAGCCGATTGCCGACACGCTATTGGCATTGGTGCGCCGGGAATGCGGCAAGCGCCTGATCAGTCTCGACCCGAACGTGCGCCTGAACCCGGAGCCGGACATTAACCTGTGGCGTAACCGGATCGCGACGCTGGTGGAACTGGCGGACCTGATCAAGGTTAGCGACGAGGACCTGCATCTGCTGTACCCCGACCAGGACCCCGCGCAGGTGATCGAAGGCTGGTTACGGCATCGCTGCCAGCTGGTCTTCCTGACCCGGGGTGGCGAAGGTGCGAGCGTGTTCAGCCGGGCTCACGGCTCGTGGTCGACTCCTGCGTCTGCGGTAAAAATCGCCGACACCGTGGGCGCGGGCGATACCTTTCAGGCGGCGCTGATTACCTGGTTGACCGAACAGCAACTGGACTCGATAGAGGGCGTGAAGCAACTTGGCCGCGAACAGATCGACAGCATGCTGAAGTTCGCGGTGCAGGCTGCGGCGCTGACGTGCAGCAAGACTGGGCCGGATTTGCCTTATCGGCAGCAGTTGGATTTGCACTGACACTGACGTCCTCATCGCGAGCAAGCTCGCTCCCACAGGGTTGCGGGTCGTTCACAGCATTTGTGTCCAGCCTTGTTCGCGATGCCTTTCCATCAGGCCCCCGATGGTCTTAACTGATACACAGGATCGCGCACCCGCGACAGGCGGCGTTCAGCCGGGTTAACCCTCGCTTAACCGTGCGATCCAACACTTCACTGGACCGCACGCCCTCAGACTGTTCTGACGCCCAGTGCGGCAAGTTCGACCAGCGACATATCGAACTGACATTCCGTCCGCACCGGAGATCCCTGATGAACACTCGCACCCTGCTGGTTACCGCCGCCCTCGGCTGCGCCGCGTTTGCCGGCCTGGCTCAGGCCACTGACACCACAACCTCCCAAGCCGTGCCCTATCACTACGGCATGCCATTGCATGTCAGCAAAGTGATTTCACTGACCGAGCCGGACACCCTGGAGTGCAAAGTGGTGAAGGCCGAAATGAAGTACATCGATGACACGGGGAAACTCGCAGAAATTTCCTACCGTAAACTTTCTGACGCTTGCGAGAACCAGGGCTGACTGAAAGGTCTGATTTGGTACTTGGCGGTATTCCTTTGAGGGTTGCGGCGCTATGCTTTAGCGCCCCCCCCTCTCTGCCCGCAAGGATTAGCCATGCAGTTGTCGTTTCGCGCACTGTCGATATTTACCGCAGCCTTATGTCTTTTGCTGAGCCTGGTCTGGGGCCTGACACCGCAATGGTTGTTGTCGTTCTGGGACATCGAGTTTTCATTCGCGGTGGGATTGGTCGCGCGACGCACCGCCGTGCTGTTTGGGGCGTTGAGCGTGTTCTCTTTTCTGGTTCGCAACGCGCCCCCTTGCGCAACCCGCAATGCCCTGAGCCTCGGCTTCGTCGTCGGCAGCTGGGGATTGGCCGTGCTGGGTTTTGCCGAATGGCTCAGTGGCCATGTCGGGCCGGGGATTCTACTGGCGGTCGGATTTGAACTGGCGCTGGGCCTGGCGTTCTTCCAGACCCGGCGCGTGTCCGTGGAACCTGAAACAGCAAGCTAGAGTGCATTGCCCAGCCTGGAATGCGGTTCGACCTCGACGTGATGCTGCCTGGAACGCAGTTGGGCAATCAACTCGTTGATTTCCCGACAACCATTGAGCCCGGAGGCATCGATACCGGTGACCAATAGATCGAGCTGATCGGTTTGCCCGTCTGCATAGACCTTGACGGTCATTGACAGATCCGGTGACAGCGTGCACTGGCAGCGCTTGGGCAGAAAACTGCTTTCGATGATGTTGCGAATTTCCAAGGCAGAAAGAAACATGGCGACTCCCTCCTTTGTGAGACTGCCTGACAACCGATGCTTGCTCATTTGAAATCCCGGCAAGCTTCAAGGACAACAGCATAAAACATACCCTGAACTTCGTTGTGCAGCTCATCGGTAATTCAAGGGTCCGGGCGGGTTACCTGTAAAACCTGTCATGCAATTTACAATTATAGACCCTGGCGCCCCTGCATATTGCACACCGGATGTCCCGGGTTTGCATTCACTGCGCACGACAGTGAAAATGCCGCCCTTCACTTCAAGCAAGGAGGCATCATGAATTCTTTGACCGTTAACGCTTGCACAGCGCTATTCGCACTGGGGCTTGCCGGGGTGGCGCATGCCGCCAAACTCGAAGACACCGCACCCTTTGCGAAGGCCGAAAGCGGGTTTACCCGCCAGGTGATTCACCTCGCGCCACAGCCCCGGGAAAACGACTTCCAGGTCGAGATCCTGGCCGGCAAGACGATGACCGTCGACTGCAACAACCCGCGTCTGGGTGGCATTCTCGAGGAGAAGAACCTCGAGGGCTGGGGCTATCCGTTCTATCGCCTGGAAAAAGTCATTGGCCCGATGAGCACGCTAATGGCCTGCCCGGCGGGCACGAGCAAGCAGGGTTTTGTACCGGTGGTCGGTGACGGCTTCCTGCTGCGTTACAACAGCAAACTGCCGCTCGTGCTGTACGTGCCCAAGGACATCGAAGTGCGCTATCGGATCTGGTCAGCGTCGACCAAGGTCGAGAAAGCCGTTCAGGAATAACCCGGCCATCCGGTGTAATGCTGTTCGTTTAAGAGATATTGAGAGTGCAATAAGTAACCTGTGGCGAGGAAGCTTGCTTCCGTTGGACTGCGCAGCAGTCGCAGTTTTGGGGTCGCTTCGCGCCCCAGCGGGAGCAAGCTCCCTCGCCACAGGTACAGTGTTCATCCTTCAATATTACGACGGCATACTGCAGCCCCTCTTGGCGCGCTCGGCCACATGCCCCAGGCTGTCGAAGTTGATATTGGCACCCGAGTCGATCGCCACCAGGGTCTGCCCCAAGGCACCGGTTTGCGCGACGTATTTCTTGATCCCGGCAACGGCGAGCGCACCGGAAGGTTCGGTGATCGAGCGGGTATCGTCGTAGATATTCTTGATCGCGGCGCAAAGCTCATCGTTGCTGACCGTCACCACGTCATCGACGCAGAACCGGCAAACCTCAAAACCGTATGCGCCGATCTGCGCCACCGCCACCCCATCGGCGAAGGTACCTACGCTTGGCAGCACGGCCCGTTCGCCGGCATGCATCGCCGCTTGCAGGCACGCGGAATGTTCCGACTCGACGCCAATGATGCGAACTTCCGGCCGCAGGTACTTCACGTAAGCGGCGATACCCGCGATCAGCCCGCCGCCACCCACCGGAACGAAGATCGCATCAAGCGGCCCCTGATGCTGGCGCAGGATCTCCATGGCCACCGTGCCTTGCCCCGCGATTACCTCCGGGTCGTCGAAGGGCGATACAAAGGTGCGACCGGTTTCCTCGGCCAAATCCAGCGCATAAGCCAGTGCGAACGGAAAGCTTTCGCCGTGCAACACCGCCTCGGCGCCGCGACTGCGCACCCCGATGACTTTCAGTTGCGGCGTCGTGCAGGGCATGACGATGGTAGCGCTGATGCCCAACTCCCGCGCGGCCAGGGCCACGCCTTGGGCATGATTACCAGCAGAAGCGGTGACCACGCCACGAGCCTTTTGCGCCTCGCTCAATTGCACCAGCTTGTTGTAGGCGCCGCGGATCTTGAAGGAAAAGGTCGGTTGCAGGTCTTCGCGCTTGAGCAGGACCTGGTTACCCAAGGCTTCGGACAAGGCAGGTGCCGGTTGCAACGGCGTGCGCACGGCCAGTTCATACACCGGCGCGGCAAGGATTTTTTTGACGTAGTGTCCAAGCAGGCTTTGCTGGTCGGTCGTAAAACTCATGGTCGTCTCCTGACATTGTTCGGGGCCCGGGAGACAGAAAGTAAAAACCCGCCTCCAGGGCGGGTTGGGTGCTGCAGTCGTGAGCTAGCCCGCCAAATGAGGAATGGCGGTAATAATGCTTGGCTGGCAGCGCAATACGGTGGAAGTCATGGTTCGAAATTAGCCGGGGTCTGATGGCAAGTCAATGGCAAGTTTTCAGATATCTTAGTCAGCCAGCAACTTCAAACCCACCTTATACAACCCACCGTTCTCCTCATCAGTCAAAACATACAAATAGCCGTCCGGCCCCTGCCGCACATCGCGGATGCGTTTTTTAAAATCCCCGAGCAAGCGCTCCTCGTGGATCACCTTGTCGCCATCGAACTCCAGGCGGATCAGTTCCTGGCTGATCAGCGCTCCGATAAACACGTTGCGCTGCCAGGCCTTGAAACGATCGGCATCGTAGAACGCCATGCCACTCAGGCCCGGGGATTTTTCCCAGACATGATTCGGGGCAACGGTACCTTCAGCGGTCTCACCCTTGGCTTCGGGAATCGGTTGACCGGAGTAATTGATGCCATGGGTCGCCAGCGGCCAGCCGTAATTCTTGCCGCGCTCGATGATGTTGACTTCATCACCGCCCAGAGGGCCGTGTTCGTTTTCCCACAGCGTGCCGTTCCACGGGTTGAGCGCAGCGCCTTGCGGGTTACGCTGCCCGTAGGACCAGATCTCCGGCCGTACGTTGGCCTGGCCGACAAAGGGGTTGTCCTTGGGCACCGTGCCATCCGGGTAGATGCGCACCACTTTGCCTTGCAGCTTGTCGAGGTCTTGGGCGGTCGGGCGGTCGTTGTTTTCCCCCAGGGTCACGAACAGATAGCCGTCGCGATCAAACACCAGCCGCGAGCCAAAATGGTTGCCGACCGAGAGCTTGGGCTCCTGACGCAGGATCACCTGGAAATCCTTGAGTGCCGTCATATCGTCGGAGAGCCGGCCACGGCCCACCGCCGTGCCGGCCTTGCCGCCCTGGCCGCCACCTTCGGCATAGGACAGATAGACCATCCGGTCCTGCTTGAAGTCGGGTGACAGTGCCACGTCGAGCAATCCACCCTGCCCTTTGGCCCAGACCGTGGGTACGCCATTGAGCGGTGCGGACAACTTGCCTTCGGCGGTCACCAGTCGCAGATTGCCGGGCCTTTCGGTCACCAGCATGCCTTTGCTATCCGGCAGGAATGCCAGGGCCCAGGGGTGCTCCAGCCCCGTCACGACGGGGGTGACCTCAAGGGTGCCGTCTTCGCTTTTCATCGTCTGGGCCGGCGCGGAAAGCACAGGGCCGGCGCTCATCAGTACGCTGGCACAAAGGGTTGCCAACAGGTTTTTACGCAACATGCAGGATTCCTTTTCTGATGGAAATGAGACTTGGTGAAAAGTAGCGGGTAGACGTCACGCCTGCCACTCAACGGTTGCTGGTGCCGGTGTCTCGTGGGGGTGGATTGGGAATGAATTTCGGTGGGCTGGCGGGCGCTGTCCGGTCGGGATAGCGATTACCGATGCCACCGTTGTCCAGCGTCGGCGGGCGCGGGACCGGCACGGTATTGGGTCCGCGAATGGGCGGGGCACTGGGTTGAGTGCCTTGCATACTGTTGGGATTGGCCCGCCGGATCGGGCTGTTGTAAGGATTATTGCTGGTGCTGCCCGGCAGGTTCTGGGCCAACTGCAACGAAGCAGGGTCGTCGGCCTGGACCAAGGGGCCCAATATGCCACTCAAGGCCAGTGCAATGGCGCCAGACACGTATCGGTTCATGGGGTGCCTCTCTGCGTCCGCGTGGATAAGGACTTCGATACCACGCTACGCCCGAGGTTCGGATTTGTTAACCAAAAACTCCCCGGCAAGAGGTTGCACCCCGGTTGATCCAGCCAGGGAGCCGGCGCGCAGCCCACAGAAACTTTTGCCCAGGACCGCAGGTCACCTGAACATCACCTGCGAGTAGACGACCATGGCACGGGCAATCTGGAAAGGCGCAATCAGCTTCGGACTGGTGCACATCCCCGTGGCGCTGGTCTCGGCAACGTCCTCCCGAGGCGTCGATTTCGATTGGCTCGACAGCCGCAGCATGGACCCGGTGGGCTACAAGCGGGTCAACAAAGTCACGGGCAAGGAGGTCACCAGGGAGCACATCGTCAAGGGTGTGCAATACGAAAAGGGCCGGTACGTGGTGCTCAGTGAAGAGGAGATCCGTTCCGCTCACCCACTCTCGACCCAGACCATCGACATTTTTTCCTTTGTCGACGGCAAGCAGATTCCCTTGCAGAACATCGACACGCCTTACTACCTGGCCCCCGACAAGCGCGGCGGCAAAGTCTATGCACTGCTGCGCGAAACCCTGACCAAAACCGGCAAGGTTGCCCTCGCCCGCGTGGTCTTGCATACCCGCCAGCACCTGGCCGCGCTGATGCCTTTGGAGTCGGCGCTGGTCCTGGTGATGCTGCGCTGGCCGGCCGAGGTGCGAAGTCTCGATGAACTGGCGCTGGGCAGCGAAGTGACCAGCCCCGAACTGGCCAAGGGCGAACGGGACATGGCCAGGCGCCTGGTGGAGGACATGAGTGCCGAGTGGACGCCGGATGACTATCGGGACGGCTTTGAGGACAAGATCATGGCCCTGGTGGACAAAAAGGCCCGTGAAGGCAAGATCGAAGACGTCGAAACCGCTTCTGGTGAAGAGGAGCGCAAAACGGCGGATGTCATTGACCTGACCGAACTGCTCAAGCGCAGCCTCGGCAGCAAAGGTGCCGGCAAAGCAGCGGCCAGGCCGAAGCCGGGCAGCAAACCGGTTGCCAGGAAGAAAGTCAGTAAGTGATCCGCTGGATGTCCCGGCTTCTTCGCGAGCAGGCTCGCGAAGCCCAGGTACGCCACACCGAAAATCAGATAAGAATGAAGACCGCCAGCAACCCGGCAAAGATCGACCACTTCTGCAGGTAGTAAAGCTTGCGGTTGCGCTTTTTCAGTTCCTTGGCGCGCAGGCGCACCTTGTAGACCTTGCTGAACAGCCGGTTGAGCCCGCCGGTGTGGTCTCCGTCCTCGTTCGGTGCACCTGCCGCCGACATGACATTACGGCTGAACCAGCGATTGAAAGCCGCCGCCCACCGATACTTCATGGGCCGTTCGACGTCGCAGAACAGGATGATGCGATTGTGTGGCGTGGTGTTCTCTGCGTAATGAATGTAGGTCTCATCGAACATCACCGCTTCGCCATCACGCCAATGGTAGTTCTGGCCATCGACATTGATGTAGCAACCTTCGGCGTTGGGTGTGTCCAGCCCGAGATGATAACGGTACGAACCGGCATACGGGTCGCGGTGGCGCACCAGTCTGGAGCCCGGTGGCAACTCGGCGAACATCGCCGCCTTGATCGAGCCGATGCCCTGCACCAGTTCGGTGGTGCGCGGGCAGAGCTTCATGGCCGACGGGTGGCTATCGCCATACCACTTGAGATAAAAGCGCTTCCAGCCGGTCTTGAAAAACGAGTTGAAACCGACGTCATCGTATTGGTTCGAACGCTTGATCTCGCCGGCGTGAAGCAAGTTCTGGCCTTCGACGCGAATTTCTTCCCAATGTGCCTGCAAGGGGCTCAGGTCGGGAAAATCAGCCGGATCGAGATACGGCTTGTTGGGGATTTTCGAGAACAGATAAAGAAAGCAGTTGATTGGCGCCAGGAACGTCGAGTGATCACTCAACTGGCGGCCCAGCTTGTGGCGCACTCGGCCACGCAGGTGGACGTACGCAATAGAGACAATGTAAATAACGGCAATGATCAGTTTCACGGAAATCGTCACAGGTCGGAAGTATACAAACTGCGCCCTTTACCGGCATGCCGGTCCCCGGGTCTTGTGCAGCGGTTGAATACGAAACAGCGGCCCTTTGGCGCCATCCAGCTACGCCGATTGGTCACCGTTCAGCTGTTAGATGGCATTTTAGCCACAGTTTGTAACCAATAGTTAACCTGTAACTGTGAAAATGTGTCCGCAAAAACCGTCAAAGCGTTGCATAGGCCTCATCGCCCTATCGTTTAAAGAGCCAGACCAGTACAATCGCCGCCAAACTTTACGCGCCCCCAGGTTGAGAGCGGGAAAATCCCCCTTTCAGCGCACATTGACTCGGGCCAGGCGCGCCACATGCTGCTGTCCACTTGATGCCAGATGGATCTTCCACTGCCGATCGGGATGAATGTCCCCGGGTCCGGACAGTGGAACGGGTACTGAACCGGTACTGCCGCACCCCTAGCTACTCTGAATGCTTCGCAGGAAAAACCTTTGATTTCTACAGCTAACATCACGATGCAGTTCGGCGCCAAGCCGCTCTTCGAAAACGTCTCGGTCAAATTCAACGGTGGCAACCGTTACGGTCTGATCGGCGCCAACGGTTGCGGCAAGTCGACCTTCATGAAGATTCTCGGCAATGACCTCGAGCCGTCCGGCGGCCAGGTCATGCTGGAGCCGAACGTGCGCCTGGGTAAATTGCGCCAGGACCAGTTCGCCTACGAAGAATTCACCGTGATCGACACCGTGATCATGGGTCACGAAGAGCTGTGGAAGGTCAAGGCCGAGCGCGACCGCATCTATTCGCTGCCGGAAATGAGCGAAGCGGACGGCATGGCCGTGGCCGAGCTGGAAACCGAATTCGCAGAGATGGACGGCTACACCGCTGAATCCCGCGCCGGTGAACTGCTGCTGGGCCTGGGTATCCCCCTGGAACAGCATTTCGGCCCGATGTCCGAAGTGGCTCCAGGCTGGAAACTGCGGGTATTGCTGGCCCAGGCACTGTTCTCCGATCCTGAAGTGCTGTTGCTCGACGAACCGACCAACCACTTGGACATCAACACCATTCGCTGGCTGGAAACGATCCTCAAGGCGCGTAACAGCACCATGATCATCATTTCCCACGACCGTCACTTCCTCAACAGCGTCTGCACCCACATGGCTGACCTGGACTACGGCGAGCTGCGCCTGTTCCCGGGCAACTACGACGAGTACATGACGGCGGCGACCCAGTCCCGCGAGCAACTGCTGTCGGACAACGCCAAGAAGAAAGCCCAGATCTCCGAACTGCAAACCTTCGTCAGCCGCTTCTCGGCCAACGCCTCGAAAGCCAAGCAGGCCACTTCCCGCGCCAAGCAGATCGACAAGATCCAGCTGGCCGAAGTCAAGCCATCGAGCCGCGTGAGCCCGTTCATCCGCTTCGAACAGACCAAGAAGCTGCACCGCCAGGCCGTGACCATCGAGCAGATGTCCAAAGGCTTCGACGGCAAGACCCTGTTCAAGAACTTCAGCTTCACCGTCGAAGCCGGCGAGCGCGTGGCGATCATCGGCCCGAACGGTATCGGCAAGACCACCCTGCTGCGCACCCTGATGGGCGAGCTGACCCCGGACGCCGGTTCCGTGAAGTGGACTGAAAGCGCGGAACTGGGCTACTACGCCCAGGACCACGCCCATGACTTCGAAGACGACGTCAGCCTGTTCGACTGGATGGGCCAGTGGACTCAGGGCGAGCAGATCATTCGCGGCACTTTGGGCCGCATGCTGTTCTCCAACGACGAAATCCTCAAGTCGGTCAAGGTCATCTCCGGTGGTGAGCAAGGTCGCATGCTGTTCGGCAAGCTGATCCTGCAAAAGCCGAACGTACTGGTGATGGACGAACCGACCAACCACCTGGACATGGAATCGATCGAAGCGCTGAACCTGGCGCTGGAAAACTACCCGGGCACGCTGATCTTCGTCAGCCACGACCGTGAGTTCGTATCGTCCCTGGCCACCCGCATCATCGAGTTGAGCCCTAACGGCGTGACCGACTTCAGCGGCACCTACGACGACTACCTGCGCAGCCAGGGTGTGGTGTTCTAAAGGTAGCTACAAGCCTTTAGCTGCAAGCCTCAAGTGAAAAGCCCCGTCCATGTGACGGGGCTTTTTGCGTTTCATGGGTGGGACTTTCTGGGTGGAGAATCCTTCGCGAGCAAGCCCGCTCCCACATTTGGAATGCGTTCCCCTTTGGGAGCGGGCTTGCTCGCGAAGAGGCCATGAGGAACAGTGATAATGTCACGGCAAAAGTAGTTAGCCTGCTTTCATTTATCCCGACACCGCGCCATGATGCAGGTCTCCCACCGCCGCCCGCGAACGAGCCCTCATGTCTGTGCCGCAAGTGCCTGCGCAAAGCTCCATGGCGATCACCCTGCAGATCGTCTCTATCGTCTTCTATACCTTCATTGCCTTCCTCTGCATCGGATTGCCGATTGCCGTTTTGCCGGGTTATGTCCATGAACAACTCGGGTTCAGCGCCATCGTGGCCGGGTTGACGATCGGCTCGCAATACCTCGCCACCCTGCTCAGCCGCCCCATGGCCGGGCGGGTGTCCGACAGCGTTGGTACCAAGCGCGCAATCATCTATGGCTTGTGCGGGATTGTGCTCAGCGGCGTGCTGACCTGGCTGTCGACCCTGTTGCAAGGTTTTCCCTTGCTCAGCCTGCTGATCCTGATCGCCGGGCGCCTGTTGCTGGGGATCGCCCAAGGGTTGATCGGCGTCGGCACCATCAGTTGGTGCATGGGCCAGGTGGGCGCCGAGCATACTGCGCGGTCGATTTCCTGGAACGGCATCGCATCCTATGGGGCGATTGCCATTGGCGCGCCGCTGGGCGTGGTCATGGTGCAACAACTGGGTTTCGCCAGCCTGGGCATTGCCCTGTCGCTGCTGGCCCTGGCTGCACTGCTGTTGATTCGCAACAAGCCCTCGGTGCCGGTGGTGCGCGGTGAACGCTTGCCGTTTTGGGCGGTGTTCGGACGCATTGCGCCGTTTGGCGCGAGCCTGAGCCTGGCGTCCATTGGCTATGGCACCCTGACGACCTTTATCACCTTGTACTACGTCAATCGCGGTTGGTCCGGCGCGGCCTACTGCCTGACGGTGTTTGGCGCGTGTTTCATTCTGTCGCGACTGCTGTTCATTTCCGCCATCAGCCGTTTCGGCGGGTTCACCTCGGCCATTGCCTGCATGTGCATTGAGACCGTTGGCCTGGTGCTGCTGTGGCTGGCACCGTCGACCGGTTACGCGCTCATTGGTGCCGGCCTGACCGGATTTGGCCTGTCCCTGGTGTATCCGGCGCTGGGTGTCGAGGCCATCAAACAGGTCCCCAACTCCAGCCGGGGCGCAGGCCTGAGTGCTTATGCTGTGTTTTTCGACCTGGCGCTGGCCATCGCCGGCCCGTTGATGGGCGCAGTGGCGTTGAACCTGGGTTATACGTGGATTTTCTTCAGTGCGGCGTTGTTGTCGGTGACGGGGCTGGGGCTGACCCTGCTGTTGAAACACCGCGCCATGGCTTGAATC
>NZ_CATKPX010000099.1:0-312 GCF_949767755.1 Pseudomonas sp. IT-P4 | reverse complement strand
CAGCACCCTGACGATCACCGGATTCAACGCGGCGACCGGCGTGGTCAGCTACAGCTACACCTTGGTCGATAACGAAGCCCACCCAACTGCCAATGGTGCCAACTCACTGCCCGAGCAGTTCGCCGTGACCGTGGTCGACGACAACGGCACCACTGCCACGGGCAACCTCGACGTGAACATCGTCGACGACCTGCCCAACGCCGTGGGCGACAGCAATGGCACCGCCTCGGAAACCCTGCTGACCCTCAACGGCAACGTGCTGGGCAACGACGTGCAAGGCGCCGACCGCGTGACGGTTGGGGAGAATAGCGA
>NZ_CATKPX010000098.1:0-325 GCF_949767755.1 Pseudomonas sp. IT-P4 | reverse complement strand
ACGGCGCTGCTGTCGTAGGCCACGCCGAAGTTCCACAACCACTGCTCGGTGGCCTGGTATTGCGTGCCAAGGGAGAGGTGCCAGGTGTCCTTGAAGCCGGCGTCGACGGTCTTCGATTGCGAGCCGAACGCCGTGGTGTCGACCTCTACGGCGATGTCGCCGAATTCCGACCAGTCCTGCCAGTTGGCCGAGGCCAGCAGTGCCCATTGTCGGTCCAGTTGCTGGAACAGGCTCAGGGTGACGGTTTGCGGCACCTTCATGTCCAGTTCGGTGTTGGTGTTGTTGACTCTGTCGAGCAGACGTCCGTCGCCCTTCACATCAAGCC
>NZ_CATKPX010000097.1:0-329 GCF_949767755.1 Pseudomonas sp. IT-P4 | reverse complement strand
GGTCCTCGAAGTTCTGCCTAACCCACCTTCTCAAGTCGAATGAACAATATTGGGGTGGCTGTTATGTTGTTGTTTCCAAGGTAGCGTTCGCTCCGAACAGGTCATGAGATGGCTGCAATCGCGACTCTTCAGGCTGTATAAACAATCGTCACTTCCCCCAGCAGAAGCCAAGGGAACGAGTGACTTGGCGGGAGTTCATAAACATCAGACCACCCAGTGGCGGCCTGAACCGGGCCGCCACTCTTTGACTAGTTGACTAGTTGCCCGCAGGCATCGGCAGGCTGATCCCCTCTTTCTGCAGGACTTCACGTACCGACTGGAATTTCTGG
>NZ_CATKPX010000096.1:0-339 GCF_949767755.1 Pseudomonas sp. IT-P4 | reverse complement strand
CCCATGAACGACGCATAGGTCAGGCTGATGCTATGACCGGCCTGTGAGTAGATCCGCGTAGGCAATGCCACGCGGTTATCGCTGCTGCCCCCGGTGGTCAGGACTTCAATCAAGCCGGACTTGTGCACCACGCGGTAGGTACCGTCGAGGTTGTCTTCAAAATGGAAGTTATCGAGTTTTTTTTCCTTGATGTCCGGTGTCGTGCCGCTGCCAGTCACCTTGTAGGTTTCCCCGGTACTCAAGGCCAGGATGCTATTGTGCGGGGTGTACTGGGTCAGCTTGAGGTTCCAGCCCAGGCCAAAACCCGAGTCGATCGTATTGATCGGATTGAAGGACAGG
>NZ_CATKPX010000095.1:0-356 GCF_949767755.1 Pseudomonas sp. IT-P4 | reverse complement strand
GGTCTGACTCAGGGTCAGTTTTTCGAAGTTATCCGCGCCGGTAACCGATTCCAGTTTGTTAACGATCGGCGCTTGGCCGCCGGTGAAGACGTCGTCGGCAGCGGCGATGGTCGCCGTGCCAGTCGCGGTATTGGCTGGGACGGTGATTTTGGTGCCGTCGGTCAGGGTGAAGGTGAGTTCACCGTGATTGTTCAACGGCAGACCGGCTGCGTTGGTCAGGGTCACGGAGTAGGTGACCTGGCCGCCTTCAGCAACGGTGGATTTGTCCGCAGTCAGGGTCGCAATCACTTCGCTGACGGTGTCAGTGATGGCCACGTTGGCCGCGGTGCCGTCGATCACCAGGTTTTCGAAGGTCT
>NZ_CATKPX010000094.1:0-358 GCF_949767755.1 Pseudomonas sp. IT-P4 | reverse complement strand
GTTCAACGCGGCGACCGGCGTGGTGAGCTACAGCTACACACTGGTCGATAACGAAGCCCACCCAACTGCCAATGGTGCCAACACCTTGCCCGAGCAGTTCGCCGTGACCGTGGTGGATGACAACGGCACCACTGCCACGGGCAACCTCGACGTCAACATCGTCGACGACCTGCCCAACGCCGTGGGCGACAGCAACGCCAGTACCGCTTCGGAAACCCTGCTGACGTTGAACGGCAACGTGCTGAGCAACGACGTGCAAGGCGCCGACCGGGTAACGGTTGGTGAAAATGCCGGCCCGGTCACCCCCGGGACCTTCACCGGCACCTACGGCACCCTGGTGCTGAATGCCAACGGCACT
>NZ_CATKPX010000093.1:0-362 GCF_949767755.1 Pseudomonas sp. IT-P4 | reverse complement strand
CCAATACGTTGCCGTTGAGGGTCAGCAGGGTTTCCGAAGCGGTACTGGCGTTGCTGTCGTACACGGCTTTGGGCAGGTCGTCGACGATGTTGACGTCGAGTGAACCGGTGGCGGTGGTGCCGTTGTCGTCGACCACGGTCACGGCGAACTGCTCGGGCAAGGTGTTGGCGCCGTTGGCGGTCGAGTGGGCTTCGTTATCGACCAGTGTGTAGCTGTAGCTCACCACGCCGGTCGCCGCGTTGAACCCAGTGATGGTCAGGGTGCTACCCAGCGGCGTAGTGATCGATTGCGGGAAGCCCGCGGCCACGCCAGCGGTGACCACGGCGATGCCGCCCACGGTCAGGGTCGTCACGCCGTCGAGG
>NZ_CATKPX010000092.1:0-388 GCF_949767755.1 Pseudomonas sp. IT-P4 | reverse complement strand
CGTTCTCGTCGAGATCGAGCAACAGCGGCGAGCAGTCCTTCATCATCGGGATGAACTGCTCGTAGCCGACCCACGCCGAGTCGAACAGGATGTAGTCACACAGCTGGCCGATGCGGTCGACCACTTGCCGGGCGTTGTACACGGTGCCGTCGTAGGTGCCCAGCTGAATGATCGCCAGGCGGAACGGCCGTGGCAGTTGCGCCTTGTCCGGGGCGACTTCGGCGATCAGTTCGCGCAGGTAGTCTTCTTCGAAACAGTGGGCGTCGATGCCGCCGATGAAGCCGTAAGGGTTGCGCGCGGTTTCCAGATAGACCGGCGTGGCACCGGCCTGCAACAGCGCGCCCTGGTGGTTGGACTTGTGGTTGTTGCGGTCGAACAGCACCAGGTC
>NZ_CATKPX010000091.1:0-396 GCF_949767755.1 Pseudomonas sp. IT-P4 | reverse complement strand
ATAAACAAAGCTAGTATTTACTTGAGTTCCAGCGGTGCTCTGCTCTACGAGAGTCCAGCAACGTCCAAGGCACAGGCATACACCGCGGCTAACGTAGAGACCCCCTTCGCCCTGCAACAACGGCCTCACGACGACACGCTGGTCCTTTCCGACGGCCAGTACGGAGACTGGACGCCGCGTGATCTGCGCCGTACCGGCGCGACCATGATGCAGGCCTTGGGGGTCAGCCTGGATGTCATCGATCGCTGTCAAACCATGTGCTGGCCGGTTCGCGGGTGAGACGCCACTACCTGCATCATGATTATGCCGAAGAGAAGAAGTGCACTAATACCCTCTAACCTAGCTTCGTCGATGTATGGAAGCGGCTATTAGGGGGCAACATAGTCTCTATGGACC
>NZ_CATKPX010000090.1:0-400 GCF_949767755.1 Pseudomonas sp. IT-P4 | reverse complement strand
GGGCGAAAGCACACCGTCTGCGCATAGGGGATGGCCTGGAAGCTGCACTCGAAGCTGCGGTCGCGGGCGGCGCCGGCCTTGAGCCCGATGATCACCGCCCGCGGCGCGAAGGCCTGGGGTGCGCCGTCGGTGACTTCCAGCACCTGGCCCGGCGCCAGGCGGGCGCTGCTGCTCATGCCGCAAAGGCGGGTACGGCGGTTGAGGTAACGCTCGTGGCGCAGGCGCGCATAGAAGTAGCCGCTTTCGCACTGCACGTCTTCGGGGAAGTCATGGCGGTCGCCGAGTGCGGTGTAGGGTTCGGCGTAGTGATAGGCCTCGCCGTAGGTGCCCTTGGCGCCGCGCGTCTGGTCGATGTCGCCGTCGAGGTGCGCGCGGGCGTCACGGTGGTGGTAGGCGCGGA
>NZ_CATKPX010000089.1:0-242791 GCF_949767755.1 Pseudomonas sp. IT-P4 | reverse complement strand
GCGTGAAAAAAACAGAGCTGCTCGTTGCACATTTTGCACAGTTATTTTCAGCTCATGGCACTAGAATAGGTCCAACTTTTTCAGAGTCAGAGCCTTTATGCCGGATCCGGTTGACGCCCAAGGGCTGTCAGAATTACCACTAGAAAATCTGGTTGCCTGCCATGAGTGCGACTTGCTCATGCGTAAACCCGAACTCGCCCATGGCGAAAAAGCCCTGTGCCCGCGCTGTGGCTACGAGCTTTATGCCAATCGGTACAACGTCGTACAGCGCAGTCTCGCCCTGGTTATCGCCGCCTTGTTGTTGTTTATTCCGGCGAATTTTTTGCCCATCATGCAGCTCAATCTACTTGGGCAGTCTTCGCAAGACACTGTCTGGAGCGGTGTTGTCGCCCTTTTTGACACGGGCATGCAAAGCGTTTCAGTGATTGTGTTCCTGTGCAGCATGGGGATCCCGCTGCTCAAGCTGCTGTGCCAACTGGCCGTATTGTTGAGTATCCGTTTCGATGTCGGACGCAGCTACGGCTTGTTGCTCTATCGCATTTATCACCATATACGCGAATGGGGGATGCTCGAGGTTTACTTCATGGGCGTACTGGTGGCTATCGTCAAGCTGGCAGATATGGCAGCCATCACTGTAGGCCTCGGCCTGGTGTGCTTCATTGGAATGTTGCTGATTCAAGTCTGGCTGGAGGTCGTAATGTCGCCTCACCAGATCTGGCAAGCGTTATCAGGAGAGGATGCCCATGCGGGCGATTGATGCAGGCATTCTGATTTGCAAGGAATGTCATGAATTGAACAGGCAGGAAGCTGATACCGACGAGCAAGTCTGTACGCGCTGCGGGGCGCTGGTGCATGCCCGCAGCCCGAATAGCCTGGTGCGGACCTGGGCATTGCTGATTACCGCCGCCATTCTTTACATACCGGCCAACTTGTTGCCGATCATGACCGTGAACTCCCTGGGCAAAGGTGCGCCCAGCACGATCATGGCGGGTGTAATCGAACTTGTGCACTACGGCATGTTCCCCATTGCGGCCGTGGTGTTTATCGCCAGTATCCTGGTGCCCACCTTCAAGCTGGTGGGCATCGGCCTGCTGCTGTTTTCCGTGCAGCGCCGTCAGCCCCTTTCGGCTCGCCAGCGTATCTGGATGTACCGTTTCATTGAATTCATCGGCCGCTGGTCGATGCTCGATATTTTTGTGATCGCCATCCTCGTGGCGGTTGTGAATTTTGGGCGGCTTGCCAGCATCGAAGCCAATCTTGGCGCCATCGCTTTCGCCACGGTGGTGATTCTGACGATGTTTGCCGCAGTAACTTTTGATCCCCGACTGATTTGGGATAACACGGAGTCGGACGACGACCATGACTGATTTGCCTGTAGCGAAAACCCGACCGGCTTCGAACTGGTCTGCCATTTGGGTGTTGCCTCTGATCGCCTTGATCATCGGCGGCTGGCTCGGCTGGCGGGCCTATAGTGAGACCGGTATCGAGATTCAGGTGCGTTTTGAGAGTGGCGAGGGCATTCAGGCCAACAAGACCGAAGTTGTCTATAAAGGTATGTCGGTCGGCAAGGTCAAAAGCCTCAAGCTCGATGACGAAGGCAGTTCCAAAGGTGTGATTGCCAGCATCGAAATGAACAAGGATGTAGAGCCATACCTGCGAACCAGCACGCGTTTCTGGCTGGTCAAGCCGAGCGTTACGCTGGCAGGGATCACCGGTCTCGAGACGCTGGTTTCAGGTAACTATGTCGCCATCAGCCCGGGGGAAGGCGAGCCCGTCCGCAAGTTCAAGGCCTTGGCCCAGGAACCGCCGCTCTCCGATGCCCAGCCCGGTTTGCACTTGACCATCAAGGCCGACCGCCTGGGCTCGCTGAACCGTGGCAGTCCGGTGTTCTATAAACAGATCAAAGTGGGCCAGATCAAAAGCTATGTGTTGTCCGAGGACCAGAACACCGTCGAGCTCAAGGTCTTCATTGAGCCGACTTACGCCAAACTGGTGCGCAAACACACACGTTTCTGGAACGCCAGCGGCATCAGCATCGACGCCAATCTGTCGGGTGTGAAGGTCCGCAGTGAGTCCCTGGCCAGCATCGTCGCCGGTGGCATTGCCTTCGCTACACCTGAAAACCGCAAGGACAGCCCGCCTACCGACCCGAGCCTGCCATTCAGGCTTTATGAAGACTTTGATGCCGCCGCCGCCGGTATCCGGGTGAAGGTCAAGCTCAGTGATTTCGACGGCTTGCAGGCCGGTCGCACACCGGTGATGTACAAGGGTATTCAGGTGGGCAGCCTGAAAACGCTGAAGGTCGATGCGGATCTGTCCGGCGCGACCGCCGAGTTGACGATGGACCCGTTGGCCGAGGATTACCTGGTCGAAGGCACCCAGTTCTGGGTGGTCAAACCGTCGATTTCCCTGGCGGGGATTACCGGCCTCGAGGCGTTGGTCAAAGGCAACTACATCGCTGTGCGGCCTGGCGACAAGGGTTCGGCGCCACAGCGAGAGTTTGCGGCACGGGCAAAGGCACCACCGCTGGACCTGCGTGCACCCGGCCTGCACCTGGTGTTGTTCACGGAAAACCTCGGTTCGCTGGAAGTCGGCAGCCCGGTTCTCTACAAACAGGTCAAAGTCGGCTCCGTACAGAGCTATCAGTTCTCGCGCACCAAGAAACGACTGATCATTGGCGTGCACATCGAGAAGGAATACGAAGGCCTGGTCAACGCCTCGACGCGCTTCTGGAACGCCAGTGGCATCACCCTCACGGGTGGTCTGACTGGCGGGGTCCAGGTTAAAAGCGAATCGTTGCAGAGCTTGATGGCCGGCGGCATTGCCTTCGAGACCCCGCAGGACAACGCCCCGTTGCAGAAGCGTATTCCACGTTTCCGTCTGTTTGCGAACCATGAAGACGCCACGCAGAAAGGCGAAGTCATCACGCTCAAGCTCGATCGCGCTGATGGCCTGCATACCGGCACTCCGATTCGTTTCAAGGGGCTGGATGTCGGCAAGGTGGAGGATGTTGATCTCAGCGAGGACCTGCAATCGGTGCTGCTGACCGCGCGGATTACCGAAGTGCCGGAGCGTATAGCACGGGTCGGTAGTCAGTTCTGGGTGGTCAAGCCTGAACTGGGACTGATCAAGACGTCCAACCTCGAAACCCTGGTGACCGGGCAATACATCGAGGTGCAACCGGCGCAGAAAAACCTGGGACCGCAGAAGAACTTTGTCGCTTTGGCCGCCGCGCCCGAAACAGCCAAGCAGGAAGCGGGATTGAGTCTGGTGCTGAGCGCGGCTCGACGTGGTTCGCTGAAGGCCGGTGTGCCGGTGACCTATCGCGAAATCGCCGTGGGCAAGGTGACCGGTTATGAGCTGGGCCAGACCGCTGATCGCGTCCTGATCCATATCCTGATTGAACCGAAGTACGCGCCACTGGTACGCAGCGGTACACGGTTCTGGAACACCAGCGGTTTCGACTTCGATGTCGGTCTGTTCAAAGGTGCAACGGTGCGCACTGAATCACTGGAGACGATGATTCAGGGCGGTGTCGCCTTTGCCACGCCGGATGGCGAGCGCATGGGCAGTCCGGCACGACCGGAGCAGACGTTCGCGTTGTTCGACAAGTTCGAAGAGGAATGGCTGGGCTGGGCGCCGAAGATTTCCATCGGCAAGTAGTCTGGAACTGCTCAGGCGTCTGTGATGACGCCTTCGGAACGCCGCCCGGGGCAAGTCCGGGGTTGTTCCTGAAGAAATGCGATCAAATGTGGGAGCGGGCTTGCCCGCGAAGAGGCCCTGAAGTTCACTGCAAAGCTAAATGACACCCCTATGAAAAAGGCCGCGATCCATTGGACCGCGGCCTTTTTCATTGCCTTCGATTCAAGCCTCAGACCGCATCCAGCTCCGGCTCATCCGCTTGCTCGTTGACCGTCGCCTTCACCTGATCGTGACGACGGATGTATTTCCAGTCCGCCTCGTCGATGTAGATGCCGGCCGGGCCGCTGCCGCCTTCCAGGTCGATGGCGACACTGGCGCAGACCTGCGGCTTCACGCTCGCCAGGATCGGCACGAAGCCCAGCTGCAGACTGGTTTCCAGCAAGGCGGCCTGGTTCTTCTCATCGATGTCCGCTGCCTCGTCGAGGTAGTACGGCAGGCGCACACGACCGGCCTGGTCACGGTCCATCAAGTGCAGCAACAAGTACATGTTGGTCAGCGCCTTGATGGTCATGGTGGTGCCGTTGGAAGCGGCGCCGTCGATGTCGGTGTGGATCACCGGTTGGCCATTGACCTTGGTGATCTCGAACGCCAGTTCGAACAAGTCCTTGAGGCCGAGCTGGTTGTGGTTGGCCGCCACCAGCCGCGCCAGATACTCCTTGGCCTCTTCGTTCTTGTTGTCCTGCTCGGCGCTTTGGCTCAGGTCGAAGACAGACAGGGTTTCGCCTTCTTCGTACTGACCGGCGCTGTGGATGATCTGGTCGATGTGCTTGAGCGCTTCCTTGTTCGGGGCGAGCACGATGCGGAAGCTTTGCAGGTTGGAGACCTGACGTTTGTTGATCTCGCGGTTGAACAGCGCCAGTTGGTGTTCGAGGCTGTCGTAGTCGCTGCGGATGTTGCGCAGGGTCCGGGCGATGTCCGTCACGGCGGCGCGGCGAGCCTTGCCCAGGGTCAGGGCTTCGTCGGTACGGTGCGCATAGGCGTTGATCAGCAGTTGCAGGCGACGCTCCATATCGTCTTCGCTGTCGAACTTGGCCACGCCCTTGAGGCGCACCTGAGCGTACAGCGCTTCGATCTGTCCGTCGGCCCGCAGCAGGCCTTGCCAGCTGTCCTGATAGTCGTTTAGCAGTGGCAGCAGGTTGTCCATGGAGTCGTCGATCGGGTCCATGAACGGTGTGCCGAACGGCAGGTCCGCCGGCAACAACTGGCGACGGCGCAGGGCGTCGTCGAGGGTGCGTTGCTTGGCTTCCATGTCGCCGATCTGGCGGCCGACCAGTTGCAGCTTGGCCGACAGTTGCTGGACACGTTCGGTGAAGGCATCGCTGGAACGCTTCAGCTCGTCCTGGGCCGCTTCCATTTGCGCCAACTGTTCCAGCTTGTCGCCTTCCTCGGCGCTCAGGGTTTGCGCGCGACGGAAATCTTCCAGGGCTTTCTGCGCATCCAGCACTTGCTGGTACAGCGCTTCGGTCTGGGTCTTGCTCGCGGCGCGGTCGGCGGCCACGGCTTGCTGGGTCTTGAGTTGCTTGAGTTCTTTGTCCAGGCGCTCTTTCTGGTCGCGCAGGGCCGCGCGGTCAGCCAGCGCTTGCAGGGCCGGCGGCTCGATGTGGGAAATGTCGATGGACAGCCCCGGTACTTCGAAGCGTTCGCCTTTGAAGCCGTCGAGGATCAGCTCCACGGATTTCACCCAGTGGCCGTTCTCATCGAGGGTGATGCCGTGTTCGCCCAATGGCAGGCTGAACAGCGCGCTGTTGAACAAGCGCATCAGGCGTTCGACGTCCTGTTGCGAGAACTCTTCACGCAGGCGGGCGTAGCTGTTGTTGTCGGCGTGATCGAGTTGCTGCTTGACCGACTTCAGGCGTTTTTCCAGATCGCGCAGACGCTCTTCGAGGTCTTCGGCGCTGAACTGTCGGGACTGTGCCAGCGCACCGGCCAGTTCGTCGTGGGCGTCCTTGGCGGCCAGCAGTTGCTGTTCCAGCACCTTGACGTCATCGACCAGGGCAAAGCGATGCTTGAGCACCGACAATTCGCCGAGCCAGCGCTGGATGCCGGTGATTTCCCGCTCCAGACGCATCAGTTCCTGGGTACCGCCGCGCTGGTCGTTTTGCAGGGCATCCTGCTCGTTGCGGTAGTGTTCGGACTGAATGGTCAGTTCTTCCTTGCGCGCACTGGCATAGTCCGACCAGGTGCCGAGCAAGGAGTCGAGCAGCGGAGAGATCCGGTGCAGCTTGCCACGCAGGATGTCGCGTTGCTTCACGCCGTTGGCCAGGGCTTCGACCAGCGGGCCGGCGGCGACCAGCGAGTTGTAGTCCTGCTCCATGCGTCGTACATCGCGGAACGCTTCTTCGCACGCGGCGATGTAGTCGACGCTGCCGGAGCGCAGGCTGTGTTCGAAGGCATCGAGGAACAGCTGCTTGAGCTTGGCCGCGGTGATTTCGCGCATGTGCAGCAGGTTGATGAACAGCGCGCGGAAGGTCTTCAGGCTCTGCTCGCTGGTGGAGCGCAATGGAATCAGCGTCAGGTCCAGCGGGATCGAGGTGTGACCGCCGACCAGCAAACGGCGCAGTTCGTCCGGCTTGAGTTCGTAGGCTTTCAGGCCTTCGCGCTCAAGGTTGGTGAACAATTCTTTCTGGCGCAGGCAGGTGTCGTTTTTCTGATAGTGGGCCAGGTCCAGTTTGCCGGCATAGGCAAAGAACTGGTGACCGAAACCGCCGCCCGGGCCGCGGCCGACCACGCCGATCACGTGGGGGCCGTGGGGCAGGTTCACTTCCACCAGGATGTAACTGGTGTCTGAGGCGAAGTAGAAGCGCCGGGATTGTTCCAGGCTGTACTTGCCGAAGCTCATGTCCGACATGCGCGCCAGAATCGGGAACTGCAGGGCGTTGATCGAGGCGGATTTACCGAGGTTGTTCGCGCCGTACACCGACAGAGGTTCTTCCAGCGGGAACAGGCCGAGGCTGTAGCCAGCGGTGTTCAAAAGGGCAAAGCGGCGGATGCCGTAACGTTCCTTGCTCATGCGTCGAGCTCCTGTTCTTCGGCAATGGCCCGGGCCAGTGCGTCTTCTTCGCTTTCACCCTCGAACTCACTCAGATCGAGCGGATCGTCGGTCTGCAGCAGTTTTTCGTCGCTGTCTTCGTCGATCAGTACCGGCACCGGCAACGGCAGGACGCTGTGCAGGCTGGCGGCCAGGTCGCGGTCCTGCTGCACCGACAGGCACACATCGAGGAAGCGGTGCATCGGCGGCAGGAAACGGTAGATGCCGTTTTCTTCGCTGGCAAAGCCGAGCTGGGTCATGCGGCGCATGATCTTTTCTTCCAGTTCGTCCTGGGTCTGCACTTCGGCCTGGATGAACAGGTCGCGGTACTTTTCCAGCAACGACGGCAGCTCATCGCGGCCGAGACTGCCGCCATCGAGCACGGAGATCGGGTCGCGGCCCTGGTCGGCCAGGTGCTCGACGAGGATGAAGGTGAACAGCGCAAGCCGCTGGGCGGTCTTGTTCACCGCAGCCGCCGCGAGGTCCGGCACGAAGTAGTAGAAACCGCGGGTGTCACAGACCAGTTCAAAGCCCAGGGCCTTGAACAGCGTGCGGTACTGGTCCTGAAAGTTCGACAACTGTGCGTACAGTTCCGGATCGCGGCGGCTGACGTGGTAACCCTTGAACAGCTCGCGAAAGATCGGTGCCAGATGGGACAGTTCGGATAGATCAAGATGCATAAGGAGTGCTCGCAGAATCCTCGGCGGCGGTGTCGCTGACCGAGAGCAGGGCGAAGGAGCGCAGGCTGACCTGATGCTCGTGAGTATGGTATTGGCGACGTTCCAGACGCTCGCGCTTGAAACGTTTTTCCCGCGACAGACGCGAGAACCAGTACAGCAATTCGTCGGTGGCGCCGTCCGGTTCCTGCTCCAGCAGCCAGGTCATCAGGTCCGGCATCGGCAGGGCGTTTTCGCAGCGTTCGAGCATTTCCCGAACGGTGCGTGGCGCCCGTGGCGCTTCGCCTTTCTGGGTCTTGTGCGCCTTGGGGAAGCGCGCCGGTTTCGGTTCGAAACGGGCCAGGGCATAAACGTAGGCTTCGACCTGACTGGCACTGCCGAGGAAGGTGCTCTGCGGACGGGTGAACATCGGCATCGCCGCTTGTGGCACGGCGTCGATGCCCTTGCGGCGGATCATCGACAGGGCCAATGCGGCGCCACGGGTCACGGCGTTGTGCCGGCGCGCTTCTTCACGCAGCGGCAGCAACAGCTCGCGGGCGTGACGCAGGGTCAGTTGGGCGCTGGTCTGCATTTCGAGGATGCGCGCGTGGGTGCGCAGCAGCATGTCGTCGTCGACCAGGTGGCCGAGGCGCTGCTGCTCGCTGAGCATCTTCAGCAGGACGGTTTCGACCTTGCGCACGCCTTGTTCGAAGGCGCCGTCGGCGTTCACCAGATCAATCATCGGCTCGACGTATTCGTCCCAGGTCGCCAGCACTTCAGCGTAACGCTGGCGCAACGGAATCTGCCGATCGCTGGTTTTTGCCCGTTCGGCGACGGCCACCAGTGCCTGTTCGTCGTTATCGAGTTTTTTCAGTACATCGCGAACCCGCATGTCGAGCAGGCGCAACTGGCGGGCCAGATCATTGCCGTCGCGGATATCGAATGCGTCCTGGATATAACCGGCCAGACGCTCGAGGTGGCGCAGGTAGGCTTCGATTTCCAGGCACAGGCCCAGCCGGTGTTCGCGGCGTAGATAGGCAAGGAAGTCGTGAATCTGCGCATTGAGCTCGAAGCGGTTCGGGCTTTTGGCCACGGGAACCAGGATATCGAGGCGAATCCACACATCCAGCAGGCTGGTGATGTCCTGCGGCGTACTGTCGAGTTGCTGGGCGGCCAGTTGCGTGCGCAGTTCGTTCAGGCTCAGTGTGCCTTGGTCGAAGTGCTCGCACAGTGGCTCCAGAAGTGCCCAGTGTTCAGCGAGGGCGCGCAAGACGCGCTTGGGTTCGATCATCGGAATGGCCGGCTGGTTGGCGATTAAAAGCCGCGATTGTACTGCATCGGGGGCAATCCGATTCAATCTCGGGACAGGCTGTCGCCTTCTTTTCGGTAATGTGCATCGATCAACTGCGGGCGATCTTGAGCGAACGGCGGTAGAATCAGCGCACTTTAGTTATCCACAAGTGGCCGACCTTTGCTTATCGAGTCCCGTCGTCGCGCTTATCTGGCCGCCATGCAGGTGGTCAACTGGCTGCCGCGCACCGAATTGCCCTTTGCCGCGCCGTCGCGGCCCGAGCTGCTGGAGGAGATCCCCGAGCCGGTTGTGGTCGCGCCTGTCGTGCCCGCAGTTGTGGCTCAGACGCCCGTGGCGCCTGTGGCCAAGCCGGCCGAGCGGGTGAAGATCGAGGTACCGCGACCATCGCTGGCGAGCACGCGCACCGGGGCCAAACCGGTGGAAGAGGCCGAAGAGGCAGCGGTCGTGATCAAGGCGCCGGTCGTGCCGCCGCCGCGTTTCGCCCTGCAATTGCTGCGGGCCGGGCGTTGCCTGCTGCTGGTGGAGTTACCCACAGGTGAATCCTTCCAGGCTCGCGATCCTGCCTATCTGCTGCTCAAAGACATGCTGCGCGCCGCCGGTCTGCCGGACAGCCCGCAGATCGTCGGTGAGCCGGTGCGTTGGCCGCTGCTGGTGCGTGGCACGATGGATCAGGGCCCGGAAGCGGCCCGCGACTTCGTGCAGGGTTTTCTCTCGGTGCGCATGGAAGAAACGCCCTGCGCCTGCTTGTGGCTGATCGGCCTGCCTGCGGTGCGATTTGCCGGCGAAGCGGATGCCGAGGCGTTCAATCACGAGTTGCAGATCGAAGGCCTGGGCTCGGCCTGGGCGGTACCGGGCCTGGAATTATTAATGGAAGAGCCACAGCGTAAGGCTGATGTCTGGCAAGCCATGCGTCGGCTGATGGCGCGCTGGAAAGAATCGAATGAGTAACGCTGTATCGTTTCGCCCGATGACCGAGGCGGACCTGGAAACCGTACTGAAAGTCGAATACGCGGCCTACAGCCATCCCTGGACCCGCGGGATTTTCCTCGATGGCCTGGGCAAGTATCAGATCTGGCTGATGTTCGAAGGTCAGCAACAGGTCGGCCACGGTGTGGTGCAGATCATCCTCGATGAGGCGCACCTGCTGAACATCACGGTCAAGCCGGAAAACCAGGGCCGCGGCCTGGGGCTGACATTGCTTGAGCATTTGATGTCGATTGCCTACAAGGCCGACGCCCGGGAGTGTTTCCTGGAAGTGCGCGACAGCAATACCGCGGCGTTCAAGCTGTATGAACGTTATGGTTTCAACGAGATCGGCCGGCGTCGGGATTACTACCCGGCGGTGGGCGGGCGCGAAGATGCGGTGGTCATGGCCTGCACTTTGGTGGATTGAGCTTGTAGGAGCTGCCGAAGGCTGCGAACTTTTCAAGGATCAAAGGATCGCAGCCTTCGGCAGCTCCTACGGATGTCCGTAGAGCTCAACGTTTTTTGTCGAGAGGGTCGCGCCGCGCCAGTTCCGCCTCATCCAGACCATTGCCACCGCCAATATCGTCCTCATCGACGATGCTCAGGTCCCAATCCGCGCGGCTATCATTGCCCGCCTCATGGGCATCCCGAGCGCCGTCTTCACGGATCAGGGTCTCCGGGCTCAGGTCGTCGTCGGTAGGTTGATGGTCACCGGTCGAGGCACCGGTCAGGCCCGCTTCACGTCCGCGCTGGCGCGGCATCTGTTGCTCGCGCTCCTTTTCCGGCAGTTCGTCACCGATTCTGGCGCTGGGTTCTTCGGTGTCGAAATCCAGCTCACGCACCGAGCCCATGCGGTCTTCGTTGTCATCGACGGGTTCCGGCTGCACCGCATCGTACGGACGTCGTGAATCATTCATGGTATTTCCTCATACTGTAGGCCTTACTACGGTTGACCTACTTGGCTGCCGAGAATTCCACCGGCATGGAGCCCCGTGTTCCGGATCAGGAGAGCATCTGCATTTCGCGCGTGACCCCGACGGACGGTTGTCAGTCAAAGCTGCGCATCATTCTTGAGGCTTCAAAGCATGAACGAATTACAAGATCTGATTGATAACAACGAGCGTTGGGCCGCTGCGATCAAGGAGGAAGATCCTGACTTCTTCGCCAAGCTGGCTCGCCAACAGACCCCGGAGTTCCTGTGGATCGGTTGTTCCGACGCCCGTGTGCCGGCCAACGAGATCGTCGGCATGCTGCCGGGCGATCTGTTCGTACACCGTAATGTGGCCAACGTCGTGCTGCACACCGACCTTAACTGCCTGTCGGTGATTCAGTACGCGGTCGATGTGCTCAAGGTCAAACACATTCTCGTCACCGGCCACTATGGCTGTGGCGGTGTGCGTGCTTCGATGCAGGACCGCCAGTTCGGCCTGATCGACGGCTGGCTGCGTTCGATTCGCGATCTCTATTATGAAAAACGTGAAGAACTGGCCAAATACGCCACCGAAGAGGAGCGCGTCGACCGCCTCTGCGAACTGAACGTGATCCAGCAAGTCGCGAACGTCGGGCATACCAGCATTGTGCAAAACGCCTGGCACCGCGGGCAGAGCCTGTCGATCCACGGCTGCATCTACGGCATCAAGGATGGCCGCTGGAAGAGCCTGAACGCGACCATCAGCGGATTCGAGCAACTGCCGCCGCAATACCGCCTGCGTCCGTTCGAACCTCTGTAAAACCTTTCAATACAGGCTTCGCCGACGCCACTGCTGCAAAAACAGCTGGCCGTCGGCGTTCGGCTCTTCATCATAGCCGGTGATCCAGCCACGGCACTCGTATGAGCCGCACTGGCAGGCAAACTGGCGTTGCAGTTTGTCTTCGCTGGCGGCGAAGTCCATGGTCAGCCAGTCGCCCTTGTTGATGTCCTTCAGCGCCCATAACCACAACTCGCTCAAGTCCAGAAAGACATTGGGGTCGCAGGAGTGTCGCAACAGTCCGCAGAAACGCGGGTCGTAGACGTGCACACCCGGGGCGAGCTGGCGGGTATGCCGGCAGCGATAGGGCAGCAAGTGCCCTGATGCCCGGCAGAGACGAGTGATTCGCGGGAATTCACGCCGTGCGGCAATAGCCGTGGCTTCGCCCTTGGCGTTTTCAATGATTTCGAAGTCGGCCAGGGAAGGAAATCCCAGGCGAACGGGTAGCTCCGAAAAGGGGTAAACACCTTGCGGCGGTTGTGGGTTTTTTCGTCGAGGGGCGTGAGCTTTCATAACGATCCCTGTCTGCTGGGTGCTGCGACTTCCTTGCGCCGACGGTCCTGTTGGCACAGCAGCACATGAGTTCAGCCCAAGCCTCTCGCAGTTATAACGGGCGGTCTACTGTCATAAGTGACAGATCTGGCCGCCGTTCATCGGGTTAAAACGGCGGAGCAGGCTTCGCCGTGACTGGCGCCGGGGCCTTGAGCTGCTTGAGCTGGGTCACGATCGAAGCTGTCGCGCATTTACCCGCAGCCTGCTGGGGCGACAGGTTGCGGATCGAGGTGTAGAACAGCTCACAGGTTTTTTCTTTCTGGGCCACTTGCCAGGTTTGCCGGCAGGTATTGAGTTCAAGGTCTGGATTGCTGTCCGGTTGGCGGCCCATGGTGGCCTGCCAGCACGCAGCACTCAGATCCTGCCCCATGACTTTCAGGCCTGCCGCATCGGCCTTGGCCTGGGCGTCACTGCCGGTGTAGTTTGCCGGATCGGCGGCATACCAAATGTAGCTCGGGTGGTTGGAGCCCAATACGGGGACTTTCACGCCGTTGTCCGGAGTGATCTGCACCAGGCTCAACACGTTCACTGTCTGCCCGTATTGCTCTTTGATCCAGTTACGCACCGGTGTGCCGAAGGCGACCATCGGCAGCGCTGCGCCGCTGGCGTTCAGGCTGACTTCCTTGACCATGGTGCTCTGGTAATCCTTGAAGTAGCCGTAGACGCCTTCGAGGTCCTTGCCCGCGTTGGACGGCGCGGCAATCGGGGCGATGTCGATGATTGTCTGGTAGCCCGGCGTCTGCCCGGCCGGAATGCCGTTGGCGGTCAGCAGCGTGGCCCAGCGATCCGTGGTGGCGGACCTCAGGTAATCCTGGGCCTGGGTCAGCGAATAGTCTGGCGGGAAGTGCAGCAGCTCAACGCTTTTGCGGTTTTCCAGGGCCATGCCCAGCGGCAGGAACAGATACCAGCTATACGCCCACTTGCCATCGGCATTCAGTTTGCTGGCGCCGTTATAGGCCAGGTCACCGGCGTCGAGCAGCGCGGCCAAAGGTTTTTCATAGCCGTCGGGCACGCCGATGATTTCTGCATGGAGCTGACCATTGTCGGTTTTGACCAGAACCTTCGCATCGCCGTAGCCATCGCGCTGCACGCTTTGGGTCAGGTAATGCTCGACGGTCTGTTCTAGCGTCCAGTTGCGAAAGCAGATCACGTTGCAGTTGTTGGGATAGGCGAAGAGGCGGGTAACGCGTTCGGTACTGCCCAGCTTCAGGTTGATATCGGCATGGGCTGTGGCACTCAGGGTGAGGGCTGCGAGGGTAAGTCCTGCGAGTTTAAGCATGCTCAGATCCTTTTCAGCGTGGTCCCGTTACGGATACACACCATACTGGATCAACTCAGTGACTCAAAAAAGTAGGCCTCAGGCATTTTTTTGGAGCAGTGGCATCCAGCCCGCAACGTGTGTTTTGCGGGCTGGTTCAAATATCAGGCAATCACAGAAGGCGCAGTGCCAATTGGCTGCCGGCACGCAGGTATTCGACTTGTGCGGTGACCGCGTCCCTGACGATCGCTTCACCGGTGTCGTTCAGGCGGGCTTTTTTTGCATCGATAACGGAGGTTTGCAAGAGTTGCATAGTGACATCCACTGCTTTCTGAAAGGCCGTCACGTTGTTGTGTTGACCAAACGCCTGCACCACCGCGTTCATACGGCGATCGGCATCGTCTCGCAAAGCTTTGTACTCAGCTATCGAGACGTTACCATCCTGGTAAATTTCATTGATCAACTCTTCCAGTGTTTTGGATATTGGTGTCATCGGGTCTTCCTTGGGTTTTGGTGTTTGATTCTCCGGGACAGGTTAATTCAACACTGCTGACGGCAAGAGTCAGGACTTGCGCCTGTATTGAGTGGGACAACGCCACAGGTTTTGTAGGAGAGGGGGCTTTCAACCTGTCGGTTTCGTTAGAACTCATGAAACGACAGTGTTTCTGCCTGAGCCCCGTCACATTCTTGCGGGGATCAGGCAGCCAAAGCGTCATATCGTGACGCAGTTGGACGTTTGCTTACGGCATCACCGGTGGCGTATAGGCCAGCGTCGTCCCCAGCGCCCAGAGCAGCAACAATACCAGCGGTGTGTGCACCAGCAATTGCACGAACGAGAAGCCGATCAGGTCCCGTGCCTTCAACCCGAGCACGCCCAGCAGCGGCAGCATGTAGAACGGGTTGATCAGGTTGGGCAGGGCTTCGGCGGCGTTGTAGATCTGTACGGCCCAGCCAAGGTGATAGTTCAGGTCATTGGCCACCTGCATCACGTACGGCGCTTCGATGATCCACTTGCCGCCACCGGACGGAATGAAGAAACCGAGGATCGCCGAGTACACACCCATCAGCAACGCATAGGTGTCGTGGGAAGCAATGCTGACGAAGAACGTCGAGATGTGGTGCGCCAGGGTCTGCGCGTCGGCGCCTTTGACCGTGGTCATCAGCGCGGCAATCGAACCGTACAGCGGGAACTGGATCAGCACGCCCGTGGTAGTCGGCACCGCGCGGGACACGGCGTCGAGGAAGCTGCGCGGGCGCCAGTGCAGCAGGGCGCCGAGCATGATAAACAGGAAGTTGTAGGTGTTCAGCCCGGAAATCGCGCTGATCGCCGGTTTGGTCGAGAACTCGTGGAACAGCCAGCCACCGGCCAGCAGCACCAGCAGGATCATCAGTAGCGGACTGTACTCCAGCCATTCGCCGGGACGGGTGCGCGGTTGCAGCGGCGGCAGGTTGAAACTCGGATCGACGCCGCAGGCCTTGGCATCACGCGCCGAGTTCGGACCAGGGGCGGTGGCATAGGCAATGATCAGCGAAATGACGATCAAGGCCAGTAGCATCACGCCGGACTGCCATAGAAAGATCGTCTGCGTGAACGGAATCACCCCGGTGATCGACAGAATCGACGGTGGCAGGCTCGCTGGGTTGGCCTGCAACTGTGCCGCGGACGACGACAGGCCCAAGGCCCATACCGCGCCAAGTCCCAGATAGGCGGCGGCACCGGCGGCGCGGTAGTCCATTTTCAGATCGGTGCGGCGGGCCAGGGCGCGCACCAGCAATCCGCCGAACACCAGGGACAAGCCCCAGTTCAGCAACGACGCGACCATGGAAATCAGCGCGACCCAGGCCACGGCGGAGCGGCCGTTTTTCGGGAGTTTTGCCAGTCGGTCGATCAGTTTCACCGCCGGTGGCGAACTGGCGACCACGTAGCCACCGATCACCACAAAGGCCATTTGCATGGTGAAAGGGATCAGGCTCCAGAAGCCGTCACCGAACGCCATCGCGGCATCGGTGGGCTTGGCACCCATGGCCATGGTGGCCAGGGCCACGATAATCACCGCCAGGGCCGCAAACACCCAGGAGTCGGGAAACCAGCGTTCGGCAAAACTTGAGCAGCGCAGGGCAAAGCGGGCGGAGCGGCTATCTTCGATATCAGCGGCCACGGGGGGTACCTCGGATTTTTATGTTTGTCGTGGTCTTCGGGGCGGTAACCGCCCGTCTGGACAGATGCCAACATTAATTCAAGCGGAGGATTTTTGCGGGGCTGTTTCGTGGCTATGGGACTTTGGTCTAACGGGTTGTCCGCCGGTGCGTTTACGTAGACCATGGGCGCCTTGGTTTTTGCCCGTGCCAGAGTTCTTTTCATGACTGCCAACACCGATTCGCGCCCGACGCCGTTCAACCGCTCGGACTACAAGACCCTCGGGCTCGCCGCGCTCGGCGGGGCGCTGGAAATCTACGATTTCATCATCTTCGTGTTTTTCGCCCTGACCCTCAGCCAGTTGTTCTTCCCGCCGGAAATGCCCGAGTGGCTGCGCCTGCTGCAAAGCTTCGGGATCTTCGTCACCGGGTATCTGGCGCGACCGCTGGGCGGCATCCTGATGGCGCATTTCGCCGACCGTCTGGGACGCAAGAAAGTCTTCAGCCTGAGCATCCTGATGATGGCGTTACCTTGCCTGCTGATCGGGATCATGCCGACCTACGCGCAAATCGGCTATTTCGCGCCCTTGCTGCTGTTGGCCCTGCGCATCCTCCAGGGCGCGGCGGTGGGCGGCGAGGTGCCCAGTGCCTGGGTATTCGTCGCCGAGCACGCGCCCGTCGGCCATCGCGGCTATGCCCTGGGGTTCTTGCAGGCGGGGCTGACCTTCGGTTATTTGATCGGTGCATTGACCGCAACCTTCCTGGCGCAAGCGTTCACTCCAACGGAAATCCTCGATTACGCCTGGCGTTACCCCTTCCTGCTGGGCGGCGTGTTTGGCGTGATTGGCGTCTGGCTGCGTCGCTGGCTCAGCGAAACCCCGGTGTTCATGGCCATGCAGACACAGCGGGAGGCGGCCGGCGAACTGCCGCTGCGCACGGTCTTGCGCGAGCATCGCCTGGCCATTTTGCCAGCGATGATTCTCACCTGTGTGCTGACCTCGGCCGTGGTGGTGTTCGTGGTCATCACCCCGACCATGATGCAGAAAACCTTTGGCATGACCGCCAGCCATACCTTCGCCTTGAGCGCACTGGGCATCGTGTTCTTGAACATCGGCTGCGTGCTCGCCGGGCTGCTGGTCGACCGCATCGGCGCCTGGCGCACGGTGATGTTCTATAGCCTGCTGCTGCCGCTGGGCATCGGCGTGCTGTATGCCAGCCTGATCATGGGCGGCGACTGGGTTGGCCTGGCCTACGCCGTGGCAGGGCTGTCTTGCGGGGTGGTTGGCGCGGTGCCATCGGTGATGGTCAGCCTGTTCCCGGCGCGGATTCGCGTCTCGGGCATTTCCTTTACCTACAACATCGCCTACGCCGCATGGGCGAGTGTCACACCGCTTTTGCTGATCGGCCTGATGCCTTGGAGTCCATGGATCTGCGTGATGTTCAGTGCGGTGATGGGCGCGGTGGGCGTGGGCAGCGCGGCTTATTTCGGTGCGCGGATGCCGAGAGTCGCAGGCTGTTCTGCGGCTGGCGCGCATTGATTGTGTGCGTAGTAACTATTTTTACAGGGCAAGCCTGAAACACGCTTAAGTAAATGTTTCCAAGGCCGATGGTTAGGCTGCATATCGCTTTCTACCCCTGTCCATCGGTGCTTTCCCATGTTCAATAAACGCTTGAAGCAGGAGCTGTCGGCTCTTCGTGAAGAACTCTCCAGCCTCCAGCAAGTGAAGGACAGCCTGGAAAGCGAGATGCTGGTGCTGACCCTCGACAGCGATGGACGGGTTCAGTCGGTCAATCAGAACTTCCTTGGCGAAATGCATTACAAGAGCGGCGACCTGATTGGCCGGCACATCGACGACCTGGTCCCGGATCACGTGAAATCCGATGAATTCCAACTGCGTTTCAAAAACGCGCTGACCCGTGGCGAGCACTTCGCCGGCGCGGTGCGCCTGTTGCGCGGTACCGGCCAGGAGGCGTGGCTGCGTTCGATCCTGCAACCGGTGCGCTCGGCGGATGGGCGGATCAGGTGTTTTTCGATTTTCTCCAGCGACCTGACCCGCACCATCGAGGCCTCCCGCGAACACGAGAACCTGATCGGCGCGCTGGTGCGCTCCACGGCGGTGATCGAATTCGACCTCAATGGCAATGTGCTGAGCGCCAACGACCGCTTCCTTAGTGGCATGGGTTACAGCCTGGCGCAGATCAAGGGCAAACATCACCGCATGTTCTGCGAGCCGGCGGATTACAACAGTGCCGAGTACCAGGACTTCTGGCGTCGCCTGAACGCGGGCGAATTCGTGGCCAACCGTTTCAAACGGGTCGACAGCCATGGTCGTACGGTCTGGCTGGAGGCGTCCTACAACCCGGTGGTCGATGCCAACAATAATCTCTACAAGGTGGTTAAGTTCGCCACGGTGATTACCGACCAGGTCAATCAGGAACAAGCCGTCGCCGAGGCCGCCAACATCGCCTACAGCACCTCGCAGCAAACCGACCAAAGCGCCCAGCGCGGTAATGCCGTGGTGACCCAGGCCGTGGACGTGATGCGCGACCTGGCCAGGCATATGCAAACCGCCGGTGATGGCATCGAAGCCCTGAACGAGCAGTCGCTGGTGATCGGTACCATTGTCAAAACCATCAGCGGCATTGCCGAGCAGACCAATCTGCTGGCGCTCAACGCGGCCATCGAAGCGGCGCGTGCGGGCGAGCAAGGGCGGGGCTTCGCCGTGGTAGCGGATGAGGTCCGGCAACTGGCTTCGCGCACCAGCCAGGCCACCGATGAAATCGTCCTTGTGGTCCGGCAGAACCAGGACATGGCGCGCAACGCCGTGGCCCTGATGACCGACGGCAAGCTTCAGGCCGAGCAGGGCCTGGCGCTGGCGGCGGAAGCGGGGGCGGTGATTGTCGAGATCCAGGACGGCGCGCGGAAAGTGGTCAATGCGGTGGGGCAGTTTGCCAATCAACTCACTAACTGACCTGCTATCCGCTCTTGGTGGGAGAGGGCTTGCTCCGGGCGGCGTTCCGACGAAAGCGGTGTGTCATTCAACGCAACTGTGACTGAACTGACACCTTCGCGAGCAAGCCCGCTCCCACAGGGTTACGTGGGCGCTACAATCGGCTCTTTTCCCCCAGGAGCAGACTTCCATGAGCGCTTCCCACCGCCGTCCGGTTCCCTTGTCCAAGGCCTATCGTCTGCTCAATCATGGCCCGACCGTGCTGGTCAGCGCAGCCCACGATGGCCAGCGCAACATCATGGCGGCAGCCTGGGCCATGCCGCTGGACTTCGACCCCCCGAAAATTGCCGTGGTGCTGGACAAGTCCACCTGGACTCGCCAGTTGCTGGAAGCCTCGGGCACCTTTGTGCTGAATGTTCCCTGCGCCGCCCAGGCCGACATTGTGCAAACCGTCGGTTCGACCTCCGGCCTGGAATTGACCCGGGGCCAGGGGCGCGACAAGTTTGAGACCTACGACCTGCAGACGTTCACCGGCGAGTCGGTCGATGCGCCGATGCTCGAAGGCTGTGTGGCCTGGCTGGAGTGTCGCCTGTTGCCGGAGCCGAACAACCACCAGCAGTACGATCTGTTCCTGGCCGAAGTGATTGCCGCCCAGGCAGACGAACGTGTGTTCAGCGAAGGCCGCTGGCACTTCGAAGGGCAAGATGCCTTGCGCACCTTGCACCACGTGGCGGGCGGGCACTTCCTGACCATTGGCGAGCCGGTGGACGGCAAGACCTTGCAGGCTTGAGTCGGTCAGCGCTCAAATCCACACATCATTCTCGGCCGTGCGCTCACCACCTTCGCTGCCGGTATTGAGCACGCCCTTGGGTTCGATCAGCAGGAGTTTTACCTCCTGCTCGGCACAAGGCTTGTGCTCGACGCCTTTGGGTACCACGTACATTTCCCCGGCGTTCACCAGCACGTGACCATCGCGAAAATCGATGCGCAACCGGCCTTCGAGCACGATGAAGGTTTCGTCGGTATCGAGGTGGTCGTGCCAGATAAAGTCCCCCAGCAACTTCACCACCTTGAACTGGTAGTTGTTCATTTCGGCGATGACCCGGGGCGACCAGTGGGAATCGATCCGGCTGATTTTTTCAGCGAAGTTCAGGCTTTCGTAAGCATTCATGAAACAGCTCTCGCGGTGGTTGGTGAACCCACGATAGCCAGCGACTCAACGTGCTTCTTGTACGATTGTGCGTGGCTCAACGGCGCTGCATGTTGATCCAGCGGGCCGGTGACAGGCCGTAGGTCTTGCTAAATTGCCGGGTCATGTGGCTCTGGTCGGTGAAGCCTGCGATCAGCGCGGCGCTGACCAGGCTCTGACCCTGGATCAGCAGCGCACGGACCAGGTCCAGGCGCCGCATGGTCAGATAGCGGTAGGGGCTGGTGCCGAACAACAGGCGAAAATCCCGGGACAGGCTCCAGCGATCCCGACCGCTGTGCTGCGCCAGTTCATCCAGGGTCACGGTGCGATCCAGGGCGCCGTGGATGTATTCCCGCGCACGCTGCGCGGCCACGTAATCGAAACCCGAGCGTTTGCCCGCCGCGCCGGAAACCGTGCTCATGGCTTGCGCCAGATCGAACAGCGCGTCCTGTTCTTCCAGTGGATCGAGCGGGCAATCCAGGCTGCGCAGCAACGCGCCCGTGGCGGCGAACAGGCGGGGATCGTTCGATAGCCCGGTCTTGATGAATGGCAGCGCTTGCCCACCGAGCATCTGCTGGATCAGCGCCGGTTCGATGTACATCATCCGGTACTGGAAACCGGACTCGGTGCCGGCTTCGCCATCGTGGGCTTCGTCCGGGTGCAGTACGATCGTTGCGCCCGGCAGGCTGTGACGCCAGCCGCCGCGATACTGAAAGCTCTGCACCCCGGCCAGGGTATGACCGATGGCATAGGTGTCGTGGCGGTGCAGATCATAGCCATGGCTGGCAAAAAACGCCTCGAAACGCTGCAGCCCGCCGACATCGGGCGCGCGAAGGAACCAGTCATTGCTAGGCGGACGCTTGGCCATGGTGATGATCGTCTTGAGTTTGATGCGCAACACGGTATCTCAGCCAACGGTTCGCTGTCTTCTGATCGGATGGCGGTTTGCCCGCTAGAAAACCAAGGGCAAATACTGCACTGTGGGGCGCATTCGCTACAGGTCGTTGTTTATTTTTCAGTATGAGGCCAGGTCATGAGCAAGTTGCGCGTGGGGATCATTTTCGGAGGCCGTTCGGCCGAGCATGAGGTGTCGTTGCAATCGGCGAAAAACATCGTCGATGCGCTGGATCGCTCACGCTTCGAGCCGGTGTTGATCGGCATCGACAAACAAGGCCACTGGCACCTCAACGACCCCTCCAACTTTTTGCTGAACCAGGAAAACCCGGCGCTGATCGCCCTCAATCAGTCCAATCGCGAACTGGCCGTGGTACCGGGCAAAGCCAGTCAGCAATTGGTGGAAACCTCCAGCCAGGAAATGCTCGGTCACGTCGATGTGATCTTCCCGATTGTCCACGGCACCCTCGGAGAAGACGGTTGCCTGCAAGGCTTGCTGCGCATGGCCGATCTGCCGTTTGTCGGCTCCGATGTGCTCGGCTCGGCCGTGTGCATGGACAAGGACATCAGCAAGCGCCTGCTGCGCGATGCCGGCCTGGCCGTGACGCCGTTCGTGACATTGACCCGCGCCATGGCGGCGCGCACCGGGTTTGCCGAGGTGCGGGGCAAGTTGGGTTTGCCGCTGTTCGTCAAACCGGCCAACCAGGGCTCTTCCGTGGGTGTGAGCAAGGTCACCAACGAGGCCGAGTACAGTGCAGCGGTGGAACTGGCCTTGAGTTTCGATACCAAGGTGTTGATCGAATCTGCCGTCAGCGGCCGCGAGATTGAATGCGCGGTGCTCGGCAATGAAGACGCCATCGCCAGTGGCTGCGGCGAGATCGTGGTGCGCAGCGGGTTCTATTCCTACGACAGCAAGTACATCGACGACACGGCGGCTGAAGTGGTGGTGCCGGCCAACATCAGCGTCGAGGCCAGCGAGCGCATTCGCGCCCTGGCCGTCGAAGCGTTCCAGGTCCTGGGCTGTTCCGGCCTGGCCCGAGTCGACGTGTTCCTGACCGACTCCGGTGAAGTGCTGATCAACGAAATCAACTCGCTGCCCGGCTTCACCCGCATCAGCATGTACCCGAAACTGTGGCAGGCCACCGGCATGACCTACAGCGAACTGGTGACGCGACTGATCGAGCTGGCGCTGGAGAAGCACCAGGTTCGGCAGGGGTTGAAGATCAGTCGATAGCGACTTGCTCATAAACAAAGGGCCTACCCACCGGTAAGCCCTTTCTCATTGCATTGCAACGTTAGGCTTGAACGACCGGGAGCGACGGCGGTGGGCCTGGTGGCGATTACGGCGTTGATCTATTCGTTGACGGCCTAATAGCAAAGATCAAAAGATCGCAGCCTGCGGCAGCTCCTACATTGGAATGCGTTTCCCTGTAGGAGCTGCCGCAGGCTGCGATCTTTTGATTCAAAGGCATAAAAAAACGCCGCGTACGACTCAATCCCCCAACGCTTGCCCCTCACGCCGCGGATCGGCCCCGCCTGTCAGCGACGCTTTGCCTTGGGCGTCCTTGACCCGAACAATCGCCTGGGTGCCGCTGGTCATGTCGATCTCGCTCACGCTGTGCCCTTTGTCTTTCAGCGCCTGAATCAGCATCGGGCTGAACTGGCCCAGTTCCAGTTCGGTGGGGCCGTTGCGGCTGCCGAAGTTGGGCAGGTTGATGGCGGCTTGCGCATCGAGGTTCCAGTCGAGCAGGCCGATGGTGGATTTGGCCACGTATTCGATGATTTGCGAGCCGCCGGGGGAGCCGACGGTGGCGAGGAATTCGCCGCTCTGGCGGTCGAAGATCAGGGTCGGGGCCATGGAGGAGCGCGGGCGTTTGCCGGGCTCGACGCGGTTGGCGACTTTTTGCCCGTTTTCCTCGGGGATGAACGAGAAGTCGGTCATCTCGTTGTTGAGCATGAAACCCTGAACCATGATGTGCGAGCCAAACGCCGATTCGATGGTAGTGGTCATCGACACGGCACCGCCGGCGTCATCGACGGCCACCACCTGCGAGGTGGAAATCCGCAGCGGCGAACGGTCTGGCGCATAGGCCACCCGGATGCCCGGCGGAGTGCCGGGTTTGGCCGTGCCCATGCTGCGTTCGCCAATCAGGGCGGCGCGGCTGGCGAGGTAGGCCGGGTCGACCAGGCCCTTGACCGGCACGGGTACAAAGTCGGAATCGGCGACGTACTGAGCGCGGTCGGCGTAAGCCAGGCGTTCGGCTTCAGAGATCAGGTGCACGGCTTGCGGGTCGGGTTCGATACCGGCCGAGGCGGTGGTCTTGACCGGTTTCAGCGGTGCCAGCGCCATGCGCTTGTCGCGAGTCTCCAGGGCTTGCAGCGTGCCGAGGATCTGCGCCACGGCGATCCCGCCCGATGACGGCGGCGGCATGCCGCAAACTTGCCAGCGCTTGTAGTCGGTGCACAGCGGCGCGCGCTCCTTGGCCTGGTAGTTGGCGAGGTCGGTCAGGGACAGGCTGCCGGGGTTGGTGTGACCCTGAACCTTGGTCGCAATTTCCTCGGCGACCGGGCCTTTGTACAGGGCATCCGGGCCTTCATGGGCGATGCGTTTGAACACGGCGGCCAGGGCCGGGTTCTTCAGGTTTGTGCCGACGGCTTTTGGGCTGCCATCGGCATTGCGAAAGTAAGCCATCATTTCCGGTGAGCGCGGCATGGACGAATCCGCAGCGATCAACTGGTGCAATCGAGGTGAAATGGCAAAACCTTGCTCGGCGAGCCGGATGGCCGGTTCAAACAGCTGCGCCCAAGGCAGGCGTCCGTGTTTTTGATGGGCCAGTTCCAGGGCGCGCAATACGCCGGGCGTGCCCACCGAGCGGCCTCCGATCTGCGCCTGGGTGAACCCCATCGGTTGTCCGTTGGGTTGCAGGAAAAGCTTCTCGGTGGCGCCGGCCGGGGCGGTTTCACGCCCGTCGTAGGTGCGCACGGCCTTACCATCCCAGAGTACGATCAATGCGCCGCCACCGATGCCCGAAGACTGTGGCTCAACCAGCGTCAACACCGCTTGCATCGCAATCGCCGCGTCGATGGCCGAGCCGCCCCGGCGCAGCATCTCCCGCCCGGCTTCGGCCGCCAGCGGGTTGGCCGCCGCTGCCATGTATTTCTCGGCGTGTTGGGTTTTCAGGTCGGTGCGAAAGCCCGAAGCGCTTTCCGGTGCAAGCGGCAGCGTCGGCACCGAAGCGTTGTTGCACGCGGTCAGGGTCAGGGTACTGGCGAGCAGAAACAGGGCTGGCAGGCGATAGCGGCGCAAAGGGTAGGTTGAGAACACGTGGGGTACTCCGTCCGTTGGATCTACGATCAGTGGACTTTATCGGCCGACCGGGAGGGACGCAAACCGGGTCCGGCGGCACCGATGTTTTTGTCCTTCATCAATGGCGGAATTTTCTGTAGGGTCGTTGCCAACAGGCAGGCCGGTAAATCAACAAGAGGCAGACATGCAAACCGAGTTCCCCACCCATTCCAGCTATCGCACCCAGCGTGAACAATTCCTGGCCGCGGCGACCACGGCAGGCGCAACGCTGACGGAGTATCCACACCCGCTCAAAGGGCCGTTCGGCGAACCCCTGAGCACCGATGTGGCGGTGCTGGGTGATCCGGGCGCCAAGCGGCTGCTGATCGCGTTGAGCGGCACTCACGGGGTCGAAGGCTTCTATGGTTCGGGCTGCCAGATCAAATGGCTGCAGGAGTTGGGCAAGCGCTGCCTGCCAACGGATGTCGCCGTGGTCATGATCCATGCCATCAACCCCTGGGGCATGGCGTGGTTGCGCCGGGTCAACGAAGACAACATCGATCTGAACCGCAATCACCTGGATTTCCAGCGACCGCTGCCAGACAACCAGGCCTACAACGCCCTGCATGAAATCTATGCCTGCCCGCAGCTGCACGGCCCGGATCGTGATCGTGCCGATGCCTTGCTCGACGAGCAGATTCACCTGCACGGCTGGCCGGCAGTCATGTCGATTGTCGAGGGCGGTCAGCATGCTCATCCCGATGGCCTGTTTTTCGGCGGGCTGGCGCCGAGCTGGTCGAACCGCACATTGCACAAGATCGTGCAAACGCACGTGGCCCATGCCGAGGTCGCCATGTGTTTCGACTTGCACACCGGCGCTGGCGAGTACGGTCATCCGATGTTGTTGACCATCACCGAGTCCGCCTATCCGGCGTTGTCGGATGCGCAGGCGATTTATGGCCCGTGGCTCTACAGCCTGCAAACCGGCGCCGACACCGTCAGCGAAACCGGTGTGGCGGCAACGGCCACCGGCTACACCTCGCAGGCGCTGATCAATGCACTGCCGCAGGTGCGCCTGATGCCGTTTGTCATTGAGTGCGGGACTTATCCGGGACCGGACGTTCACCGTCATCTGCGCGATGATCACTGGCTGCATCTGCACGGCAACCCGAATGACGCAACGGGGCGCGAGATCAAGCTGAATCTGCTTGAGCAGTTCTATCCCGCCGACGCCGATTGGCAGGCGATGGTCTGGCTGCGCACCTGGCAGATCTGGGAGCGGGCGTTGTCGGCATTACCGACGGTTCGCAACTGACCCTCCTCAGTGGCCGATGGCCGCGGTCCAGGCTGGCCTGTGACCGCGGCACCATCACGCCGAAACCATTACGCCGCCTTCGAGTGCCGTAGCCCCGGCCACTTTGCACAATTCAACCCCCGCCGCCGCAAAGCGAATCGCACTGCGCATGTACATCACGCCACGGATGGAGCTGCATACAACCTGCGTAGCGCCAGTGATGGGGTCTATGACGTGCACCACCGGTTCATCACGCTCGATCCACGCGCCGGGTTTGTGCAGGAATACCACGAGCCCGGCGCAGGGGGCGCGCAAGGTCAGCGAGCCGTCGAAGGGCGTTGCGGGCTGGAGCAGGGCGGGCATCGGCGGCGGTGTGCCGGCGAGGATGCCCCGGTGTTGCAGGAAGGCGTAGAGGGCGGCGGCATCGACGCGGGCCAATGCATGATCGACATCCGCTTCACCGCGTAACTCGACGGTAGCGGCGACGCAGCCGGAAGGGATCGGAAAGCGCCCGGCAAACGCTTCGGCCAGGCGCCACCAGGGTTGACCGCAAGCCTCGTCAAACGAACCGGCGCCCGTACCGCTGGCCAGCAGGCTGGCCTGTGCGCCGATGTAGCGTGCCAGCGGTTCGATCTGCGACCAACAGGGCGTTTCTCCGTACAGGTGAACCACGGCCTGGGCATCGCAATGCAGGTCGAGGACGAAGTCGGCGTCGTGGGCCAGCAGCAATTGTGCCTGGCGCATCGAGTCGATCTCGCTGCTCGGGCGGATCTGTTTCAGGGCACTGGCCATGGCGCGCCGAATGATCTGCCGGTTTTCATCGGCATCCCCGGTCAGCTCATGGGCCAGCCGATCTCTGATTGTCTCGGCCAAATCAGGATACCGGCGATTGAAATTCTCACCGCTGTTGAAATCGAAACGCCCCATCGCGTCGTGCATCAAGGTCTGTTCGAGGCCAATCGGATTGGCGATGGGGACCAGCACGATCTCCCCGAGAATCTGTCCGCGAGCCTCGGCACTGTCGAGCATTCCACGCAGGTGATGCAGTGCCAGCATGCCGGGCAATTCGTCGGCGTGCAGGCTGGCTTGCAGATAAACCTTGCCGGCGCGTCCCGGCCGGCCGTAATGGAAGCTGATCAGGTGCCGCTGGGTACAGGGGGTGCGGGTCAACAGGGGCTGATGCTCGACGCGCATAAAGCGTTCCTTGAGACAGAGGGGCAAGTGCCGAGGGTTTCATCTTTATGAAAATGAGTGGCCCCATCAATCGAATAATTTACCCGTCACAGGTGAGCAAAATGATCCATTGACCGGCAGCGACACGCCGAAATGCGCCATAAGACCGTTCAATAAAATTTGACAGTGACGCAAATTTATTTCGATTGATGTAATCGTTTCGTCACCAATACTAGGGCCCTCGGTTCAGGTCTCTGTGAGCCTGGCATTCCCAATAAGAATAAAGAGGTGCTCGCATGACCAGTTGTGCCCAGGCGCTCGTCCGGTTACTTGAAGGCTACGGCGTGGAGTCGGTGTTCGGCATTCCCGGTGTGCACACGGTCGAGCTTTATCGCGGGCTGCACGGCAGTTCTCTGCGCCACATCAGTCCGCGTCACGAACAGGGTGCAGGCTTCATGGCGGACGGCTACGCCCGGGCCAGCGGCAAGCCTGGCGTATGCTTCATCATTACCGGCCCCGGGATGACAAACATCCTCACCGCCATGGGCCAGGCCTACGCCGACTCGGTGCCGATGTTGGTGATTTCCACCACCAGCCGCCGCGAACATCAACGCCTGGGCCATGGCTACCTGCATGAAATGCCCGACCAGCGTGCAGTGGTTGCCGGGGTCTGCGCCTTCAGCCATACCTTGCAGCGGCCCGAGGAATTGCCGGAAGTGCTTGCCCGTGCCTTCGCGCTGTTCGGTTGTGCCCGCCCGCGTCCAGTGCACATCGAAATTCCGTTGGACGTGCTGGAAATGCCGGCCGACAACCTCGACCTGCGCCCACGTAGCTTGCCGCAAGCCCCGGCGCCGGCTGCCGCGAATATTGCGGCGGCGGTGAAGCTGCTGGCGACGGCGCGCAAGCCGTTGATCCTCGTCGGTGGCGGCGCCCGAGGCGCAGGCCCGCTGGTGCAGGCACTGGCGGAAAAGTTGCAGGCGCCGGTCGCTCTCACCACCAATGCCCGTGGCCTGCTTGCGCCGGAGCACCCGCTGTTGCTCGACGGGGTGCAGTCGTCGGCTCATGGCCGTGCACTGTTTGCCGAAGCCGACGTGGTATTGGCAGTCGGTACCGAATTGGGGGAAACCGATTACGACTTCTTTGGTCTGGGCCCGCTGTCACTCAATGCGCCGCTGATTCGCCTGGACATCGATCCCTTGCAGATATTGGGGGCGGCTCGCGCCGACGTGGGCTTGCTGGGCGATGCCGGGCAAGGGCTGCATGCGCTCCTGGCGGCAGTGCCTGAAGCCGCCGCCAGCGACTGGGCCTATCAGCGTGTGGCACAGGTCAACGCTGCCGAACGGTCCGGCTGGAGCAGCAAGCAGAACGTCATGCAGCAGATGCTCGACACCCTGCGCGACAGTCTGCCCGCGCCGATCGTGGTCGGCGATTCGACCCAGCCGGTGTATCAGGGCGCGCTGGGTTATCGCGCCCCGCAAGCCAACAGCTGGTTCAACGCCGGCACCGGCTTTGGCACTTTGGGTTACGGCTTGCCGGCGGCCATCGGCGCCAAGCTCGCCGCGCCCGATCGTCCCGTGGTGGCGGTGGTCGGCGATGGCGGCGTGCAGTTCTCCAGTGCCGAACTGATCGCTGCCCGTGAAGCAGAGTTGGGGGTGATCGTGGTGCTGTGGAACAACCACTGCTATGCCGAAATCCGCGACTACATGACCAACCGCGATATTCCCCCATTGGGCGTGGACATCCTGCCACCGGACTTTGCCGCGTTGGCCAAGTCCTGCCACGTCGCCCACATCGCCATAAGCAGCCTTGAGCAGTTGCGCGAGGTACTTGCCAGCCAGGCCCACATCCGTCAGCCGATTCTGCTGGAACTGGACGCCGCCGCTTTTCTGTCTGCCTGAGCCGCCATTTGCTGAACCGTTAGGAGTGAACCGCATGGAATTGCAGAAGAGATTTGCCCTGAAGTGGATCGACCAGCATCGCCAGCAGTTATCGGATTGGCACCAGATCATCTGGCACTACGCGGAGCCAGCGTTTCGCGAGTACAAGTCCTGTGCCTGGTATGTGGATCTGTTGCGCAAGGAAGGTTTCACCGTCGAAGAAAACAGCGGCGGCATGCCCACCGCGTTTTGCGCAACCTTCAGTAATGGCCAGGGACCGGTGCTGGCAACCTACGCCGAATACGATGCGGTCCCCGGTAACTGCCAGGCTGCCACCACCCGCAAGATGCCCCGCGAAGGTTTGTCGCGATTCGCTCCTGGCCACACCGACCCGCATTCTGCGCTCGGCATCAGTGCGTTGGGCGGGGTGCTCGCGGCGAAGGCGGCGATGCTTGAGTTCGGCATCGAGGGCACCATTCGTTTCTTTGGTGAGCCGGCGGAAAAGCTCCGTGCGTCCAAACCCGTACACGCGGCCAAGGGTTACTACGACAACCTGGATGCGGCGATCAGCTTTCACCCCACCTACATGTTGCCGCTGAACAACACCACCACCTGGGATACCCATTGCGGCATTGCTTACGCCTACATCTACAGCTTCACCTGCGAAGACCCGGAACACTGGATTGCCGCCGACCGCTATAGTCCGATCCCGCAGAATCACCTGGCTGCGCGGGCACCGGGCGCCAACGATGCGCTGATGCACTTCTACAACCTCAACGAAAGCCTGCGCCGTTCGACCCTGCCGTTCACCGGTTTGTGGAGTTACAACGAGGCCATCCTGACGGCCGGGCAGGCCACCGCAGACAACCTGCCACCGCACCTGTCACAGATCCAGTACCTGCTGCGTTGCGACTCGATCGAGCAGGCCGAAACCATTTCCCAGGTGATGGATAACAACGCCGCCGCTGCAGCGATGGCCACCGGTTGCCAGTGGAAAAAGACCTGGGTCTGCAAGTCCCGTGGGGGGCTGCCCAACCACGTGCTGGCGCGTGCGACGTACAGCAACCTGGCCGCCGTCGGCGCACCGCATTGGGGCGCCGAGGCCTGTGACATTGCCCGCCAGATCCAGAGCAATCTCGGCCTGGAACCGATGGCGGAGCCCTTCCTGCCAGCCACTGAACAACTGATCGACCCGCAGGAATGCGAACGGCAGATGCGCCTGCAAATGCCGGCATGGCAGAAGTACCTGACCTCCGACGACTACCCCGAATACACCTGGCATTGCCCGACCGTGCGTCTGCTGGTGGCCCGCCCGATGCTCAGCGCTCCCGCCGGCCACGTGTACCCGGATTGGGTCTCCAATGCCCTGGGCGGCATACCGCAGACCATCGACCCGATGATCGAGGTGGCGGCGAAAACCATTGCCAACACCTTGCTCGACCTGTTCTGCAACGAAGACCTGCTGAAGGCTGCCACGGACGAGTTCAACCAGCGCACCGGCGGCGGCATCGGTGGCGAGCACTGGCAGGCGCCGCTATTGCCGGCCGACTTTCAAGCCCCTCATCGCTTCCGCTGGCCGGAGTACATACGCACCGTACGTGGTGAAGAGTGGTGGATCCCGGCGCGCGACGACGAATAGTCGTGGCGTTGCCCGGCCTGCCTGAACAATCAGAATTCGAGGATCCAGACGTGCAAGCACTCACCCACGTGAATATCCCCCAGTCACACACGGACACCGCAGTCGTTGCCATCGATGACCTGCACAAGAGCTATGCCGATCACCACGTGCTCAAGGGCATTTCGATGCGCGCCAAAGAGGGCGAGGTGGTCTCGTTGATCGGTTCCAGTGGTTCGGGCAAAAGTACCTTGCTGCGTTGCATCAACCTGCTGGAAATCCCCTGCAGCGGCAGCCTGAGAATCAACGGCGAGGAAGTGCGTTTGAAGTCAGGGCGTGGTGGCGTCGCGCAGATCGCCGATCCGCGTCAGGTCGAGCGTCTGCGCACGCGCTTGAGCATGGTGTTCCAGAGTTTCAACCTGTGGCCCCACCGCACCGTGCTGGAAAACGTTATCGAAGCGCCGGTGTACGTACTTGGCGAGGACCGCAAGGAAGCCACGGCGCATGCCGAGCACTTGCTGGAAAAAGTCGGCCTGATCGACAAGCGAAACGTGTATCCCTCGTTTCTGTCCGGTGGCCAGCAACAGCGCGTAGCGATTGCCCGGGCCCTGGCCATGCGCCCGCAAGTGATGCTGTTCGATGAGCCGACCTCGGCCCTGGACCCTGAGCTGGTGGGCGAAGTGTTGCGGGTGATTCAGGGCATCGCCGAAGAGGGGCGGACGATGATTCTGGTCACCCACGAAATGGCCTTCGCCCGCGATGTGTCGAGCAAGGTCATCTACCTGCATCAAGGCCGGATCGAAGAAGAAGGTACGCCGCAGCAGGTATTGCTCGATCCACGCAGTGAGCGTTGCCGTCAATTCGTGATGGCCCAGGACAATCGCGGATAACCCGCACTGATGTTTTCACCTCGATAACTACAACCTGAAAAGAGGCATCAAGACATGAAGAGAACTCTGTTGATCACCCTGCAAGCCTGCCTGCTGGCCGGCATCGCCAGCACCTCGTTCGCTGCTGACAAACTGGTGTTTGGTATCGCCCTGGAACCTTACCCGCCGTTCTCCTTCAAGAGCGGCAAGGGCGAGTGGAGTGGCTTTGAACCGGAGATGATCACCGCAGTCTGCGAGCGCATGAAGGCCGATTGCAGCCTTAACGAAATGTCCTGGGACGGCCTGATTCCGGCCCTGAAGTCGCAACAGGTTGACGTGGTGCTCAACTCGTTGTCGATCACTCCCGAGCGTCAGCAAGTGATCGATTTCACCCAGCCGTACTTCTTCACCCGCGCACTGTGGATCGGTGATCGCAGCATGGAGCTCGAGCCGACCCCGGCCGGCCTCAAGGGCAAGATCATTGGTGTGCAGGGTTCGACCACCCACGCCGCGTTCGTCAAAAAGTACTACGGCGAAACCTCCACCATCCGTTATTACAACGACCAGGACGACATCCTCGCGGACCTGCGCAGTGGTCGCGTCGACATCATGTTGGCCGACCAATTGGTGGTTGAGCCGCTGCTGGACAACCCCGACAACTCAATGCTCGCCAGCAAGGGCGTGGCTCCGCTTGACCCGCTGTTTGGCGATGGTGTGGGCGCGGGTGTGCGCAAAGGCAACGATGCCCTGCGCGAGCGTTTGAACGTGGCGCTGCAATCGCTGCGTGCCGACGGCAGCTACGAAAAGATCCGTGAGCGCTACTTCAAGTCTGATATCTCGGCCCTTGAGTAATCAGCTTCTTCCGGCAAACCCAACGCAGGTGTGCTCATGACACTTTCTGATATTTCCCGGCTGTTCTTCAGCGATGGCTGGCTCCAGGCCTTGGCCCAGGGGATGGTCAAGACCCTGGGGATTTCCCTGGGGGCCTTTGTCCTGGGGCTGGCCATCGGCCTGGTCGTGGCCATGGTCAAGCTCAAGGGGCCGCGCTGGATGGTCGTTTGCGCCAATTGCTACACCACGCTCTACCGCGCGGTGCCGGAATTGCTGCTGATCCTGCTGCTCTACTACGCCGGTGCCGATCTGATCAACCTGACGCTGGCCGCATTCGGCCAGCCGAGCGTCGAGATCAACGGGTTCATGGCTGCCGTGGTGGTGCTGGGCATTGTGCAGGGTGCCTATTCGGGGGAAATCATTCGCGGTTCGATCGAGTCCATCCCCCACGGTCAGATTGAAGCGGCGCGCGCCTACGGAATCTCCCGCAGTTTGCTGGTGAGGAGGGTGATCCTGCCGTGCATGCTGCCCTTCGCGATCGCCGGGTTATCCAACTTGTGGCTGGTGCTGGTCAAGGAAAGCGCCTTGATCAGCGTCGTGGGTTACAGCGAATTGCTGACAGCGGGTCGCCAGGCGGCGGCATCGACCAAGCACTATTTGCTGTTTTACCTCGCCGTGGCAGCGTTCTATTACTTGATCACGCTGGTTTCCAGCTCAGTCTTCCGGCGGGTCGAAGTGCGCTTCGAACGCTGGATGCCACGGCACGCATAAGGGGAGGGCGAGCATGGACTTTCATTGGCTGGGCAATTTTTACCAGGAGCTGGTCAAGGGCGCCGGACTGACCCTGCAGCTGTTGCTGATCTCGGGGGTTATCGGCTTTTTCATGGCGGTGCTCGTGGCGCTGGGGCGCTTGTCGAAGAACCGCTTGCTGTCCAACGGCCTGCGCTTTTACACCAGCGTGCTGCGGGGGACGCCACTGCTGGTGCAGATTTACGTGTTGTACTACGGCGTGGGCAGTGTTTTTGCGACCTTCCCGCTGATTCGCGGCAGCATGTTCTGGCCGTACTTGCGAGAAGGCTTCTGGTACGTGGCGTTCGCGCTGACCTTGAGCGTTTCCGCGTACGTCGGTGAAGTGTTGCGCGGTGGCTTGCGCGCGGTACCGCGTGGCGAACTGGAAGCCGCGCGGGCCTATGGCATGCGCCCCTGGCTGGTGTTGCGCCGGGTGTGGATGCCGCGCGCCTTGCAGATGCTGCGCCCGACATTGGCCGGGGAAAGCGTGATGCTGCTCAAGGCCACGGCGCTGGCCTCGACCGTGGCGGTTACCGACTTGCTGGGCGCGGCAAACCTGGTACGTTCGCAAACATTACGTGTCTATGAGCCGCTGCTGGTGGTGGCGGTGATCTACATCATCCTGGCGATTGTCATTGAGCAAGGTTTTGCCCGGATAGGCAAAACGCCGCAACGTCAGGCCTGACTTCAAGGTCGATGGACACATCGGCCCAAGGGCTCATAAGGAGTGTCATATGAAATATTCGTCCATGGTCAAACGCATCAGTGGCGAAACCGTCACCGCCTGGGACATTCACTACGCAGCCTGTGATGCACAGGCTCGCGGTGAAGATGCGATCGTGTTGAGCATCGGCGATCCGGATTTCGCCACTGCCGATGAAATATGCGCGGCAGCGGTTCAGGCAATCAATGAGGGCGACACCCATTACACCCACGTGATCGGTCGCCCGGCCCTGCGCGAAGCGATTGCCGCCAAGCAGTCGGCGTTGCTCGGCCAGCCGGTGTCCGCCGACAACGTGGCGCTGGTGGCCGGCGCACAGAACGGTTTGTATGCCACGGCCATGTGCCTGTTCGAACAAGGCGATGAAGTGCTGGTGCCGGAACCCATGTACCTGACGTACGCGGCGAGCATCCAGGCTTCAGGTGCATGCCTGGTGCCGATTGCCCAGCCGGCCGAAGAAGACTTCCGCCTGACCCTGGCCGCGCTGGAAGCGGTGGTGACCGACAAGACCCGTGGCATCGCCTTGGCCACGCCGAACAATCCCACCGGCAACGTCTACACCCGCGAGGAGCTGGAGGCCGTTGCGCTGATTGCTCAACGCCATAACCTGTGGGTCATCAGCGACGAGGTTTACGGTCAGCTGACCTATGACCGTCCGCACCAGAGTGTGGCCACCCTTGAGGGCATGGCCGAGCGCACCGTGGTGCTTAACAGTCTGTCCAAATCCCATGCCATGACCGGCTGGCGGGTAGGCTGGGTGGTGGGACCGCAAGAGCTGATCGGCCACCTCGATAACCTGTTGCTGTGCATGCTCTACGGCTTGCCGGGGTTCATTCAGGCCGCCGCGCTCAAGGCACTGGAGCTGGATGAGCAAGTGGTCGGGGAAGGGCGGGCTCTTTACCGTCGGCGCCGAGACCTGGTGGTCGAAGGATTGCGCCACGTGCCGCTGCTCAAGTGCAAGGTGCCTGAGGCGGGCATGTTCATGCTGGTGGATGTGCGGGAGACGGGCTTGTCGAGCACGGACTTTGCCTGGCAACTGTTCCGTGAAACCGGTGTTGCCGTACTCGATGCCAGCGCTTTTGGCGCCAGCACCGCGGGCTTCGTACGCATCTCGTTCACGGTCTCCGACGCAGCGCTCAGTGATGCGTGCGGTCGAATTGCAGGATTCATCGAGCGCCTTCGCGGACAATGACGTTTCTGCTGCCAACGGGCGTAGGGGCCTGCCCCTGTCTGCCTTGGCAGCCATTCGAAATCCGATGCGACAACTTCAATACGGCGGCACAGGATTTCCTGTCGCCGTAGCGTACTTTTCTCGAGGCATAAAAAAACGGCTTACCTTGCGGTAAGCCGTTTTTAGTACTTGGTGGCTACACAGGGACTTGAACCCCGGACCCCAGCATTATGAATGCTATGCTCTAACCAACTGAGCTATGTAGCCAAGTGGCGCGCATTATTCACCGGTAACGGGGATGCGTCAAGCATAAATCTAAAATATTTCTCTGCGCTTTCAACCGTTTATCAAAATCTATCCTTTGAGCAGGGGTGAAGGGCAGCGCTGGAACCAGCGACTGGCCTGTTCGTACGCGTGCGCCAGTTGCAGGACGGCGAAGTCGGCCTGGTGCCGGCCGATGATTTGCAGGCCCATGGGCAGGCCGCTGGCGTTGAAGCCGACCTGTACGTTGGCCACCGGGCAGCCGGACAAGGTGCCGGGAATCACCACCTCCATCCAGCGGTGATAAGTGTCCATGGTCACACCCTCGATGGCGGCGGGCCACGGTTGGGTTTTATCGAACGGGAACACCTGGGCGCTGGGCAGCAGCAGGTAGTCGTATTTTTCGAACAGCCTGGAGATCGCCCGATACCAGTCGCTGCGCGTCACCGAGGCGGCAAACACGTCGGTGGCCGAGAGTTTCAGGCCGTTTTCCACTTCCCAGCAGGCCTCCGGTTTCAACAGCGCACGTTTTTGCGGGTCGGCATAAGTCGCACCCAACGAACCGGCGACCATCCAGTGACGCAACGTCCGCCAACTGCTCCACAGCTTCTCTGGCGCGAATTCGGACTGAACCGGTTCAATGTGGCAACCCAGGCTTTCGAAGTCGACAAAGGCCTTCTCGCACAGCGAGAGGATGCCTTGCTCCATCGGCAGGTAGCCGTTGAAGTCGCCGAGCCAGCCCAGACGCGTGCCTTTGAAGTCTCGATCCAGCGGTGCCGCAAAGACGCTGCCGGGCTGGGCAATGGACAGTGGCGCCCGCGCATCGGCCCCGGCCTGCACCGACAACAGCAACGCCGCATCGCGCACGCTGCGAGCCATGGGGCCTTCGTAGCCGAGTTGGTCGATAAACAGGTCGGCACTGTCATCGAAGGGCACGCGGCCCTGGGACGGACGGAACCCGAAGATGTTGTTGAAGGCCGCCGGGTTGCGCAGTGAGCCCATCATGTCGCTGCCGTCGGCCACCGGCACCAGGTGCATGGCCAGCGCCGCCGCCGCGCCACCGCTGCTGCCGCCTGCGGTCTTGCTCGGGTCGTAGGCACAACCGGTCGCGCCGAACAGCGGGTTATAGCTTTGCGAGCCGAGGCCGAATTCCGGGGTGTTGCTCTTGCCGATGATGATCGCGCCGGCGGCCTTGATCCGCTCGACCATGATGCCGTCGCGCTCGGGGATGAAGTCCTTGTACAGCGGCGAACCCAGGGTGGTGCGGATGCCACGGGTCAGGGACAAGTCCTTGATGGCGTGGGGCAGGCCGTGCATCCAGCCACGGTATTGGCCTTTCGCCAGTTCGGCATCGCGGATATCGGCCCGGGCCAGCAGGTCTTCTGGCGCTTGCAGGCTCACCAGCGCATTGACCTGCGGGTTGAAGCGTTCGATGTGGGCAAGATAAGTCTGCATCACTTCCCGGCAGGAAACCTGGCGCAGGCGGATGCGTTCGGCGAGCTCGTGGGCCTGCAACAGGACCAGTTCGCTGATGTTATTAGAGTTCATTGCAAGCGGCCTTTCAGACGGCTGGAAAAACGCCCCGCCATCGCGTCGGGGCGGTAGAGATCAACGCATCAGGTTGGTCCAGAGACGGTCGGCCAGGCGGATCGCGCCTTCGCCGCAAGTCTTGCTGAACACCACGTTGGTGCCTTCGGGAATGTGCAGTTCCGGCGCGTCCTTGAGGCTCGCATCAAGGAACGGCTCCACACCCTTGATCGGGCTCTGGTGCTTGAGGAAGTTCTGGGTCATCGCCGCGTTTTCAGGCTGGCTGAGGAACGCGATGAAGGCCTTGGCGTTCGCCGGGTTCTTGCTGCCGGTCGGGATGACCATGTTGTCGACCCAGGCCAGCACACCTTCTTTCGGGTACAGGTATTTCAGGCTCGGTTTCATCTCCCGGGCACGCATCGACGAGCCGCCCCAGAAGGTCGACATGTCGATTTCACCCGAGGCGAGGTTTTCGCGGATCGAGCCGGCCTTGGAGCTATAGGTCTTGACGAAGGGTTTCTGCGCCTTGAGCAGGGTCAGAACCTGCTGCATCTGCTTCGGGTCTTCGCTGCACAGCGGAATGTTCAGGTACAGGCTGGCCATGTCCACCACGTCGCTGACCGAGTCGAACATGTTGATCCGCCCTTGCAGCTCGGCCGGTGGCTCGTAAAGCACCTTGAGGCTGTCGGTGGGGCCCTTGTAGCGCTCGGTGTTGAGCACCACGCTGGTGGTACCCCAGATGAACGGCACGGAGTAGGCGCCTTCCGGGTCCCAGGTGGGTTTTTTCAGGTTGTCGACGACGCTGGCGTAGTAGGGCTGGTTGACCGGGTCGAAACGCTCCAGCAGTTTTTCCTTGATCAGGATCGGCACGAACTGGTGCGACGGGATCGCCACGTCATAACCGGCACCCCCCTGCTTCAATTTGGCCAGCAGGGTTTCGTTGGAATCGTAGGAGTCAACGGTGACTTCGATGCCGGTCTGCTTCTGGAATTTGGCGAGAATCTCCGGCGAAAAGTAACCGCTCCAACTCACCACGTTGAGTTTTTCCGAGGCCTGAACGCTGCCGGCCATGGTCAGCGGTAAAGTCAGGAACAACGAAGTGCCGATGCTTGCAATCAACTTGCTCATGCTATTTCCCCACAGTACGTAGAAGGTTCAGGTTTTCTTTTTGCCCAGCAGATAAGAGAGCGTGACGAACAGCACCGAGACGCCCAGGATCAGGGTCGAGACGGCGTTGACGTCCGGTGTCACGCCCATGCGCAACAGGCCGAAGATGAAGATCGGCAAGGTCGTGGTGCCGGCCTGGGAGACCATCATCGAGATCACGAAGTTATCCAGCGACACGATGAAGGCCAGCATCAGCCCGGAGAAAATCCCCGGCATCAGCAGCGGCAGGGTGACCTTGCGGAAGGTCCGCCACGGGCCGGCATACAGGTCGGCCGAGGCCTGTTCCAGGGACAGGTCCATGTCGTTCAGGCGTGCCCGTATCGGCAGAAAGGCAAACGGAATACAGAACACGGTGTGCGCAATGATCAGGTTGCCGTAGCCCAGGGACAGGCCGATGGTGGAGAACAGCGCGAGGGTGGCGACGCCGACCACGATTTCCGGCAGCACCAGGGGCAACATGATCGCGCCCATGGACAGTTGCAGGCCCTTGAACTTCGCACCCCGTGAAGTGCCGAGGGCGGCGAGGGTGGCGATGGCCGTGGCGACCATGCTGGCGCAGACCGCGATCAACAGGCTGTTGCCGGCCGCCTGGCGCAGGGCCTGGTTGGCGAAGGCCGCGCGATACCAGTCGAGGCTGAAACCGGTCCACACCGTGGCCGACTGGTTGGCGTTGAACGAGAACACCACCAGCACCACGATCGGCGCGTAGAGGTACAGGTAGAACAGAAAACTGAAACCGCCGAAGCCCGGGAAATCCTGCACACCCAGCGTGTTGCGTTTGAACAGGCTGATCATCACGCACCTCCTTTGGCGATGCGCTGGCGCTCGGCACGCAGGGCATAAACCGTCAGTACCAACATCACCGCCGCCATCAGCACCAGCGACAGGGCCGCGCCGAATGGCCAGTTGCGCGCATCGCTGAACTGCCGGAAGATCAGGTTGCCGAGCATCATCCGCGTGCCGCCACCGAGCAGTTCCGGGGCGATCATCGCGCCCAGGCAAGGCACGAAAGTGAGAATGGCGCCGGCGAGAATCCCCGGCCTGGCGATCGGCAACACCACCTTGCGCAAGGTTCGAATGCGTCCGGCGTAGAGGTCCTGAGCCGCTTCGAGCAGGCGGATGTCCATTTTTTCCAGGGTGGCGTAGATCGGCAGTACGACGAAGGGCGCGTAGGTGTAAACCAGCCCCAGCAGCACCGCGCCGTCGGTGTAGAGAAGTTGCAGCGGCTGGTCGATCACTCCGAGGCCCATCAGGCTGTTGTTGATCACCCCGGTATTGCGCAGCAGCAGAATCCACGCATAGGTGCGGATCAACAGGTTGGCCCAGAACGGCACGGTGATCAGAAAGATCAGCAGACCACGACGATGGGGCGGCTGCATGGCCAGCCACACCGCCACCGGAAAACCGATCAGCAAAGTGATGAGGGTGGTCAGCCCGGCGATGCCGATGGAGCGCAGGGCAATGATCAGGTAGGAGTCGGCGAAGGCCAGGCTGTCATCCAGTTGTCGTTCGAACAGCAACGAGGTGTAGGCGTCACTGCTCAATACCTTGTTCACCCCGCCGTAGGGGTTGGCCTCCATCAACGAGTAACCGATGACGATCAGGATCGGCACGATCAGGAACAGGCCGATGGCGATCAGCGCGGGGCTGACACCGAGAAAGCTCTGGAAGGCCCGCCGACGTTCCAGGGTATTGGCAATCGGTAAAGCGTGCATGGCGATTCCTCGTGCTCAATCGTGCAGGACGCTGGCGCTGCCCTGGTCGAACAACAGACCGGCCTGGGTGCCGACGGCGAAGCGTTTGCTCTGGTCGACGCAGTTCGGGGTGCGCACGGTGAGGCGCGAACCGTCGCTCAGGCTGACCTGGTATTGCAGGTCGGTACCGAGGTAGATCTGCGCTTCGATTCGGCATGGCAAGGCACATTCGGTATTGCCCGGCACCAGATGCAAACGCTCGGGGCGTACGGACAGTGCGACGTTGGCCCCGACTCGAACATCGCTGCACGGCTGTGCAGGCAATGGATGACCGGCGGGGCCGGCGAACCAGGCCAGGCCGTCTTCGATGCGGGTGACCGTGCCTTCGATGAAGTTGGTTTCACCGATGAAGTCCGCCACGAAGCGATTGCGCGGGCGTTCGTAGATGTCTTCCGGACGGCCGACCTGCTGCACCTCGCCTTCGGACAACACGGCGATGCGGTTGGACATGGTCAAGGCTTCTTCCTGGTCATGGGTGACAAAGATGAAGGTGATGCCGGTGCGGGCCTGAATGGTTTTCAGCTCTTCGCGCATGGCCTGGCGCAACTTGAGGTCCAGCGCCGAGAGCGGTTCGTCGAGCAGCAAGACTTTGGGGTGCGGCGCCAATGCACGAGCCAGGGCGACACGCTGTTGCTGACCGCCGGAAAGTTGCGCCGGCTTGCGGTTGGCAAAGCGTTCCATCTGCACCAGGGCGAGCATCTCGCGCACCCGTTCGGCCAATTGCGTTTTGTTCAGGACTTTGCCCATCGGGTGGGACTCAAGGCCGAAGGCCAGGTTCTCGGCGATGGTCATATGCGGGAACAACGCGTAATGCTGGAACACCGTGTTGACCGGGCGCTGGAAGGGCGGGCGGTCGGCGATGTTTTCGCCGTAGAGCAGAATCTCGCCTTCGGTAGGGAATTCGAACCCGGCGATCATCCGCAGGAGCGTGGTTTTGCCGCAGCCCGATGGGCCGAGAAGGGTGAAGAACTCGTTGTCGCGAATGTCCAGGTCGATGCTTTTGAGCGCCACCGGGCCAGTCTTTGGATCACCGTAGACTTTGCGCACTGAGCGGATGGACACCGCCAGCGTTTGCAGCGAATGCAGGGCATTCATGCGTTACCTCCGATTCCCCCATCGCCTGCGCACGTGCTGAAAACAGCTGTGTCGTCGGGCCATGGATATTATTTTTCTGGGCAGGATCGAGATTGCGTTCGGGTGTTGTAACCAGCTGTTTTTTTGTTTTGCTGTGGATCGATTATCAGCGAGGGGTTGCGGGGGCGAAACTTCAATTTTAACATAGGGGCTGTTAAAAAATTTAACAGCAGAAGGCGCCCGAATACCATGCCTGACCACCGTTTGCCGCCGCTCAACGCAGTGCGTGCCTTTGATGCCGCGGCCCGGTTGGGCAGCTATGTCGAAGCCTCCAAGGCCCTGCACGTGACCCAGCCGGCCATCGGCCGCCACGTGAAATTGCTGGAAGACTGGCTAGGCATCCAACTGTTCGAGCGTACCTCTCGCGGGGTCAACCTGACGACGGCGGGGGAGAAGTACCACCGCAAGATCACCGCCGCCTTGCAGTTGATCATCGAGGCCGGAAAAGAGGCGCAACCCAAGCACGCCGAACGCTGGCTGCGCATCATGGTGGTGCCGGGGTTTGCCAAGCGCTGGCTGATGCCGCGCATCGAGGCTATGCGGCACCTGCGTCCGGGCTTGAAATTCGCCATCGAACCCAATTCGACCTTCACCGAGGTGGATGGCAAAAGCGCTGACCTGGGCATCGTCTACGGGTTGGACGGCCAATATGCCCACTCGCGCACCAGCCTGATTTGTCCTCGGGTGTTTCCGATCTGTTCCCCCGATTATCTGGCCAGCGTCGAGCCCATCGACAGTCCCGCGGACCTGGTGAAGCACAACCTGATCCACGTCGATGACGGCGAGTGGTGGAACCTGTGGTTCGCCGCCAATGACCTCGACATCCACCTCAATTCGGACATGCTCTACGTCAACAACGACCACGCCTTGTCGGTGGCCGAGAGCGGGCAGGGCATTGCGCTTGCCAACGAAGTGCTGGTGCGCGAAGAGCTCCATAGCGGCAAGCTGGTGCGGGTGGTGGACGCGCAAGTGAAGCTGGAGAGCTATCGGGTGCTGACGCCGTCCGCCGAACTCTCGGCGGACGTGGCGTGGTTTATCGACTGGCTAAAGAGCGAACTGGAGCAGGACTTCCCGGAGGCGGTGATCCGCGCCTGAGAAGTCCTGGCGGATTCAACTCAAGCGGAAACGCCCGGTGTTGGCGCTGAGGGCCTTGCTGCCGTGGCTCAGGGTGTCCGCTGCCTGGTTCACCGCGCGGGCACCTTCAAGAAGGCGCACCGCCGCTTGATCGACCTGCTGGATATTGCCGCTGACCTCGTCGGCGGTACTGGCCTGTTCTTCAACCGCCGTGGCGATTTGCGCCAGGGTATCGGTGACGCTCTGCACCGCACTGGCGATTTCACCGAGCCGTTCACCGAGGCCGGTGACCGCTTGTGCATCGCTCTCTGCCTGACTGCAGGCGGCTTGCATCAGGCTGACGGCCTCATTCACGGTGCTGCGCAGGCTGTCGACCGTGCCGGCAATCTGCGCGGTCGACGATTGCGTGCGTTGCGACAGGCTGCGCACTTCATCGGCTACCACCGCGAAGCCACGCCCTTGCTCGCCCGCCCGAGCCGCCTCGATGGCGGCATTGAGCGCCAGCAGGTTGGTCTGCTCGGCGACGCCGCGAATGGTGTCGACTACCAGTTGAATCTGCTGCCCCTGCTCGCTGACCCGGCCCAGCGCCGCAGCGGTCTCGTTCAGGCGTTGATTGAGTTGCTGGATGCTCGCGGTGGTGCGCAGGCTGTCACGGCTGCTGTCGGCGGCAATGCGTCGGGTGTGCTGGGCACTGCCGGACGCCTGTTCGCAACTGTGGGCCACCCCTTGTGAGGTGGCGGCCAGTTGTGTCGCCGCAGCGGCAATCTGGCTGATCTGCAACTGCTGGGCTTCGACTTCGCCCAGGGCATCGCTGGAGTGATGGTTGAGGGTTTGCACCGCGTTGCTCAGTTGCAGGGTTTCGTGATCCACCCCTTGCAGGCTGCTGCGCAGTTGCACCACGGCGACGTTCAGCGCGGTGCTGATGACCGCCAGTTCGTCCCGGCCCTGAACCGGCACTTGCAGACTCAGATTGCCATCGCGCAAGGCCTCGGCCAGCACCGTGATGCCGCTGGCGCTGCGGCGGATCGAGGCCTGCAAACAGATGAACAGATACAGTGCCGCCAACAGCAGGCAGCCCAACACGGCGGCCACCATAACGAACTGGCGGATCGCCGAGTCGTGGTAGTAATCCAGGCGCTGATCCAGCGACACCAGCGACTGCTGGCGCAACGAAGCGAGGTCGGAGAGCAGGGCATCGAGACTGCGTTCGAAATCCTCCGGCTTGAGGTTGATGCTGCCGCCGAACACGCCGTCATCCAGCACCTTCAGGCCCGCATCGAGGCGCTTGAGGCTGTCGTGGTACTGCCCGGCCCAGGTTTGCAGGGCGCTGGGCAAGCGCGCTTCGAGCAGGCCTGCGGTCTTCACCAGCTGCTCGCGCGCATCGCCGATGCGACTGCGCAAATCGCGCAGTTGCAAGCGGCTTTGCAGGGTGAACTGCCCGGACACCACCGAGGCCTGGCCTACCGCCGCCAGACGACCGACCCGTTCGATCAGGTCTGGCGCATGCTGGGTGGAGATCTGCGTCAGCAAGTAGGTTTCCAGCCACGGTGCCAGCGTCAGGCGATTGTCCATGGCGATCTGCTCGCGCAAGGCTTGCAGGGCGCTCAAGGCGTTGGTGAAGCGATCATAACCATCCGGCCACCAGCCGACATTGCTCAGGCTTTTTGAGTCGAGGCCATCGAGGGCGGTTTGCAGGGCCTGGTAACGCGACAGGGTCTCGCCCTCGGCGTCTTCTTTTTGCAGGGCATTGCCCAGCTCGGCAGTGGCTTGGCTGACGGCGGGCTGAACGGCATCGAAGGCGGCCATCGCGGCGAGGGTGGCCGGCGTTGGCTGGCGATTGGTTTCCGTGGCGCGCCACCGGGCGGCGCGATCACGCTGGGCGGCGAGCAGGTCATCCAGCGCATCGAGCGCAAGCAGTTGCCGCACCCCGGCGCGTTCGCCTGAGATCAGGTTGAGTTTGTCGCGATAGTCCTGGCCGATCATCCACAGGCTACCGGCCAGCGGCAGGATAAATAGCAGAAACAACAGCTGGAATTTACGTGCGAAGCCAAAACGCCCCAGCAGCCCGATCCCCGGTGATAAAAAAGCCTGCATGCCCCAAGACTCCTCTGGACACCACGCACTATTGGCGTGCGTCGGAGGTTGTGGACTCCGACTCGTGCCCTCTAAAAAGGCCTCGAAAGTTCACCCTTGTCCGCTCTGTAGGCCGACTCTGTAGCGAAACTTCCCATTGTCGGTCTCCTTTGTAAGGAGGCCGCGTTCAAGCAGACAAGGAAGGCAAGATTCAGACCATGGCTTTGCGCCATCAAGGAGGTGGAAATGAAAAATCGAAGTCGTTAGCAGGCTAAGGGGATGGCGTTGCTGCACTGAAAAATGGCACATTGACGCACCTGCACGTTTGTACCTCCTGTTGTCTGGAAATTCCCATGGCTATCAGCAACGCCCAGTCCGGCTCAGTGCCGGCGTCCGCTACGCCCCAAAGCAGTCCCCTGGTGATGCGCATCATCGGCGCCGTAGCGCTGGCGCACTTGATCAACGACCTGATCCAGTCGGTGCTGCCGTCGATCTATCCGATGCTCAAGGCCAACTATGGCCTGACCTTCACCCAGGTCGGCCTGATCACCCTGACATTCCAGTTGACGGCCTCGCTGCTGCAGCCATGGGTCGGTTACTACACCGATCGCCATCCCAAGCCGTGGTTGTTGCCGGCGGGGACGGTCTGCACCCTGGTTGGCATTCTGATGATGTCGGTGGTTGCCAGTTTCCCGTTAATCCTGTTGGCGGCGGGGCTGATCGGCATCGGTTCTTCCACCTTCCACCCGGAAGCGTCCCGCGTGGCGCGCCTGGCTTCGGGCGGACGCTTTGGGCTGGCGCAATCGACCTTCCAGGTCGGCGGTAATGCAGGCTCTGCGTTCGGCCCGTTGCTGGCGGCGGCGATCATCATTCCCTACGGTCAAGGGCACGTAGCCTGGTTCGGCCTGTTCGCGGTGTTTGCGCTGTTCGTGCTCTACCGGATCAGCCGCTGGTACGCCAACCACTTGAACCTGTTCAAGCTCAAGCAGGGCCAGGCTGCGACTCACGGCCTGTCCAAGGGCCGAGTCACCAGTGCGCTGGTGGTACTCGGGTTGCTGGTGTTCTCCAAGTATTTCTACATGTCGAGCCTCACCAGCTACTTCACCTTTTACCTGATCGAGAAGTTCGACCTGTCGGTGGCCAGTTCGCAGTTGCACCTGTTCCTGTTTCTCGGCGCGGTCGCGGCGGGGACATTCTTCGGCGGGCCGATCGGCGACAAGATCGGGCGCAAGGCGGTGATCTGGTTCTCGATCCTTGGTGTTGCACCCTTCACATTGCTGCTGCCCCATGTCGACCTGTACTGGACCAGCATCCTCAGCGTTGTCATCGGCTTCATCCTCGCCTCGGCGTTCTCGGCCATCGTGGTGTACGCCCAGGAGTTGGTGCCGGGCAATGTCGGGATGATCGCCGGGGTGTTCTTCGGCCTGATGTTCGGTTTCGGCGGGATTGGTGCGGCGCTGCTGGGCCATCTGGCGGACATTCATGGCATCGAATACGTGTACTACCTGTGTTCGTTCCTGCCGCTGTTCGGGGTGTTGGCGATCTTCCTGCCGCGAACCAAAAAGGCATAGAGCTAAAAGATCGCAGCCTTCGGCAGCTCCTACGCCGATCATCTGTAGGAGCTGCCGAAGGCTGCGATCTTTTGAAATTCTCACAAAAAAGCCGCGTATCAAACGCGGCTTTTTCTTGTGCGTATGGCTTACACGTTGAAGCGGAAGTGCATCACGTCGCCGTCCTTGACGATGTAGTCCTTGCCTTCCAGGCGCCATTTGCCGGCTTCCTTGGTACCGGCTTCGCCCTTGTACTGGATGAAATCGTTGTAGGCGATCACTTCGGCGCGGATGAAGCCTTTTTCGAAGTCGGTGTGGATCACGCCAGCGGCTTGTGGTGCGGTGGCACCGACGCGGACGGTCCAGGCGCGGACTTCTTCGACACCGGCGGTGAAGTAGGTCTGCAGGTGCAGCATTTCGTAGCCGGCGCGGATCACGCGGTTCAGGCCAGGCTCTTCGAGGCCCAGGGCTTCGAGGAACATGTCCTTCTCTTCGCCGTCATCGAGCTCGGCGATTTCCGCTTCGATCTTGTTGCACACCGGTACAACCATGGCGCCTTCTTCTTCGGCGATGGCGCGAACAACGTCCAGGTGCGGGTTGTTCTCGAAACCGTCTTCAGCGACGTTGGCGATGTACATGACCGGCTTGGTGGTCAGCAGGTGGAAGCCCTTGATCACCGCTTTTTCGTCGGTGCCCATGTTCTTCATCAGGCTGCGCGCCGGCTTGCCTTCGGTGAAGTGGGCGATCAGTTGCTCCAGCAGGCCTTTCTGGACCACTGCGTCCTTGTCGCCGCCCTTGGCGTTGCGAGCGACTTTCTGCAGTTGCTTCTCGCAGCTGTCGAGGTCGGCGAAGATCAGTTCCAGGTCGATGATTTCGATGTCGCGTTTCGGGTCGACGCTGTTGGAGACGTGAATCACGTTCTCGTCTTCGAAGCAGCGGACCACGTGGGCGATGGCATCGGTTTCACGGATATTGGCCAAAAACTTGTTACCCAGGCCTTCACCTTTCGACGCACCGGCAACCAGGCCAGCGATGTCGACGAACTCCATGGTGGTTGGCAGGATGCGCTTTGGATTGACGATGGCTGCCAGGGCATCCAGGCGCGGATCCGGCATCGGCACGATACCGCTGTTGGGTTCGATGGTGCAGAAGGGGAAGTTCTCGGCCGCGATCCCGGATTTGGTCAGGGCGTTGAACAGGGTGGACTTACCGACGTTAGGCAGGCCGACGATGCCGCAATTGAATCCCATGGTGTTTCCCCGAGGAGTTAGAGTCAGGCCTTCTGGCTGTGCAGGTTTTTCATCGCGCGGTTCCATTCCCCGGCGAGGATATCCGGCAGCACGCCGAGGGCAAAGTCGATGCTGGCATCGAGTTTTTCCTGTTCGGCGCGTGGCGCACGACCCAGGACGAAATTTGAAACCATACTGGCGACGCCCGGGTGGCCAATGCCAAGCCGCAGACGGTAGAACGTATTCTGATTGCCCAGTTGCGCAATGATGTCGCGCAACCCGTTGTGACCGCCATGGCCGCCGCCCTGCTTGAGTTTGGCAACGCCGGGTGGCAGGTCGAGTTCGTCGTGCGCCACGAGGATTTCTTCAGGCTTGATGCGGAAGAAACCGGCGAGTGCCGCCACGGCCTGGCCGCTGCGGTTCATGTACGTGGTGGGAATCAGCAGACGAACATCCTGACCCTGATGCGAATAGCGCCCGGTCAGGCCGAAATATTTGCGGTCCGCCACAAGGTTCACGCCTTGTGCGTTCGCGATGCGCTCAACAAAAAGGGCCCCTGCGTTATGCCGGGTCTGTTCGTATTCAGCGCCTGGATTTCCCAGGCCAACGATCAGTTTGATGGCAGTCACGATAGGGGCCCTTCCTTGGAGTGGTGGATAACATCGCCGCAATCAGGGAAAGCGGCGAAAGTGGACGAAAATTGCTCATTTACCATGATGTAAACTCCGCGTTCTCGCCCGCTTTCTCGCTATGCTCTAGTCCGCGATGTTTCCGGTCACTCCGGCGTACAGAGTAAAATTACTCTGCAGCGCCTTCTGCAGCTTCTGGAGCAACACGTGGAGCGTGGACGTTGGCAACAGCCTTGTCATCACCGTGTGCCAGGGCAACGAACTCAACGCCTTTAGGAGCCTTGAGGTCCGACAGGTGAATGATCGAACCGATTTCAGCGTTAGCCAGGTCGACTTCGATGAACTCAGGCAGATCTTTCGGCAGGCAGGAAACTTCGATCTCGGCAACAACGTGCGAGATTTCGCCGCCTTTCTTGGTCGGTGCTTCTTCGTTGATGAAGTGCACTGGAACGATAGCGGTCAGTTTCTGGCCAGCTACTACGCGTACGAAGTCAGCGTGCATCACGTGGCCTTTGGCCGGGTGACGCTGCAGGGCTTTGATCACGACGTTCTGCTTGGTGCCACCAACGTTCAGCTCGATGATGTGGCTGTAAGCCGCTTCGTTTTCGAGCAGTTTGGCAACTTCTTTGGCCAGCATGCTGATGGATTCAGGGGCTTTTTCGCCACCGTAAACTACAGCTGGAACCAGGGCGGCGAGACGACGCAGGCGGCGGCTCGCACCTTTCCCCAGGTCGGAACGCACTTCAGCATTCAGGGTAAAATCGTTCATGTTGTATCTCCAAAATAACCACACTCGCCCCAGCGTTTGCGACCAGCGCTAAAGGCGATATGGGCAAAAAAGCCCCGCCCCGACAGGAATGCCGGGGCGGGGCGCTTTTCGTCAACGAGACATTTCGAGAAGGGCAGGGCCCTTAGCGGAACATCGCGCTGATCGATTCTTCATTGCTGATGCGGCGGACCGCCTCGGCAACTACCGGTGCGATATCCAGTTGGCGGATACGCGCACAGGCTTGTGCTGCAGCGGACAGCGGGATGGTGTTAGTCACCACCAGCTCGTCCAGCACGGAATTTTCAATGTTTTCGATCGCCCGACCCGACAGCACAGGGTGCGTGCAGTAGGCGAAAACCTTGGCTGCGCCATGCTCTTTCAGGGCCTTGGCCGCGTGGCACAGGGTGCCGGCGGTATCGACCATGTCATCGACCAGAATACAGGTACGCCCTTCGACATCACCGATGATATGCATCACTTCAGAGTGATTGGCTTTCTCACGGCGTTTGTCGATGATCCCGAGATCCACGCCCAGGGATTTGGCAACGGCACGTGCACGCACGACGCCGCCAATGTCCGGGGACACGATCATCAGGTTTTCGAAGCGCTGATCTTCGATGTCATCCACCAGAACCGGGGAGCCGTAGATGTTATCTACCGGAATATCGAAGAAACCCTGGATTTGGTCAGCATGCAGATCAACCGTGAGAACACGGTCGATGCCGACTACGGTAAGCATGTCAGCCACGACTTTCGCGCTGATAGCCACGCGTGCGGAACGCGGACGGCGATCCTGTCGGGCATAACCAAAGTAAGGAATAACAGCAGTGATACGAGTAGCCGAGGAGCGGCGGAAGGCATCAGCCATCACTACCAGTTCCATCAGGTTATCGTTGGTCGGAGCGCAAGTCGGCTGAATAATGAAGACGTCTTTACCGCGAACGTTTTCATTGATCTCGGCTGTAATTTCGCCGTCGGAGAATTTACCGACAGAGATGTCACCGAGAGGGATATGCAGCTGACGTACAACACGCCGAGCCAGATCGGGGTTAGCGTTCCCCGTAAAGACCATCATCTTGGACACGCGCAGTACCTGAAGGCTGAGGGTAACCTGGATGAGTATAGGAAAATGGCAGGGGCGGCTGGATTCGAACCAACGCATGGCAGGATCAAAACCTGCTGCCTTACCGCTTGGCGACGCCCCTGTATCTGTTGCAACGATTACCCAGTAATCGGTTCCTTTAGAGCAGACTTTGCAGCTTGCGATGCAACATCGAAACGTTGCTTCCTTTTGCTACAAACCCTGTAAGGGTCTCTGTAAGAAGGGCCGAGACTTTATCAGCTTCAGCTTTGCTTGGGAAGCCCCCAAACACACAACTTCCAGTTCCGGTGAGTTTTGCTTCGGTAAATTTACCTAACAAATTCAAAGCGTTACGTACCTCTGGATAACGCCTTGTTACCACCGGCAAGCAGTCATTACGACTGTTTCCCTTGGGAACGGGGCGCACTTTAATGGGAGGAGTGTTACGTGTCAACAACGGATCTGAAAAAATTTCTGCCGTACTTACAGAGACTTGCGGCACCAGCACCAGATACCACGGTTCTTCCGGGTCGACAGGGGTCAGTTTCTCCCCCACGCCCTCGGCGAAAGCCGCGTGGCCACGTACGAAAACCGGGACGTCGGCGCCCAGCGTCAACCCCAGCCCGGCAAGGCGATCTTCATCCCAGCCCAATTGCCACAGATGATTCAAACCAAGCAAAGTCGTTGCGGCATTCGAGCTGCCGCCACCGATGCCGCCGCCCATTGGAAGGATCTTGTCGATCCAGATATCGACGCCCAGCGGGCAAGCGGATTGCTCCTGAAGTTTTCTGGCAGCCTTCACGATCAGGTTGCTGTCGTGGGGGACGCCCGGGAATTCGGTGTGCAATTGAATGACACCGTCATCGCGCAGGGCATAGGTGATTTCGTCGCCGTAATCGAGAAACTGAAACATTGTCTGCAGTTCGTGGTAGCCGTCTTCGCGGCGACCCAAAATGTGCAGCATCAGATTGAGTTTGGCCGGCGAGGGCAGCGTCAGGCGATTGTCCGGCATGTCATTGCCCCAGTTTGCGCGGTTGCCAGACCTTGATCACCAGCGTGACATCAAGGTCGGTGCCGCTGAGCTTGATACGCTCGGGCAACCAGTAACCGTTTTGCTCGGTGTAGGCGGTGTAGTCGACCTTCCAGCCATCCTGTTCCAGGCTGGCCAGGCGGCTGTCGCCGTCCAGGGTCAGGCGACTTTTGCTGTCGGGAGCCGGGAGCCCGCGCACCCACCAGGCCAGGTTGGACACCGGCAATTTCCAGCCCAGCTGTTCTTCGAGCAGCACTTCCGGGTTCGGCGCGTCGTAGCGTCCCTGGTTGGCGACTTCCAGCGACACCTTGCCCGGACGTCCGGTCAGGCGAGCGGCACCGCGGCCCAGTGGTCCGGACAGGCGAATGTCGTAGTAATCCTGGCGCTGCAACCAGAACAGCGTGCCACTGCCCGAGTCTTTCGGGGCGCGGATGCCGATCTTGCCGTCGATCTGCCAGCCATCGAGGCCGGTCAGTTGCTGTTTGTGCTCGCGCCATTGGGCGGCGTTGCCATGACCCTCGACCGATTCGCGGGGACCCAGGCCTGCGCAGCCGGCGAGCAGGGCGATAAAACTGAAAACGATGAAATGGCGCAAAAACATAATCTTAAAGAGTCTCTGATCCGGTCAGGCGTTTGATGGTGCCGCGCAGGGTCGGGCTGTCGGGTTGTTCCTTGAGGAACTTGCCCCAGACTTGTTTCGCTTCACGCTGTTTGCCGTTGGCCCACAGGACTTCGCCCAGGTGCGCAGCGACTTCCTGGTCGGGGAAGCGTTCCAGGGCCTGGCGCAGCAGGCGCTCGGCTTCGTCGAGATTGCCCATGCGGTAATTCACCCAGCCAAGGCTGTCGAGCACCGCCGGGTCTTCCGGGCTGATCCGGTGCGCCTGTTCGATCAGGGCCTTGGCTTCGGCGTAGCGCGTGGTGCGGTCGGACAGGGTGTAGCCGAGGGCGTTCAACGCCATGGCATTGTCCGGGTCGCGCTTGATGATCGTGCGCAGGTCTTTTTCCATCTGCGCCAGGTCATTGCGTTTTTCCGCCTGCATGGCGCGGGTGTAGAGCAGGTTCAAATCGTCCGGATATTGCTGCAAGGCTTGTTGCAGAACGTTCCAGGCCTTGTCGCCCTGATTGTTGGCGGACAGGGTTTCGACTTCGATCAGGTACAACTGGATCGCGTAATCGGGCTGCTCGTCGCGCTCAGCCGCCAGTTTGCGTTGGGCTTCGGCGGTCTTGCCGTTGTCGATCAGAATGTCGGCCTGGCGCAATTGCGCCGGCAGGTAGTCGCTGCCCGGACCAACCTTGGCGTATTCGATCAGCGCGCCTTGCGGGTCGTTCTGTTCTTCGGCGATGCGGCCGAGGTTCAGGTGTGCCGAGTCGACATGGCTTTCCCGGGCGATCAGGTCTTCAAGATAACCCTTGGCCTCGTTCCAGGCCTTGGCTTCCAGGCAGACCAGTGCCAGGGAGTAACGCAGTTCGTCGTCTTCCGGGTATTGCTGGACCAGGCTCGAGAACTCGGCCTTGGCGTCGTCCATGCGGTCCTGTTCAACCAGCATCCGCGCGTAAGTCAGGCGCAGGCGTTTGTCGTCCGGGTACTTCTTGATGCTTTTTTGCAGCAGCGGCAAGGCCTCGTCACCGCGATCGAGGGTTTGCAGCAGGCGCGCGCGCAGCAGGATCGGCGCGATTTCACCGTCGTCCGGCGGATTGTCTTCCAGCAACTTCAACGCGCCTTTGGTGTCGCCGTCCTGTTGCATCAGCAAGGCCTTGCCGAAAATCAGCTGGCTGTTGTCCGGATGACGTTGCAACAAACGGTCGAAACTTTTCATCAAGCCGTTGCGGGTGTCCTGGTCGGTGTCGGCCGCGGACAGCGCAAGGAAGTCGAAATGGGTGTCGCCCTTGCCTTGCAGGACTTTCTCCATATAGACCATGGAGTCGTCATAACGACCGGTGCGTGCCAGCTGCACGGCAGCGGCGCGTTGCGCTTCGAGGTCGTCGGGGGCGTTCCTGGCCCAGATCAGCGCAGTGTCCAGGGCTGCCTGATCGGCGCCCAGATATTCGGCGATACGAAATGCGCGCTCGGAGATGCCCGGATCCTGGGTGTTGATGGCCTGGGTCACATAGTTGTCCAGGGCAATGTCGAAACGATTGCGCTGGCCCGCCAGTTCGGCACTCAACAGGCTGAAAATGGTTTCCTCGCTGAATGAGCTGTAGACCTTGGGCTTTTCAGGGGCCGGGGTGCTGTCTTCAACCGGTGGCGCACCGTCCGACGACACGGGGGCCAAGGCCTGGCAGCCGCTGAGGAAGGCAAGAGCGAGGAGCAACGCGGAAGATCTATTCATATAGGAGGAGGACGACTAACCTGCGGTCGGATCATCATGACACAAGCTTTCGGCCAAACATAACCGGCCCGGCAATTTACCTGCCAGCCCGATAGAAGACTCTTGGGGATCCTTTAAACGAGAACCGCTCGCAACGTCGGCGTCGTCTACTGGCACGATAGATATCGAGTAGTTGTTCTGATTCCGTCGAAGTAGGACAATTGTCGGCTTCACGTCACAATCAGCGACTTTGAATGGCCTTCCTTGCACTCGGTATTAACCACAAGACTGCTTCAGTAGACGTCCGCGAGCGCGTGGCTTTTACCCCTGAGCAGCTGGTTGAGGCCTTGCAGCAGCTCTGCCGACTCACCGACAGCCGCGAAGCTGCGATCCTCTCCACCTGCAATCGCAGTGAACTCTATATAGAACAGGATCACCTGTCGGCAGACGTCGTGCTGCGCTGGCTGGCCGAATATCATCATTTGAGCTACGACGAGCTGCGCGAAAGCGCCTATGTGCATGAAGATGATGCGGCAGTTCGTCACATGATGCGGGTCGCTTCCGGGCTCGACTCGCTGGTGTTGGGCGAACCGCAGATTCTCGGCCAGATGAAGTCGGCCTATGCCGTGGCTCGCGAGGCCGGGACCATCGGGCCGTTGCTCGGGAGGCTGTTCCAGGCCACGTTCAATGCGGCCAAGCAGGTGCGCACCGACACGGCTATCGGCGAGAACCCGGTATCGGTGGCGTTTGCCGCGGTGAGCCTGGCCAAGCAGATTTTCAGCGACCTGCAACGCAGCCAGGCCTTGCTGATCGGTGCCGGCGAGACCATCACCCTGGTCGCCCGCCATCTGCATGACCTGGGTGTAAAGCGCATTGTGGTCGCCAACCGTACCCTGGAGCGCGCAAGCATCCTGGCCGAACAGTTCGGTGCTCATGCGGTGTTGTTGTCGGATATTCCGGCAGAGCTGGTGCGCAGCGACATCGTCATCAGTTCCACCGCCAGCCAGTTGCCGATCCTGGGCAAGGGTGCAGTGGAAAGCGCCTTGAAACTGCGCAAGCACAAACCGATCTTCATGGTGGATATCGCTGTTCCCCGCGACATCGAGCCAGAAGTCGGCGAGCTGGACGACGTTTACCTGTATAGCGTCGACGATCTCCACGAAGTGGTTGCCGAGAACCTCAAGAGTCGTCAGGGCGCAGCCCAGGCCGCCGAAGAGATGGTCTTGATCGGCGCCGAAGACTTCATGGTCCGCCTGCGTGAGTTGGCGGCGGTGGACGTGCTCAAGGCCTATCGTCAACAGAGCGAACGCCTGCGCGACGAAGAATTGCAAAAGGCCCAGCGCATGCTGGCCAACGGCAGCAGTGCCGAAGAGGTGCTGGTGCAACTGGCTCGCGGGCTGACCAACAAACTGTTGCATGCACCGAGCGTGCAGTTGAAAAAGCTGTCTGCCGAAGGTCGCCTGGATGCGCTGGCGATGGCCCAGGAACTCTTTGCCCTCGGTGAGGGCTCATCGGATAGCTTTTCGGATAAAAAACCGCAATGAAAGCGTCACTGCTCAATAAGCTGGATATCCTCCAGGACCGTTTCGAGGAATTGACTGCCCTGCTGGGCGACGGCGAGGTCATTTCCGATCAAAACAAGTTCCGCACCTATTCCAAGGAGTACGCGGAAGTTGAACCGATCGTGGGCGCCTATAAACAGCTGCTGAAAGTGCAGGACGACCTCGAAGGCGCCCAGGCACTGCTCAAGGACAGCGACCCGGACATGCGTGAAATGGCCGTGGAAGAAGTCCGCGAGGCCAAGGAACGCCTGGTCACGCTCGAAGCCGACCTGCAACGCATGCTGCTGCCCAAGGACCCGAACGACGGGCGCAATGTGTTCCTCGAGATCCGTGCCGGTACCGGCGGTGACGAGGCGGCGATTTTCTCCGGCGACCTGTTCCGCATGTATTCGCGTTACGCCGAGCGTCGTGGCTGGCGGGTGGAGATCCTCTCGGAAAACGAGGGTGAACACGGCGGCTATAAAGAGGTGATTGCCCGGGTCGAGGGCGACAACGTCTACGGCAAGCTGAAGTTCGAATCCGGCGCGCACCGCGTGCAGCGGGTTCCGGCGACGGAATCCCAGGGCCGCATCCACACGTCGGCCTGCACCGTGGCGGTATTGCCCGAGCCGGACGAACAGGAGGCCATCGAGATCAACCCGGCCGACCTGCGCGTCGATACCTATCGCTCCTCCGGCGCCGGTGGCCAGCACGTCAACAAGACCGACTCGGCGATCCGTATCACGCACTTGCCGTCCGGCATCGTCGTCGAGTGCCAGGAGGAACGTTCACAGCACAAGAACCGCGCCCGGGCGATGTCCTGGTTGTCGGCCAAGCTGAACGATCAGCAGACCTCCGCTGCGGCCAACGCCATCGCCAGCGAGCGCAAGTTGCTGGTCGGCTCCGGTGATCGCTCCGAGCGCATCCGCACCTACAATTTTGCCCAGGGCCGGGTCACCGACCACCGGGTCAACCTGACCTTGTATTCCCTCGACGAGATCCTCGCCGGCGGTGTCGAGGCGGTGATCGAGCCGTTGCTGGCCGAGTACCAGGCCGATCAACTGGCAGCGATAGGTGAGTAAATGACGATCATTGCCAGTTTGTTGCGCGCCGCCGATTTACCCGACTCGCCGACGGCGCGTCTGGATGCCGAACTGCTACTGGCGGCGGCGTTGGGCAAGTCCCGCAGTTTTTTGCACACCTGGCCGGAGCGCATCGTACCGAGCGAAGCGGCGCTGACGTTTGCCGAATACTTGCAACGCCGCCGCAGCGGTGAGCCGGTGGCCTATATTCTTGGCCAGCAGGGTTTCTGGAAACTGGACCTGGAAGTGGCACCGCACACGCTGATCCCACGCCCCGACACCGAGTTGTTGGTGGAAGCCGCGCTGGAACTGTTGCCGGCCACACCGGCCAGGGTACTCGACCTCGGCACCGGCAGCGGCGCCATCGCCCTGGCCCTGGCCAGCGAACGCCCGGCATGGAATGTCACCGCCGTGGATCGCGTGCTGGAGGCCGTGGCCCTGGCCGAACGCAATCGCCAGCGCCTGCATCTGGGTAACGCCACCGTGCTGAGCAGCCATTGGTTCAGCGCTCTGGACGGTCAGCGCTTTCAACTGATCATCAGCAATCCGCCCTACATCGCAGCGGCCGATCCGCATCTGGTCGAGGGCGATGTGCGCTTCGAACCGGCCAGCGCCCTGGTGGCGGGTATCGACGGGCTCGACGATCTGCGCCTGATCGTCGCCCAGGCACCGGACCATCTGGATGCCGGTGGTTGGCTGATGCTCGAACACGGCTATGATCAGGCCGAGGCGGTCCGCGATTTGCTGCTGACCCGGGGTTTTGAAGAAGTCCACAGCCGCACCGATCTGGGCGGTCACCAACGCATCAGTCTGGGGCGCCTGCCGTGCTGAATGATCAGGAATTGTTGCGTTACAGCCGGCAGATTCTGCTGCAACACATCGATATCGACGGCCAGTTGCGGCTCAAGCAAAGCCGCGTATTGATCGTCGGCCTTGGCGGCCTTGGCGCGCCCGTGGCGCTGTATCTGGCGGCCGCCGGGGTTGGCGAGTTGCACCTGGCGGACTTCGACACGGTCGACCTGACCAACCTGCAACGCCAGATCATTCACGACACCGACAGCGTCGGCATGACCAAGGTCGATTCGGCAATCAAGCGCCTGACCGCGATCAATCCCGAGATTCAACTGATCACCCATCGTGCGGCGCTGGATGAGGATTCCCTGGCCGCCGTGGTGGGTGGGGTGGATCTGGTCCTCGATTGTTCCGACAATTTTTCCACCCGTGAAGCGGTCAATGCCGCTTGCGTGGCGGCCGGCAAACCGCTGGTCAGCGGTGCGGCGATTCGCCTCGAAGGGCAACTGTCGGTGTTCGATCCGCGTCGACCGGAGAGTCCGTGCTACCACTGTTTATACGGGCACGGCAGCGAAGCCGAATTGACCTGTAGCGAGGCCGGCGTGGTCGGTCCGCTGGTGGGGCTGGTCGGCAGTCTGCAAGCGCTTGAAGCGCTGAAGTTGCTGGCCGGATTCGGCGAGCCGCTAGTGGGGCGCCTGCTGTTGATCGATGCCTTGGGCACGCGCTTCCGTGAATTGCGGGTCAAGCGCGATCCGGGCTGCAGTGTCTGTGGGTCGAAACATGCGTGAAGCGCCGATTGGCGTGTTCGACTCCGGTGTCGGCGGGCTCTCGGTACTGGCCGAGATCCAGCGTTTGCTGCCTAATGAATCTCTGCTGTACGTCGCCGACTGCGGGAATGTTCCCTACGGCGAGAAAACCCCGGAATTTATCCGGCAGCGTTGCAGCGTGATGGCCGACTTCTTTCGGCAACAGGGCGCCAAGGCCTTGGTGCTGGCGTGTAACACGGCGACGGTTGCCGGTGTCGCCGACTTGCGTCGCGACTATCCAGAATGGCCCATCGTCGGCATGGAGCCGGCAGTCAAGCCGGCCGCCGCCGCAACCCGCTCCGGCGTGGTGGGGGTGCTGGCCACCACCGGTACCTTGCAGAGCGCCAAGTTCGCCGCGTTGCTCGACCGCTTCGCCACGGACGTGAAAGTGATCACCCAGCCCTGCCCCGGGCTGGTGGAGCTGATTGAAAACGGCGACCTGCGCAGCCCGGAGTTGCGTCAGCTGTTGGCTGGATATGTTCGGCCACTGTTGGCTGCCGGCGCGGACACCCTGATTCTCGGCTGCACCCACTACCCCTTTCTCAAGCCGATGCTGCGGCAGATGATCCCCGAGGACATCAGCCTGATCGACACCGGCGCCGCCGTCGCGCGGCAACTTCAGCGTCTGCTGGCCGAAGGCGAGCTGCTCGCCGATGGGCCGGCCCGTGAGGCACAGTTCTGGACCAGCGCCGATCCGCTACATTTCAGAAATATCTTGCCGATATTGTGGAATACGGCTGGCGTTGTGCGAAGCTTCAGCAGGTAGAAGGCTGTCCGGGGGGAATACGAAGAGTCGGGTGAACTTCTGATAAATCGCTGACTTCTATAGTTTTGCAGGGCTTGGCAACAAAAAAACCATACGAAATCGTTCGCAAAAGGAAGTTTCAAGTGAAGCGACTATTCTGCTTGGCCGCGATTGCGGCCGCACTTTTGGGGCACACTTTTACCGCGCAGGCGGCAGGTGTGGAGTTTGCCGTGGGGCAAACCGGCGAGTCGACCATGACCTATCGATTGGGGATGCAATTCGATTGGGACCAGAGCTGGTGTCAGAGTGACGTGGGTCGTCTGACCGGTTATTGGGACGGCGCCTACACCTATTGGGAAGGTGACAAGACATCCAGTAACCACAGCCTGTCGTTCTCGCCCGTGCTTGTTTATGAATTTTCCGGCCAGAACGTCAAACCCTACATCGAGTTTGGGGTTGGCGTGGCAGCCTTTGCCAGCACCGAAGTCGAAAACAACGATCTGGGCAGCGCCTTCCAGTTTGAAGACCGCTTTGGTTTCGGTTTGCGCTTTGCCGGCGGGCATGAAGTCGGGGTCCGCGCGACGCACTATTCCAATGCCGGGATCACCACTCCGAACGATGGTGTAGAAAGTTACGCATTGCATTACACGATGCCGTTGTAAGGCGCAACGCTGTACTAAATGTGGGAGCGGGCTTGCTCCGGGCAAGCCCGCTCCCACATTGGTATTGGGACAACTTCAAACTAGCGATACGCCGTCGAAATCCCCTGGCGCTCTTCGATGCACTCCGGTGCGCCCATCTCGAACTCCCGGCAGATCAGCGGGCGTTTTTCGTAGATGGTGCACATCATCGTGTTGCGATCCAGCGCGGCACACCAGCCGTCATCCAGGCGCAGCATCACTTCCCCACCCCAGTCATCGGTATCGATGAACCGTTCAGGCACGCCCGTATCGGTGATCAGCATGACTTCGAGCTGGCAGCAGCAGGCCGCGCAGGTCGAGCAGGTGACTGCGGGTTCCGCGATTTGCGTATGGGGGATGGTTTTCATGGTGCGCAGTGTAAGGCAGTCACCGGGTGCTGTGTGAAAGGTCGGACGGACGCTCAAGTATCGGAACGTCCGGGATACCGATGCCGATAATGGCGATTTTCAGGGTTGATCCTTGATCGGCGGCTGGCTGCGTATCATGCGCTTGCCGATTTCCAGTTTCACTTGGTCCGGCCGTTTGGCGAGTGGCCAGAGGGCGCCCATGAACGCCGCCGGGAAAGCGATTTCCAGCGGGCGGTCCTTGAGTTTTTCGAAGATGTGCCGCGCGGCTTTCTCCACCGGCCAGCTCAAAGCCATGGAGGAGTCGTTTTTCGCTGTCAGCGGCGTCTCGACAAACCCGGGGCTGATCACCGTGAGTTCTATGCCTTCCGGGGCCAGGTCGATGCGCAGGGACTCGAACAGGTAACGCAGCCCGGCCTTTGAGGTGCCGCAGGCTTCTGCCTTGGGCAGTGGCAGGTAAGTCACCGTGCTGGCCATGGCGATCATATGCGGTGCGGTACCGGCCCGCAGCAAAGGCAGGGCGGCCTCGATGCAATAACTGCTGGCCAACAGGTTGGTACGCACCACGTGCTCGACAATCGACGCATCGAACTGCTTGGCATCTACGTACTCGCAGGTACCGGCGTTGAGTATCACGGTGTCCAGCGAGCCCCAGTCTTCGGCAATCTGCTCGCCGATCTCGCGCACGGTCTGGCTGTTGGTCAGGTCTCCGGCGACCACCAGCACCTGCCCCGGGTAACGGAGCGACAAGTCTTTCAGTGGTGCCACGGTGCGCGAACTGACGGCCAGGTGCGCACCGGTTTTGAGGATTTCTTCGGCCAGGGCGGCACCAATGCCACTGCTGGCACCGGTCAGCCAGTATCGTCGTGCGAGCGTACGACTCATCCCAATCTCCTTTTCAGCCGGGCAATTGCCCGGCCCAATACGGGTAAATGTCCATCATGCAAAGCCCCGGCATCGAAGTCATCCCGGAGGCGATAATTCATGATCCAACGGCGGCATACTGCCGCAAGGGCAGGTTTTTGAATACCGTCAACGCACGCGTACGGGAAGCGCTCAAGTCGACGATCGGTGGGGGGTAATCCACAACACCGAAAAGGCCGCCGAGATTGGCGGGGTTGTGCACGTCCTTTTTGTTCAGCCCGGCCAGTTCCGGCAACCACTGCTTAATGAACACGCCTTCGGGGTCGAATTTTTCCGACTGGCTCAACGGGTTGAAAATCCGGAAGTAAGGCGCCGAGTCGGTGCCGGTGGACGAACTCCACTGCCAGCCACCATTGTTCGCCGCCAGGTCGCCGTCAATCAGGTGACGCATGAAAAAGCGTTCGCCTTCGCGCCAGTCGATCAGCAGGTTTTTGGTCAGGAACATCGCCACCACCATGCGCAGGCGGTTGTGCATCCAGCCGGTTGCCAGCAGTTGGCGCATGGCGGCGTCGATGATCGGCAAGCCGGTACGCGCCTGTTGCCAGGCGGCCAGTTCTTCTGGGGCGTTGCGCCAGGCCAGGGCTTCGGTTTCCGGACGAAACGCGCGGTGCCGGGAAACCCGTGGGTAACCCACCAGGATGTGTTTGTAAAACTCGCGCCACAGCAGTTCGTTGATCCAGGTGACGGCGCCGGTCTTGCCGCTTTCGAATTCACCTTGATTGCTGTTCAAGGCCGCGTGCAGGCATTGGCGTACAGAAATCACCCCGGCGGCGAGATAGGCCGAGAGCTGACTGGTACCGGGCTTCGCCGGGAAATCCCGTTCGCTTTGATAGTGCTCGATCTGTGCATCGCTAAAGCTGTCGAGGCGATGCCGGGCTGCGGCTTCTCCCGCCGGCCACAGGTTGCGCAGGTTATCAGCAGGTGTTGCGAAACCGTCGACCCTCAAGGGGATCGCATCGCTGGCAATGTTCAGCGGCGCTTGTTTGTGCGGCGCTCCTACCAGGCTGGGCAGGGAGTGGTGCAGGCGCTCGTAGCAGACTTTGCGGAACTGGCTGAAGACCTGGAAGTAAGTGCCGGTGCGGGTCAGCACGCTCCCGGGCCTGAACAGCAATTGATCGAGGTAGCGGTGAACTTCGATGCCTTCGGCCTGTAGCGTCCGGGCGACCGCTGCATCGCGACGGGACTCGTGGATGCCGTATTCCTCGTTGAGGTGCAACGCGTCGACTTGCCACTCTCGGCACAGGTTCAGCAATACGCTGGGCACGTCATCCCAGCGGGGAGCCTGGCGGATCAGCAGGGGAATGTTCAGTTGACCCAGCTCGCGGCTCATTTCGCGCAGGTTACGCAGCCAGAAGTCCACTTTGCAGGGCGCATCATCGTGTACCAGCCATTGTTCCGGACTCAGCAGATACACCGCCACGCACGGGCCGCGAGCCGCGGCGGCCGAGAGGGCGGTGTTGTCATGCAGGCGCAAGTCGCTGCGCAGCCAGATCAATTGCATTTTGTTATCCACGGGATCCATTTAAATCAGTCCTCGCTGAACGAGTGCCTGATGTGCCGACAACGGATCTTCGGCCAGGTACAAATCAGCGATCTCGGCAGTACTTGCAGACAACTCGGCGTGGTGGATGCATACCGTTGGTCCGGCAATCATTTTTGGGCAACTGACGCCTTTGAAAAGTTTCGGCAGTTGCGCCGGATTCAGGGCTTTGCTTGAGTACAGCAGAACCCCGCGGGGTTGCAGAAGTTCGACTGCCAGTGCCAGTTCGCCGACAGGCAGCGGCCAGTCGAAGACCTCCACCGGGCAATCCGCACTGCTGACCAGCCAAGCCGTGAGCCACAGGTGCGGTTCCATGGGCAGGTCCGAATGGTTGACCAGCAGCAACGGCGCGGTGCGTAACTGACGGTTGTTATGGTAGATGCGCGCACCGAACTTGCTGCGCAGCCAGGCACAAAAAAAGCCCCGCTCCATCTGCGCCCCGAACTGGCCTTGCCAGCGTTGCTCCAGAGCGGCCAGCAAGGGCATCAGCAATTGCTCGCACAGGGTTCGCGGCGGATACAGCGCCATCGCCTGATTGACGCTGTCGTCCAGGGCACGCTCCTGCAATCGGCTGATCGCCAGCAGTAACGTTTGCAGCAAGGCGTGCCAATCGTTGTCGACGGACTCGCTGAAGGCTTGAGGCGTGTCGAGCAATGGCTTGACCTGGCTGACGGCAACGCCACGGTTGAGCCAGGTGAGGATGGTCTGGATGCGTTGTACGTGGTCGGCCGAGAACAACCGATGGCCCTTGGGCGTGCGCAGCGGCACGATCAGACCGTAGCGCCGCTCCCAGGCGCGCAAGGTCACGGCATTGACCCCGGTTTGCCGCGCCACTTCACGGATCGGCAGCCAGCCTGCGTCCAGCGCCTTTTTAAAGTCATCGCCGAGGTCTTCGCGGGCGCTGGTGTCGAGTCCTTTTTTCATCAGATGGCGTTTCGCAGGCTGAGGTTTTCCGGGTGCGGTTGCAGGTAAACCTGCTGTGCGATGTACGGATCGGGGTGTTGGCGAAAGTGATGCTTGAGCAGCGTCAGCGGCACCACCAGCGGCACGATACCCAAGCGGTACTGGTTGATCACGTGCTGCACTTCCTGCTTGTCTTCGCCGCTGATGGCCTGTTTCAGGTAGCCACTGAGGTGTTGCAGGACGTTGGTGTGAGTGCGGCGCGTGGCGCATTTTTTCAGTGCCGCCATCAGTTCGCTGAAATAGCGGGGGGCCAGTTCCTGCGGATCGGTTTTGCCCATGTTGCCCAGCAGGTGGCCCAGGGTTTTGTACTGCACCGGGTTGTGGGCCATCAGCAGGTATTTGTAGCGCGAGTGAAAGTCCGTGAGACCACGCCGGGTCATGCCCTCCTGGCGCAGTTGCTGCCAGGCGCTGTAGGCGAAAACCCGGGTGAGGAAGTTTTCCCGTAGCACCGGATCGTTGAGCCGGCCGTCTTCCTCCACCGGCAAGTCCGGGTGCCGCAGACAGAAGGCCCGGGCATAGATCCCGCGCCCGTCTCTGTCCGCCCGTGCGCCGTTGGCGTGGTAGACCTTGACCCGCTCCAGCCCGCAGGACGGGGAATTTTGCATGAAAATATAGCCGCAGATATCCCCCAACTGCGCTGCCATGTCCCGGCCGTAGGTGTCCAGTGGTTGCGTCACGTTAAGCTTGTGATCGAGGGTGCCCACGGCTTCGGGTTGATCCGCGCTGCCCACCAGTCGAATCGGTTGGCGCGGTACACCCAGGCCGATGGCCACTTCCGGGCAGACCGGGATGAAATCGAAGTAGTCAGTGAGGGTGCGGCTGCACAGCCGCGACTCTTTGTGCCCACCGTTGTAGCGCACATCGAGGCCCATCAGGCAGGCGCTGATGGCGATTTTCGGTTTGGCGGGGGAGTGGAGCATCGGAGCACCTCGAATCTGAACCTGTACAAACATTCGTGTCTGTACAAGATAACTTCATCATAGATTCGAAGTTATACAAGTCAAATATTTTGTATAGGTTTTTGGCGGTGCAATGGCCCCGTAGGAGCTGCCGAAGGCTGCGATCTTTATGTGAAGGTCAGATCAAAAGATCGCAGCCTTCGGCAGCTCCTACGATCATTGCAGGTGCTCATGCAGGCGGCGGGCGGCTTCCTGACCGCTGAGCCAGGCTCCTTCGACGCGTCCGGACAGGCACCAATCGCCACAGGCATACAGCCCCAGGTCGGCATCGGCCAGGGTACCCCATTCGTGACTGCTGGCGGGGCGGGCGTAGAGCCAGCGGTGGGCGAGGCTGAAGCTCGGCGCGGGCATGGAGTCGTGCAGCAGTTCGGCGAAGGCACCGTGCAACTGCTCGATCACCGCTTCCTTGGACAGGTCGATGTGCTGGCGACTCCAGGCGCTGGTGGCGTGCAGCACCCAGGTGTCGAGTGTGTTGTCGCGTCCGGGTTTGCTGCGGTTTCGGGCCAGCCAGTCGAGTGGGCTGTCCTGTACGAAGCAGCCTTCCATGGGCGTTTCCAGCGGCGTTTCGAAGGCCAGGGCGATGGCCCAGGTCGGGTCCATTTTCACCCCGGCGGCGGCCCCGGCCAGTTTCGGCGCCGATGCCAGCAAAGCTGTGGCCTGAGGGGCCGGCGTGGCGATGACCACGTGGCTGAACGGTCCGTGGGTGAAGCCTTCGGCGTCCTGCAGGTGCCAGTGTTCTTCACCGCGATAGACCTCGGTGATCCGGCAGGCGAAATGCACTTCCAGGTCACCGAGCAGCGCGCGGGTGATGGCGCTCATGCGGGGTGTGCCGACCCAGCGGGTCTGCTCGTCCGGCGACAGGTTGAGCTGGCCGCCATGGTAGGTATACAGCTGCGGCGTCCACTCGGCGACCCAGCCTTTGGCTTGCCAGCGCTGGACTTCGTTGACAAAACGCCGGTCGCGGGCAGTGAAATACTGCGCGCCCATGTCCAGGGCACCCGCATCGCTGCGCTTGCTCGACATGCGCCCGCCGCTGCCGCGGCTTTTATCGAATAGTTGAACCACGTACCCGAGGTCCGTCAGGGCCTGGGCGGCGGAGAGTCCGGCAATGCCGGTGCCGATGATTGCGATAGGTACAGTCATAGGGGCCTCGTTTACCTTTCTGTACAGACTACGCTGGGGTTCAAACCTGTACAATATTGTTTTTTGGTATAACTTTTAGCGTTCTCGATCTGACAGCTTGGCCTATTGTTAAACATAGAGCCTGCTCGATACCAAAGATCCCTGCTTATAAAAATAGACTAATGGACAAGGTAAAACGCCACGCGAGGAAGAAGTCATGCACATATTGCTGACCGGCGGTACTGGTTTGATAGGACGTCAGCTCTGCCGGCACTGGTTGGGCCAAGGTCATCGCCTGACAGTCTGGAGTCGCCAACCTGAAAATGTCGCGAAAATATGTGGTGCCCAAGTGCGTGGAATTGCCCGTTTGGAGGATATCGGGCAGGAACCTGTCGATGGGATTATCAATCTTGCCGGTGCGCCGATTGCCGCCCGGCCCTGGACGCACAAACGCAAAGCCCTGTTGTGGAGCAGTCGCATCTCGCTGACCGAAACCCTGCTGGCCTGGCTGGAAAGCCGCGAACAGAAACCTCGGGTGCTGATCTCCGGATCCGCTGTTGGTTGGTATGGCGATGGTGGCGAACGTGAGTTGACCGAAGAGTCGCCACCGGTCATCGATGATTTCGCCAGCCAGTTATGCATCGCCTGGGAAGAGACCGCACAGCGGGCTGAGGCGTTGGGCATTCGCGTCATCCTCATTCGAACCGGGTTGGTGCTGTCGGCGCAGGGCGGCTTTTTGTCGCGGCTGTTACTGCCGTTCAAACTGGGCCTGGGAGGGCAGATAGGCAACGGCCGGCAGTGGATGCCGTGGATTCATATCGACGATCAAATCGCCCTGATTGATTTTCTTCTGCATCGCAACGAGGCCAGCGGTCCCTATAATGCGTGCGCGCCCAAACCGGTGCGCAACCGCGAGTTTGCCGAGGCGCTGGGCAGCGTATTGCATCGTCCGACGTTCATGCCGATGCCGGCCTTCGTATTGAAGGTGGGGTTGGGCGAGTTGTCGCTGTTATTGCTGGGTGGCCAGCGCGCCACTCCGGTGCGTTTGTTACAGGCTGGTTTCACTTTTAAGTTCACGGATTTGCGCGCGGCTTTGGACGACCTGTCCAGTCGCCTTTGAAATAGGACGTTGCATGACCGATCACGCGTTGCTTCTGGTCAACCTGGGTTCACCTGCCTCCACCTCGGTGGCGGATGTGCGCAGCTACCTCAATCAATTTCTGATGGACCCGTACGTGATCGACCTGCCATGGCCGGTTCGACGGCTGTTGGTGTCGCTGATCCTGATCAAGCGTCCCGAGCAGTCGGCCCATGCCTATGCCTCGATCTGGTGGGACGAGGGCTCGCCGCTGGTGGTGCTCAGCCGTCGCCTGCAACAAGCGATGATCAGTCAATGGCAGCACGGTCCGGTCGAATTGGCGATGCGTTACGGCGAGCCGTCGATTGAATCGACGCTGGTGCGCCTGGTCGTGGCGGGACACAAGCGAATCACCCTGGCCCCGCTTTATCCTCAGTTCGCCGACAGCACCACGACGACGGTCATCGAGGAGGCCAGGCGCGTGGTGCGCGAGAAAAATCTCGACGTGCAGTTGTCGGTGCTCCAGCCGTTCTACGACCAACCGGAATACCTCGATGCGTTGGTGGCCACGACCCGGCCCTATCTGGAGCAGGATTTCGATCACTTGCTGATGAGCTTTCACGGCTTGCCGGAACGACATCTGAAGAAACTCAACCCCGGTCACTGCTTCGAGGGTGGCGGTGATTGCTGCGCCGGAGCGTCGCCGGCGGTGGTCGCCACCTGTTATCGCGCCCAGTGCCTGCGTACGGCGGCAGAGTTTGCCAAGCGCATGGGGTTGCCTGAGGGCAAGTGGTCGGTGTCGTTCCAGTCGCGCCTGGGACGCGCCAAATGGATTGAACCCTATACCGAGGCGCGCCTGGATGAGTTGGCCAAAAGCGGCGTGAAAAAGATTCTGGTGATGTGCCCGGCGTTCGTTGCCGATTGCATCGAGACCCTGGAAGAAATCGGTGATCGCGGCAAGGAACAATTCCGCGCAGCGGGGGGAGAGGACCTGGTGCTGGTGCCGTGCCTCAACGATGACCCGCATTGGGCTCGGGCATTGAGTACATTGTGCGAGCGAGCGCCATTGGCGCTTTAAAAGCTTCGCGAGCAAGCCCGCTCCCACAGGTGGAATGCATTCCAAATGTGGGAGCAGGCTTGCTCGCGAAGAGGGTCTTTCAGTCAGCGAAGAATCCGAACCTGCTTAGATCAGCGGCTCATCCGCTTTCTTGTGCTTCCAGCTGTCATTGCCCGGCAGGATCAGGTTCAAGCCAATCGCCACCACCGCGCACAGCGCGATGCCCTTGAGGCCGAAATCGTCCGGCCCGGTGCCGGTGCCGATCAGCACGCCGCCGATCCCGAAAACCAGGGTCACCGACACAATCACCAGATTGCGCGCCTCGCCCAGATCGATCTTGTGGCGGATCAGCGTGTTCATCCCCACCGCCGCGATCGAACCGAACAACAGGCACAGAATCCCGCCCATCACCGGTACCGGAATGCTTTGCAGCAGTGCGCCGAACTTGCCGATGAACGCCAGGCTGATGGCGAAGATCGCCGCCCAGGTCATGATTTTCGGGTTGTAGTTCTTGGTCAGCATCACCGCGCCGGTCACTTCGGCGTAGGTGGTGTTGGGCGGGCCGCCGAACAGACCGGCCGCCGTGGTGGCAATGCCGTCACCGAGCAGGGTGCGGTGCAGGCCGGGCTTCTTCAGGTAATCGCGACCGGTCACGCTACCCACGGCAATCACGCCGCCGATGTGTTCGATGGCCGGGGCCAGGGCCACGGGAACGATGAACAGAATCGCCTGCCAGTTGAACTCCGGCGCGGTGAAGTGCGGGATGGCGAACCAGGGTGCCGCCGCAATCTTCGCGGTATCGACCACACCGAAGTAGAACGCCATGCCAAAGCCCACCAGTACGCCGGAGATGATCGGCACCAGGCGGAAGATGCCCTTGCCGAATACCGCGACGATCAGTGTGGTCAGCAGTGCGGGCATCGAAATCATCATTGCCGTCTGGTAATGAATCAATTCACTGCCATCGCCGGCCTTGCCCATGGCCATGTTGGCGGCAATCGGCGCCATGGCCAGGCCGATCGAAATAATCACCGGACCGATTACCACCGGCGGCAGCAAGCGGTCGATGAAACCGGTGCCTTTGATCTTCACCGCGAGGCCGAGGAAGGTGTAGACGAAACCTGCCGCCATCACGCCGCCCATGGTCGCGGCCAGGCCGAACTGGCCCTTGGCGAGAATGATCGGGGTGATGAAGGCAAAGCTAGATGCCAGGAACACTGGCACCTGACGCCCGGTGACGATCTGGAACAGGATCGTCCCCAGGCCGGCCGTGAACAGCGCCACGTTCGGGTCGAGTCCGGTAATCAGCGGCATCAACACCAGGGCGCCGAAGGCCACGAACAGCATCTGTGCACCCGACAGCACCGTGCGCCAGAGCGGATCGTTGAACTCTTGCTGCATGGTCACGCGTCCTTCTGCTTGGTGCCGAAGATCTTGTCACCGGCATCGCCCAGTCCAGGGATGATGTAACCGTGTTCGTTCAGTTTCTGATCAATGGAAGCGGTGTAGATGATCACGTCCGGGTGAGCTTTCTCTACGGCGGCGATGCCTTCCGGGGCGGCAACCAGCACCATGGCGCGGATGTCGCGGCAGCCGGCCTTTTTCAGCAAGTCGATGGTGGCAACCATGGAGCTGCCGGTGGCGAGCATCGGGTCGATGATCATCGCCAGGCGTTCGTTGATTTCCGGAACCAGCTTTTCCAGGTAGGTGTGGGCCTGCAGGGTTTCTTCGTTGCGGGCAACGCCGACGGCGCTGACCTTGGCCCCCGGGATCAGGCTGAGCACGCCCTCAAGCATGCCGATGCCGGCACGCAGGATCGGCACGACAGTAATCTTCTTGCCGGCGATTTTCTCGACCGACACCGTGCCGCACCAGCCTTCGATATCGTAGGATTCCAGCGGCAGGTCTTTGGTGGCTTCATAGGTCAGCAAGGCGCCGACTTCCTGAGCGAGCTCACGGAAATTCTTGGTGCTGATGTCTGCGCGGCGCATCAGGCCAAGTTTATGACGGATCAGCGGGTGGCGGATCTCATGGATGGGCATGGGGAAAGGCTCCGGCGGCGGGCAAAAAAACCGGCCTAGATTAATCTATCCGAGGGTGTTGTCCTATAGACATACAGTACGTTAGTCCACAAACGCTTGATCTGGCCTCGCTTGATGCGTACCTTTGCCCGCTTTTCCGAATCCGTCCCTCCCCCCAAAACCTTGGAGAGCGCCATGTCCGCTGATCTCGAGCATATCCGTCAAATCATGCGAGAGGCTGACTGCCTGTACACCGAAGCTGAAGTCGAGGCGGCCATCGCCCGCGTCGGTGCACAAATCAACGATCAACTGGCGGACAGCAACCCGGTGGTGTTCTGCGTGATGAACGGCGGGCTGATTTTCTCCGGCAAGCTGCTGACCTACCTGCACTTCCCGCTGGAAGCGTCCTACCTGCACGCCACCCGCTATCGCAACGAAACCAGCGGCGGCGACCTGTTCTGGAAAGCCAAGCCGGAAGTTTCCTTCATCGACCGTGACGTGCTGATCATCGACGACATCCTCGACGAAGGTCACACCCTGGGCGCGATCATCGACTTCTGCAAACACGCCGGTGCCCGCAAAGTGCACACCGCCGTGCTGATCGACAAAGACCACGACCGCAAGGCCCGTCCGGACCTCAAGGCCGACTTCGTCGGCCTGCCGTGCATCGATCGCTACATCTTCGGTTACGGCATGGACTACAAAGGCTACTGGCGTAACGCCAACGGGATTTTCGCCGTTAAAGGAATGTAAGACATGGATACGCCTCGCTTTCTGGATCAGACCCTGTTCGCCGAGCTGGCCGGGAAAGCCGCGGCCAGTCCTCGTGGGCGCCAGCATCACAACTTCCATCAGATGGAAGACGCCTGCCATCGCATGGCGGTGGGGTTGCAGCCGTCCACGTATATCCCGCCTCACCGGCATTTGGGCGCCAACAAGGCCGAAACCCTGTTGGTTCTCAAGGGGCGGCTGGGTGTGTTGATCTTTGACGAGACCGGCGCGGTGCTCAGCAAGACCGTGCTCCAGGCCGGTGGCGACTGTGTTGGCGTGGACCTGCCAACCGGTGTGTTCCACGGTTTGGTGGTGCTCGAGGCCGACAGCCTGATGTTCGAATGCAAGGCCGGACCTTATCGCCCGGTCGGTGAGGGTGAGCTGGCGCATTGGGCGCCACGCGAAGGCGAGCCTGGTGTTGCCGAGTATCAGGCCTGGATGCGCGCGCAGTTCGACTGATCTTTGCCCCTGTGGGAGCGGGCTTGCTCGCGAAGAGGGCGTGTCAGCCGACATCAAATTAGCTGACACACCGCTTTCGCGAGCAAGCCCGCTCCCACAGGGGTTTCTGTGCACTTGAACCACTTCCTTCAGCCCATGCTAGAGTGCTCGGCCCCGATTCCGGAGCCTGCCATGAGCCGTTCGATCCGCTGCTGCACAGCCCTGTTGCTGACCCTCAGCCTGCCCCTGGCCGCCGCGCCGGCGCCCATGCATGCGCAGTTCCTGCCGCCCGATGACTTGACCCTGCGTGACAGTGATCCCGAACAGCAGCAACTGATGCAGGTCACCGATTATTCGGTGGTGGTCGGTGCTCAGCGTCAATCCAATCAACAGCCGATTCCGGTCACGTCCCCATTAATGATTCGTCTCAAGGGCAAATCCCTCAACAAGGGTGCCACCATCAGTCAGGTGCTGATCAACTTCGATGGTGAAAGCAAAAGCCTGAAGAAGCCGGTTTACGACGAGGCGAGCAAGACCCTGACCCTCTATTACCCGCTGGCGCAATACCGGGTGGTGATCGACTTGTTGCGCAACGACACGGTGTATTGCCAGTTTCTCAGCTATGCCAATGGCCATGTCTGGGCCGATCTGCACACCGGCAGTACTCGTCCGCGTTGAGCCTTGTGCCTGCGCAGGGGTAAACTGCCCGCCCCGTGAAATGTCTGCGAGCTGGAGTCGGCAATGCGTAAAGATAAAAAACAAGTGATTGGTGACGAGATCGGCGATGAGCAGATCAAATTGTTTCTCGATTTCGAACCGGTCGACGCGACTTCTCCGTCCCTGCACAAACTGGTCAAGGCTTACCGTGGCCTGCGCATCGACGATTTCGCGCGTTTCCTGACGTTCTTCGTCGAAGCGGGTTACGACGTGAATGGCAAGGATGAGCACGGAAATGACTTCGTTGCCCTGATCAAGGATCAGCGCAACGCGCCGGATTACATCGAGCTGATCGAAAAAGCTCGCGGTTAAAGATCAAAAGATCGCAGCCTTCGGCAGCTCCTACTTTGGAACGGCGTACCTCCTGTAGGAGCTGCCGAAGGCTGCGATCTTATAAAGGCATAAAAAAACGCCCCGCTCTCAGTGAGAACGGGGCGTTTTTTATAAGGCCGAATCAAGCGTAGCTTTCGGTCTCGCTGCTGGCTTCAACCAGTTCCAGGGCCACGTTGTTCTGCGTATTGATCTTTCGATACAGCGCAGCGTCGGTTTCCAGGACCTTTTCCCGGGCCGGGAAGATTTCTGCCAGTTTGCTGGCCCATTCGCCCTTGGCTTTGCCCGGGAAGCATTTTTCGATCAGCTCAAGCATGATCGAAACGGTCACCGAGGCACCTGGCGAAGCGCCGAGCAGTGCCGCCAGGGAACCGTCCTTGGCCGCGACCAGTTCGGTACCGAATTGCAGGATGCCGCCTTTTTTCGGGTCTTTCTTGATGATCTGCACTCGTTGGCCGGCCACTTCCAGGCGCCAGTCTTCAGCTTTCGCCTCAGGGTAGAAGCGGCGCAGGGACTCCAGGCGCTGCTCCATCGACTGCATCACTTCGCTGACCAGGTACTTGGTCAGGTCCATGTTGTTTTTTGCCACGGAAAGCATCGGCCCGATGTTGCCGGCGCGAACCGACATCGGCAGGTCCATGAAGGAGCCGTGCTTGAGGAACTTGGTGGTGAAACCGGCATAAGGTCCGAACAGCAGGGACTTCTTGCCTTCGACCACGCGGGTGTCCAGGTGCGGCACGGACATTGGCGGCGAACCTACGGCAGCCTGGCTGTAGACCTTGGCCTGGTGGTGCTTGACCACTTCCGGGTTGTCGCAACGCAGCCACTGGCCGCTGATCGGGAAGCCGCCGAAGCCTTTGCTCTCTTCGATGCCCGAGGCTTGCAGCAGCGGCAGTGCCGCACCGCCCGCGCCGAGGAAGACGAATTTGGCATCGACTTCACGGGTGTTGCCGCTGTTGACGTCCTTGATGCTCACGGTCCAGCCGCCGTTGCTGCGCTTGAGGCCGGTCACGCGCTTGCAGTACTTGACCTGGGCATCGGGTGCGCTGGTCAGGTGCTTGAGCAACTGGTTGGTCAGGGCGCCGAAGTTGACGTCGGTGCCATTGATCACGCGGGTCGCGGCGAGGGTTTCGCCAGGATCGCGGCCAGGCATCATCAGCGGCATCCACTCGGCCATCTTGGCCTTGTCTTCGGTGTACTCCATGTCCGAAAAGGCGTGGTGCTTGCTCAGCACCTTGAAGCGCTCCTTGAGGAAGGACACGCCGCTGTCGCCCTGCACGAAACTCAGGTGAGGCACCGGGCTGATAAACGATTTGCACGAGCCGAACGTGCCTTTTTTGGTCAGGTACGACCAGAACTGCTTCGACACCTCGAACTGGGTGTTGATGTGCACGGCTTTCTTGATGTCGACGGTGCCATCGGCGGCCTGCGGCGTGTAGTTGAGCTCACACAGCCCGGCGTGACCGGTACCGGCGTTGTTCCACGGGTTGGAACTCTCCGCGGCACCGGAATCCATCAGCTCGACGACTTCCAGCTTGATCGCGGGGTCGAGCTCTTTGAGCAGTACTGCAAGGGTGGCACTCATGATGCCGGCCCCAACCAGTACTACGTCGACTGCTTCGTTATGCGCCATTTAACGCGTCTCCAAAATCTGCAGCACCAAATTGTCGGCATGGCTGCCAGGCGTTCCGGGGCGAGTCAGTGATGCCCCTGGATCTCATGGCAGTATCGCCATGTCCGAATCTTCGCAATTTATCGCAACTTCGACGGACGCTACCTGCCGGGCCTATGAGCCATATGAACTCATTTCGGCGCGCGGGAGGCAATTCGACTTATGGTCGATACATCCGTTTGTGCAACCAAATCCGTAGCGGACAGGCTTCAGGCTCCGGTGTTCGAGGAATACTCGGTCCTGTGTCGTTGGGCTGTTGTAGACGCTAATGGTGCATGTTCAGACGCAAAACTATTCATTTGCTCGCCACACTCTTGTGAAGTTGTGAAAACCCGTTTTTTTCACGCTCTTTTGAAGACGTGAACCTCAAAAAAGGGCTGTCCCAGCCTGGCACCGTGCCCGGATGGATTGCCGCCATGGGATACAGGGCAGGCAAAACGGGCAAACAGCTCAGTGACCGAGCGTAATGACAGCTCTGCAGATTCGCGAAAAGTGGAGGTTTTGCTCAACAAAACAGCAAGCGCGCCAGCTTCACTCGATCTGTGTGGGCGGCTCTCTGTGGGCGGTTCGGGGTGTCAATACAAGCGCATTGACGATGCTGCGAGGCCCGATCAGGAGACGTCCTTATAATCGGGGGGAGATTGTATCTAAGAAACGCAGGGAAATGGTCGTGTTTAATGACTTTTATTAGGTGTTTGGTCAGGTCGTCATCAGATGTTGTGCACGCGAGCGTGGCCGGTGCTGCCGGGAAACGACGCGGGCACCGGCAGGCAGTGGCTGATTCAGCCAGTTCAGGCGGATCTCTTCGATTTCAACCCAGCCATCGCCCATGGGCTGGAGGCTGCACTGCCTGAAGGCCTGGCAGCGGCCGTTGCGGTCGAGCAGGGCGAAGCAGCGATGCAGTGGGCGTGGCGCGAACAGAGAGATCAGATGGCGCATGGCAAAATACCGTTTGGGTGACTGCCGAGAAGGTTGCCTGCAGGCCATTACGTGCAAGTGTATGGGGGGTGACATCTGTGTGACAGGAACCGCATGAGCAAGGGTTTGTCAGAGATATCATCAAACACTGTGCGGTGCTGGTTCCCCGCAGTGGCGCACCGCTATACTGCCGGCCTGTTTGTGCCTGATTCTGGAGAGAAGAGCATGTTGCAACGCCTGTTGTTCGGTTTGATCACTGTGACCAGTTTGACCCTGGTTGGCTGCGCCCACAGCCCGCAACAACTGAACCCGGAACCCAAGTTGACGGCTCAACTGGCGCCCGTCGGCCACGGTCAGCCTGTTGTGGTGCGTGTGGTGGACGGACGTCCGTCGCCAACCCTCGGCACCCGTGGTGGCCTGTACCCGGAGACCAGCGCGATCACCGTGCAGGGCGCGCAGATCCTGCCGAAACTGCAGGCTCAGGCCGAAGCTGCCGTGCGCCTGTTGGGCTTCACCCCGACCGCCAATGCGGCGAATGCACCGCAAATCACCGTGACCCTCGCCGAGCTGAAGTATCAGTCGCCTAAAGAAGGCATGTACGTGACCGAAGCGACCATCGGCGCGACTTTCCGCTCCGATGTGCAAAACGCCAACCGTCGCTACAGCGGCCGTTACGGTGCGTCCCTGGACCAGCGCTTCGGTATGGCGCCTAACCAGGAAACCAACACCAAGCTGGTCAGCGATGTGCTCAGTGATGCGTTGACCCGCCTGTTCAAGGACCCGACCGTGGGTCAGGTTCTCGGCGAGTAATGCGAGCCATGTAGGAGCTGCCGCAGGCTGCGATCTTTTGATCTTGTTTTTAAGGTTTGGAGCCGCCGAAGATCAAAATCAAAAGATCGCAGCCTGCGGCAGCTCCTACAGGAAGAGATCGTCAGGCCGCTTGCGAGTAAAAGTCCAGCACGCTCACGCCCGTCAGCAAATCCGCCTCCGGTAAATCGGCATGCTGGTGGCCACCGAGTGCGCAATACACCAGCCAATGGCGGTCTTGAACATTGAAGGCGAGGCTGCCGACGAGGGCTTGCTGTTCTTCGCTGGGGGTGATGAGGTAAAGACGATCCTGGTTTTCGGCGTGGAGCATGACGTGATCCGTGTCGGTTTCGAGGTGCGCATGTTCGCCGATACAGATGACGAAGCCGTGACTCAGGACAGCCATTGATCAAAAGCTTCGTTATTTGTCGGAAAACGAGGGCAGGTGCGCAGGCTTTCGGTAGAATCCGCGCCGCGGTCGCCGGCCCGGCACCTGCCACCTGTTTTACTTGAGGTTCGTGATGTCGCTGCACTTGATGACGCTGTTTACCGCCCATCCCGCCAAATTGATCAATCTGCTGGCCTTGCTCTTTGCCTTCCCGGGTGGCTGGTTGCTGCACGCCACCCGTCGTCGCGAACTGCGTGCGATGGCCAGTTTGCAGGCGCAGCGCCAGAGCAGTCCCAACGCAGAGCCCACGCTGGACTGGGCGACCTTGCGCATGAACCGGTTTTTCTACATCTTCGGTTTTGCCTGCATGGGGATGGCGCTGCTGGTGTCGTGGATCAGCACTCAGGTTTGAGTAACCGCAAAACTGTGGTAACAGATACAAAAGCGGCGCCTCGAGGGCGCCGTTTTCACATCCAGCCGATACCGCTTACAGCGGCAATCCGGCCTTCACCCGGTACTGATTGCGTACCGGCATTGCATATTGAAGCACCAGGAATGGACGATGCTCTTCAGGGCAGGCGTCCAGGCGGCGTTGCCATTCTTCCTGGGCCTTGGTCAGTTCCTCGGTCGGGAACACTTCAGCGGCTTTCGGTACCTGCAACTGCGGATCGGCGTCCTTCCACTGTGCATAAGCCAGGTAGTGCACCGGGAACAAGCGGTATCCGCTGAGGATTTGCCTGTCCATCTCGACCGCCAATTGCTTGGTGTCTTCGAACAGTTCGGTGATCGGCGCGGCAAAGTTCACATGCACCCGGCCCTTGTAGCCGGTGATGCCCTTGGCGATGCTCACGTCATCCTCGCCCGGCACCTTGGTGTAGCTGCCGGTGCTGGCGCGGATGAAAAGCTCGCGGGCCTTGGCCTGGTCGCACGGGTCGTACTCGTAGCTGATCGACACCGGGGTCAGGTTCAGCGACTGGATGACTTCACCGAACGGCTCGTCCTTGCGGCTCATGTGGAACATCTTGAGGATCGCCGATTCGGTACGGTCGTCACCGTCCTTGGCGCGGCCTTCGGCCTGGGCAATCCAGATCGAGGCGCAATCGTTGCGGATCGAATGGTTGATGTATGCCGACAACAGTTGATAAGCCGCCATTTTCTCCCGGCGTCCGCTGATCGAGCGGTGCACGATGAAGCTCTTGTTCAGACGCATCAGGTCGCTGACGAAAGGCTTTTGCAGCAGGTTGTCGCCAATGGCGATGCGCGGGGTCGGCAGGCCGGCATGGTACACGGCGTAGTTGACGAAGGCCGGGTCCATCACGATGTCGCGGTGGTTGGCGATGAACAGGTAGGCGCTGCCGGACTTGAATTGCTCCACCCCGGTATAGGTAACACCGTCGGTGGCGCGCTCGATGGTATGGTCGACGTAATGCTCGACTTTGTCCTGTAACGTGGCCACGGAGGTTATGCCGGCAAACTCACGGCGCAGCCGATGGGCTATAAGAGGTTTGAGTGCCCAGCCTAAAGCGCCGGCGAAACGCGGGAAGCGGAAGTGGGTGAGGATATCTAGAAACGCCTTGTCGCCTAGCAGTCGTGCCAGCACTGCCGGGACTTCGCTGTCGTCGTAAGGTCGGATGGCATCGAATTCGCCCATCATGCTCTCTTGTTAGAAACGGCTAGGGTAAGTAAAGGTTTTGATCGAAAACCGGCGGGGTACGGTCTGAAAAAGTAGCCAGACAAAAATAGCCCTGCAAATAGACCGGCGATTATACGCACAAGTCACCTGGGAGACCGCGATGCTGGAAACTACGCGATATGAATGTCCGTATTGTGGTGAGGAAGTCGAGACGACGCTGGACTTGTCCGGTGGTGATCAGACCTATATTGAAGACTGTCAGGTGTGCTGCCGGCCGATAACCTTCGTGTTGCAGGTTCATGAAGGGGAATGGCATCTCGAAGTCTTCAGCGAAAACGAGTGAGGAGCGTGTATGCAGCGCATCTACGACCCGGAAAACCTGATGGAAGGCGAATTGCTGCAAGGCATGCTCGCCAGCGAGGGCATCGAAGCGCATCTGATGGGCCGTGATTTGCTCGGGGGCAGCGGCGAGTTGCCGATCTATGGCCTGCTCGGGCTGTCGGTCGAGAACGACCAGGCCGAATACGCCCGCGAGCTGATCACCGCGTACAATGCCGCGCTGCCGCTGTCTGGCGATGAACCGGACAGCTTTCCCGGCACGCTGGTCTGTTAGGCTGGCGTTCGTTTGATCAAGAGTCGTGTTGCCCCATGTGTGGACGTTATGCCCTGTTTCGCTGGAACCCTGCCTTCGCGGCACTGCCCGGTTTTCCCGCCGACCAGCAGGCGCAGTGGAACATTTCCCCCAATGATTCGGTGTTGATGCTGCGGGCCGAGCCTGACGGCCAGCGCTCGCTGGCCCGCGCCCGCTGGGGCCTGACGCCACCCTGGTTGACCGATCTGTCCCGCACCCCGGCCCACGCCCGTGCCGAAACGGTTGCCGAACAGCCCATGTTTCGCCATGCCTTGCGCGAGCGCCGCTGCCTGTTGCCGGCCAATGGTTTTTACGAATGGCGCGGCACAACGCGAAAGCGCCCGTACTGGCTGACACCGGGGGAGGGCTCGTCATTATTTTTTGCGGCAATCTGGGAGGCGTATCCGGTACAGGAGCAGGTGTGGCTGAGTACCGCCGTGATTACCCAGCCGGCGGCAAGCCAGCGGCGACCGTTGATTCTTGATGAGGCGGGGCAGGCTGCGTGGCTGGATCCCGAGACGCCGTTGCATGCACTGCAAGCCTTGCTGGCCAGTGAACCCGCCGCATTGCGCGAGCGGGTGCTGGCCAACATGGTGAATGATCCGAAGCTCAATGGGCCGGAGTGCCTCACTCCCGGTTAGTCAGGCGCCGCTACCGGCCGCGCTCGACTCATCCGCATCACCGCCCACTTCATTGGCCACCTGATCGATCTCGGCCACCTGCTTGAGCGGGCGGGTATGAGCGTGGGCAGTTGAAATGACTGTTTTTGCGTGCTGGATGTCTTAATTGAATCAAGGCGTGGCGTGATGGGCTGCGGGTTGTCGCCGTATGTGAATTTTTTCTACGGCGATGAGAGCTTTGTCCGAATTGCGCGTCTTACGTCCATTGTATCTGGCGTCGATACATTTCCACGCCTAGGATACTCGGCATGTTTTCAGGGAGTTTTTTGATGAACAAGATTTTGGTTGTCAGTGCACTGGGCGCAGCGCTTTTGCTCAGCGGTTGCCAGTCGGTCAATACCACCAGTGGCGGTGCCGTGGGGGTGGAGCGCAAGCAGTACATGTTCAGCATGTTGTCTGCGCAAGAAGTCGACCAGATGTACGCCCAGTCCTATCAGAAGACAGTGGGCGAGGCGTCCAGCAAAGGTGTGCTGGACAAGACCAGCAATGAAGCCCGGCGGGTTCAGGCGATTGCCGACCGGCTGATTGCCCAGGCGCCGAACTTCCGTCCGGACGCGGCCCAGTGGAAGTGGGAAGTCAACCTGATCAAGAGCGATGAACTCAACGCCAACTGCGGTCCTGGCGGCAAGATCATCTTTTACACCGGCCTGATCGATAAACTGAAACTGACCGACGATGAAATCGCCGCGATCATGGGCCATGAAATCGCCCACGCCCTGCGCGAGCACGGTCGTGAAGCGATGTCCAAGGCGTACGGCATGGAAATGGCCAAGCAGGGCGCCGGTGCCTTGTTGGGATTGGGGCAGGACAGCCTGGCCCTGGCCGATACCGTGGCCAACTACGGCATGACCCTGCCCAACAGCCGCGCCAATGAAAACGAGGCGGACCTGATCGGCCTGGAGCTGGCCGCCCGCGCCGGTTACAACCCGAATGCCGCGATCACCCTGTGGAACAAGATGAGCAAAGTCTCGGAAGGTTCGCCACCTGAGTTCATGAGCACTCACCCGGCATCGTCGAGCCGTATTGCGGCGTTGCAGGCGGCGATTCCGAAGGTCATGCCGCTTTACGAGCAAGCCAGGAAGTCCTGATAGTCATGTGGTGAGGCTGCTGGCCTCTTCGCGAGCAAGCCCGCTCCCACAATAAACCTCCATTGACTGCAAACTTTGTGTGCACTGGAGACCCAATGTGGGAGCGGGCTTGCTCCGGGCAGCGTTCCGACGAAGAACGATAACGCGGTCTATAGACTCTATCGCGTCAAACCCACCCGCTGCTCTGCATCGCCTTGTACACCGCGACAATCGCCAGGATGAAGAACGCCGACGCCGCCAGTCGACGGATCAGGGTCAATGGCAGCTTGTCAGCGGCAAAGTTACCGGCCAATACCACGGGCACGTTGGCAATCAGCATGCCAAGGGTGGTGCCGATGATCACCAGCCACAACTCCGGATATTGCGCAGCCAGCATCACGGTCGCGATCTGCGTCTTGTCGCCGATTTCCGCCAGGAAGAACGCGATCAGCGTGGTCAGGAACGGCCCGAACTTGCGGGCGGTGCTGGCCTCGTCGTCATCCATCTTGTCCGGAACCAGGGTCCATAGCGCCGTGGCGGCGAAGCTCGCGGCGAGGATCCAGTGCAGCATCGTATCCGAGAAGAAACTGCCGACCCAGGCGCCTACGGCACCGGCGGCCGCGTGGTTGGCCAGGGTCGCGGCGACGATACCGGCAATGATCGGCCAGGGCTTGCGGAAACGGGCAGCGAGAATGAGCGCGAGCAGTTGCGTCTTGTCGCCGATTTCGGCCAAGGCAACGATTGCGGTAGGTACGAGTAGTGAATCCAGCATCAGGGGTTTTCCTAAGGGGCGGGTCGACACGGCTATGACACGTACAGCCTTCCCGCCCCGGGTAAGGTGTTCGTGTCATAGGTCTTGTCAAACCCTGCAATCCATCTGAAGTGGATGCTTGGGTCGCATGCGCCATGGTCTGAGGACCAAGTATGTTGACGCATGCCGGACGAGCGTGGCGCTCGTGGGAGACTACTCCCCTAGGACGGAGCGGATTCTGCCTAGGCAAAAACCATTCGGCAAGCCTTCTTTATCAAAAGAATTTCAACCGCGTTTGGCTCGATAGATCCGGAAGCCCTGTCCTTCGGCCTTGATCGCACACACGCCAAGATGCTCTTCGATCAGCGGTTGATACTTCAGGAAACTGTTCGCCACCAAGCGTAGTTCGCCGCCGTTTTTCAGATGTTTGGCTGCTTTTCGCAGCAGGTTTTCCGTTGCGAAATAATCGGTGTGCACGCCGACATGGAACGGCGGATTGCTCAGGATCGCACTCAACCCCATCGGTGCGGCATCGATTCCGTCGCCGGTAATCACTTCGGCTTCCAGACCATTGGCAGCCAGGGTCAAGCGACTGCTGGCAGCGGCAAAGGCATCCACGTCCAGCAACGTGACCTGGTTATGCGGGTAACGACGCTTCACCGCCGCGCCCAAGACTCCTGCGCCGCAACCGAAATCGAGCAAGTGACCGCCGGGCAGTTTGTCCAGATGCTCCAGCAGCAGCGCGCTGCCGCGATCGAGGCGACCATGGCTGAACACCCCCGGCAGGCTGATGACTTTCAACGGGCCTTCGGCCAGCGGCAGTTCGTAGGTCTGCGCCAGGCTTTCCAACGGTTTGGCTTCAGGCGCGTTGGCCACGGTGACCAGCCAGAGCTGGCAGTGGCGCGCGCTGTCGAGTTTACGTGGCTTGCCGAACGGGTTGAGTTGTTTGGCGGCACCTTCGATGCCGCTTTTTTTCTCGCCGACCAGGTACAGCTCGCGGCCGGCCAGCCGCGAGGCGAGGGCGTTGAGGATGTAGTCGGTCAAGTCCTTGGCCTTGGGCAGAAACACCACCGCTGTATCGAACTCGCGCTCGGGTGCATTCACGCCAAAATGGCTGCGCTCGGCGAAGCGGGCGTCCAGCGCGGCCTGATCGCCGGCGTGCCAGCACCAGCCATGCGCTTTGGGCAGACGGCCCAGCAAGTCGTCGGCGGGCAACCCGGCCAACAACACCGAACCCTGGAATAACTCGGCCTGACGAAGCAGTACTTCACTGCGCGGATCCATAACTGCTCCCGTGGAAAAAAGTGCCGCAGTTTACCAACTGACGACCCGCAGCGCCTTACCGCTGAAGTATCCCAGTGCGTTTTCGGTGACTTGACCAACGATTCTCTGGCGCGCTTCGCGGCTGCCCCAGGCGTTGTGAGGAGTGACGATCAGGCGCGGGATGTCATGGGCCAGCAGTGGATTGCCATTGACGGGAGGCTCCACGCTCAGCACGTCAGTGGCGGCGCCCCCCAGATGGCCGTTGCGCAAGGCGTCGGCCAGCGCCTGTTCATCAATCAATCCGCCGCGTGCGGTGTTGACCACGAACGCGCCGGCTTTCATTGAGGCCAGTTCGCGGGCGCCGATGAAGTGGCGGGTGTGCTCGTTGAGCGGGCAGTGCAGAGTAAGTGCGTCGATTTGCGGTAACAGTTCATCCAGTGGCAAGCGGTCCGGCCGGGCAGGGCGTCCGGGAATTTGCCCCAGCAGAACGCGCATGCCGAAGGCTTCAGCCAGTCGTGCGACCGCGCCGCCCAATTCGCCATGACCCAGCAGGCCAAGGGTTTTGCCTTCGAGTTCGACGATCGGGTAATCCAGCAAACAGAACTGTCTGGCCTGCTGCCAGCGGCCTTCGCCGACGGCTTTTTGATAATCGGCCAGGCGCGTGGCCAGGTTGAGCAGCAGCATGATCGTGTGCTGCGCCACCGATGGCGTGCCGTAACCCTGGCAGTTGCACACGGTGATCCCGTGAGAGCGGGCGGCGGCGAGGTCGACATTGTTGGTGCCGGTGGCGGTGATCAGGATCAGCTTGAGATCAGGGCTGGCCGCCATGGCGGCGGCATCGATCAGGATCTTGTTGCTGATGGCGACGGTGGCGCCCTTGAGGTGTTCGATGACTTGATCGGGCAAGGTCTGGGCGAACAGCTGCAATTCGCTGAAACAACTGCGCAGTGGGTTGAGGTCAAGGTCGCCAAGGTCCAGGGACGGGTGGTCGAGGAAAACGGCGCGGCGAGTGTTCGTCATCAACTGTACCTTTTGTGCATTGAACTGAAGGCGTAATCTGCCGAGCCTACCAGATGAAATAAATAGTTACGCTTGGCCTGAAGGAGCCCCCATGTACTGGACCGAGTTCTTGACCGTTGCCCTGATTCACCTGCTGGCCGTGGCCAGCCCCGGCCCGGACTTTGCCGTGGTGGTGCGCGAAAGTGTTACCCACGGTCGCCGCGCTGGCACCTGGACCGCGCTGGGTGTGGGGACGGCGATTTTCCTGCACGTGGGTTACTCACTGTTGGGGATCGGCCTGATCGTGTCCCAGTCGATCGTGCTGTTCAATGCCTTGAAATGGGCGGCCGCCGCTTACCTGCTGTACATCGGTTACAAGGCGTTGCGCGCGCAGCCGGCCAAGCCTGTGGCGGACGATCTGCACAAGGAAGCCGGGGAGCGCACCGCCCGTGGTGCCTTCACTTCGGGTTTCGTCACCAATGGTCTCAACCCGAAAGCCACCCTGTTCTTCCTGTCGCTGTTCACTGTGGTCATCAATCCGCAAACGCCACTGGCCGTGCAGGCCGGTTACGGGGTTTACCTGGCGGTGGCGACAGCGATCTGGTTCTGCCTGGTGGCGATGCTGTTCAGCCAGCAGCGCGTACGCGCCGGTTTCGCCCGCATGGGTCACTGGTTTGACCGGACCATGGGCGCGGTGCTGATTGCAATTGGCGTGAAGCTGGCTTTTACCGAGATGCATTGATTCCGTAGGAGCTGCCGCAGGCTGCGATCTTTTGATCTTCAGCATTATTGGAATCGCCTAAAGATCGCAGCCTGCGGCAGCTCCTACACCGGATCCAACTGCAATCACCAAACTTCTGTGAGAGCTGGCGCAACGCCAGTATTCATGCGGTTCTGCAAATCATTCCTTTGGCTGATTTGGCTGACCTTCAAGGGCACTACAGTGCGTACTTTCAGTCACGACCGTGCAGTCAGATTAAAGGGATTATTATGTTGCAGACTCGCGTTATCCCCCCGGCCGAAGGCGCTTACCAGTACCCGCTGTTGATCAAACGGCTGCTGATGTCCGGTGCCCGTTATGAGAAAACCCGCGAGATCATTTACCGCGACAAGTTGCGCTATAGCTACCCGACCCTGATCGAACGGGTGGCCCGCCTGGCCAACGTGCTGACAGCGGCCGGGGTCAAGCCCGGGGATGCCGTGGGTGTGATGGACTGGGACAGCCATCGCTACCTGGAATGCATGTTCGCCATCCCGATGATCGGTGCGGTGATCCACACCATCAACGTGCGCCTGTCGCCGGAACAGATCCTCTACACCATGAACCACGCCGAGGACCGCTTTGTGCTGGTCAACAGCGAGTTCGTCGGCCTCTACAAGGCCATCGAGGGGCAACTGACCACGGTCGACAAAACCCTGCTGCTGACTGACCTGCCGGAAAAAACCGCAGACCTGCCGAACCTCGTCGGCGAATACGAACAGCTGCTGGCCGCGGCGAGCCCGCAGTACGACTTCCAGGATTTCGACGAAAACTCGGTCGCGACCACGTTCTATACCACTGGTACCACCGGCAATCCCAAGGGCGTGTACTTCACCCACCGGCAACTGGTGCTGCACACCATGGGCGTGTCAACCATCATGGGCGCGATCGATAGCGTGCGCCTGTTGGGCACCAACGACGTGTACATGCCGATCACCCCGATGTTCCACGTGCACGCCTGGGGCTTGCCGTATGTGGCGACCATGCTCGGGCTCAAGCAGGTGTATCCCGGCCGCTATGACCCGGAATACCTGGTGGAGTTGTGGCGCAAGGAGAAAGTCACGTTCTCCCATTGCGTACCGACCATTTTGCAGATGGTCCTCAATGCCAAGGCCGCGCAGGACGTCGACTTCGGCGGATGGAAAATCGTCATCGGCGGCAGCGCCCTGAACCGCACCTTGTACGAGGCTGCCAAGGCCAAAGGCATTCAGTTGACCGCCGCCTATGGCATGTCGGAAACCGGGCCGCTGGTGTCGTGCGCGCACCTCAACGACGAATTGATGGCCGGTACCGAAGACGAACGCACCACTTACCGGATCAAGGCCGGCGTGCCGGGGCCACTGGTGGAGGCGGCGATCGTCGACACCGAGGGCAACTTCCTGCCCGCAGATGGCGAGACCCAGGGCGAACTGGTACTACGCGCGCCATGGCTGACCGAGGGTTATTTCAATGAGCCGCAGAAGGGCGCCGAGCTCTGGGCCGGAGGCTGGCTGCACACAGGTGACGTGGCGACCCTGGACAGCATGGGTGTGATCGACATTCGTGACCGGATCAAGGACGTGATCAAGACCGGTGGCGAATGGGTCTCCTCCCTGGACCTGGAAGACCTGATCAGTCGTCATGCGGCGGTACGTGAAGTAGCAGTGGTGGGGATCCCCGATCCGCAGTGGGGCGAGCGGCCGTTTGCCCTGCTGGTGCTGCGTGAAGGGCATGCAATCGGGGCACGGGAACTCAAGGAACACCTCAAGCCGTTTGTGGAGCTGGGACACTTGAGCAAGTGGGCGATTCCGAGCCAGATCGCCCTTGTTACTGAAATTCCCAAGACCAGCGTCGGCAAACTCGACAAGAAGCGCATTCGCGTCGATATCAGCGAATGGCAGGCCACCAACAGCACCTTCCTCTCGACGCTTTAAGCGTCTCCCGGCGTGCCCGAAAGGGCACGCCAGCCCCACCAAGCAAGCGCTTGGCTTGTCAAATCGAAATTTTCAGCCATCCTTGCCGTGCCGACGGGTGTCGGACTGGCGAAAGGACTGTTCCAGAGTGGCTGGCAACTGCAAATCACACTTTAGAGGGATCAAGCGCTACTACCTGCTGGCTATAGTCCGCTCAAGGATTTTTAAGAACGGGGCAACCGCACGAACAGGGGCGATGCAACTTTGGAATGACTTTGGGATGCCATGGCTCCCGGTTATCCACAACGTTTTTAGAAGTGCTCTTGCCATAAAAATAAAATGCACATGGAGTAGCGTCGATGACATCAGTTAACCAGTTCTGGCGCCGGGCGAAACTGCCCCTGGCTGTCAGTCTTGCCTCTACGCTCGCCGGGCCAGCATTCGGCGTCAGTTTCAACGTCGGTGAAATCGAAGGTCAATTCGACTCATCCCTGTCGATCGGTGCCAGTTGGTCTACCGAAAGTGCCAACAAGAACCTCATCGGTGTCAACAATGGCGGCAAGGGTCTGTCCCAGACTTCTGATGACGGTCACCTGAACTTCAAGAGCGGGGAAACCTTCTCGAAGATCTTCAAGGGCATCCATGACCTTGAACTGAAATACGGCGATACCGGTGTTTTCGTCCGTGGCAAATACTGGTACGACTTTGAACTGAAGGACGAAAGCCGTCCGTTCAAGGACATCAGCGACGAGGGCCGCAAGGAAGGCGCCAAGTCTGCCGGCGGCCAGATCCTCGACGCCTTCGTCTACCACAACTACGCCATTGCCGATCAACCAGGCTCCGTGCGTCTGGGCAAGCAGGTCGTGAGCTGGGGTGAAAGTACCTTCATCGGCGGTGGCATCAACTCGATCAACCCGATCGACGTTTCCGCGTTCCGTCGTCCGGGTGCCGAGATCAAGGAAGGCCTGATCCCGGTCAACATGTTCTATGTGTCCCAGAGCCTGACCGAAAACCTCTCGGCCGAAGCGTTCTACCAAATTGAATGGGACCAGACCGTCGTCGACAACTGCGGCACGTTCTTCTCTCAGCCGGACATCGTTGCCGACGGCTGTAACGACAACCTGCGCGTACTGGCCAAGCGCTCGCAAATTCCAGCCATTGCCTTGGGGCCGTTGGCCGCCAACGGCGTCGACGTCAACAACGAGGGTGTTCTGGTGCGTCGTGGCCCTGATCGCGATGCCCGTGACAGCGGTCAGTGGGGCGCGTCCTTCAAATACATGTTCGACCCGCTGGACACCGAGTTCGGCGCCTACTTCATGAACTACCACAGCCGTGCGCCGATCTTCAGCGCCACCGGTGCGCCGCAGTCGGTCTACAACACGGCAGCGGGGCTCCCGGGCCCGTTCGCCGCGCTGGCGCCATTGTTGGTAGCGGGTAATTCGCAGTACTTCATCGAATACCCGGAAGACATTCGCCTGTATGGCCTGAGCTTCTCCACCACCCTGCCTACCGGTACGGCGTGGAGCGGTGAGATCAGCTACCGTCCGAACGCTCCGGTGCAGCTCAACTCCACCGACATCCTGTTCTCCGGTGTCCGTCCTATAGGCAATAACAACCCGAACAACCCGTTGACCAATGCATCGCTGCTTACCGGCGTGCCAGGTCAGGACCTGCACGGGTATCGTCGCAAGGAAATCACCCAGTTCCAGACCACCCTGACGCACTTCTTCGACCAGGTCATGGGCGCCAGCCGTCTGACCCTGGTGGGCGAAGTGGGCGTGACCCACGTTGGCGGCCTGGAAAGCACTTCCGACGTTCGTTATGGCCGCGATCCGGTCTACGGTCCGGGTGAGTTGCCTGCCTCTGGCGCGCTTGATACCTGCGTGGCGCTCAACACCAGCACCATCAACGGTGCCGGCCCGGGTACGCCGACCAACAACCGCAGCCGCAACTGCACCGACGAAGGCTTCACCACGGCGACTTCGTGGGGCTATCGCGGTCGTGCCATCTGGGAATACAACGACGTGTTTGCCGGTGTGAACCTCAAGCCGAACGTTGCCTGGTCCCATGACGTGAGCGGTTACTCCCCTGGCCCTGGCGGCAACTTCGAGGAAGGCCGCAAGGCGGTGAGCCTGGGTGTCGATGCCGAGTACCAGAACACCTACACCGCGAGCCTGGCTTACACCAACTTCTTCGACGGCAGGTACACCACCGTGGATGACCGCGACTTCGTTGCGCTCAGCCTCGGCGTGAACTTCTAAGCACAGTATTTTCAGGACGAACGCATAAATGAAAATAACAAAAAGTCTGTTCCACGCCGGTGTTCTGGGTCTTTCGCTGCTGGCGACCAGCGTCATCGCAGCGGTTCCCCAGGCCGAGGCCGACAAACTGGGCAAGAGCCTGACCCCGATGGGTGCCGAAATGGCGGGTAACGCCGACGGTTCGATCCCGGCCTGGAAGCCGATGGCGAAGAACGCCGGTACGGTCGACAGCAAAGGTTTCCTGTCCAATCCGTTCGCCAGCGAAAAACCGCTGTTCACCATCACGGCGCAGAACGTCGACCAGTACAAGGACAAGCTCGCCCCGGGCCAGTACGCGATGTTCAAGCGCTACCCGGAAACCTTCAAGATGCCGGTCTATCCGTCCCATCGCGGTGCCACCGTGCCGGATGAGGTGTTCGCCGCCATCAAGAAGAACGCCACCAACACCAAACTGGTGTCCGGCGGCAACGGCCTGGAGAACTTTGAAACCGCCATTCCGTTCCCGATTCCGAAAAGCGGCGTTGAAGTCATCTGGAACCACATCACCCGTTATCGCGGTGGTAGCGTGACCCGCCTGGTAACCCAGGCCACGCCACAACCGAACGGCTCGTTCAGCCTGGTGTACTTCCAGGACCAGTTCGTGTTCCGCGACAAGATGAAGGACTACGATCCGGCGAACCCGGGCAACATCCTGTTCTACTTCAAACAGAAAGTGACTGCCCCGGCACGACTGGCCGGTGGTGTGCTGCTGGTGCACGAGACCCTCGACCAGGTGAAGGAACCGCGCTCGGCGTGGGTCTACAACGCCGGTCAGCGTCGTGTGCGCCGTGCGCCGCAAGTGTCCTATGACGGCCCGGGTACTGCGGCCGACGGCCTGCGTACTTCCGACAACCTGGACATGTTCAACGGTGCACCGGATCGTTACGACTGGAAGCTTGAAGGCAAGAAAGAGATGTACATCGGCTCCGATGCCTACAAGCTCGACGATCCGAAGCTCAAGTACACCGACATCATCAAGGCCGGTCACATCAACCAGGACCTGGCGCGTTACGAGTTGCGTCGTGTGTGGCATGTGGTTGCAACCCTGAAGGAAGGTCAGCGTCACATCTACGCCAAGCGTGATTTCTACATCGACGAAGATACCTGGCAAGCAGCGGTGATCGACCATTACGACGGTCGTGGCCAGCTGTGGCGTGTAGGTGAGGCCCATGCCGAGAACTACTACGACAAGCAAGTGCCGTGGTATGCCCTTGAAGCCCTGTACGACCTGCAATCGGGTCGTTACCTGGCGCTGGGCATGAAAAACGAAGAGAAGTCGGCTTATGACTTCGGCTTCACTGCCACCACCAGCGATTTCACCCCGGCCGCCTTGCGCCAGGATGGTGTTCGCTAAGGTGAACTGAGTAGAGGCCGCACCCTCTGAAACGCCCCGACTGGTTCGGGGCGTTTTTTTTTTGCGTGCAGACTTTTTGTAGCCATTTGTAGCAATTACCTTCATTCCCTATCCGTTTACGGCTAGTCTGCGGACATCTGCAACGCCGCCACCCGCAATTCAAACAAGAGCCGGCTATGACTGATTTGTCTACACTCCCAGGTTCTGCAAACGTTGCTGTCGCGACACTCGACGGGCGCTTCTTCCGCCCGCCGTTGCCCGACGGTCATGTGCTGCGTCCACGCTTGTGCGAGCGCCTGAGTGCCGGGCTCGGTGGCAGGTTATTGCTCGTCAGCGCACCGGCAGGGTTCGGCAAGAGTTCGTTGGCGGTGGAGTTTTGTCAGGGGTTGCCGGCGCACTGGCAAAGTCTCTGGCTGGGCTTGAGCCCGCGAGACAGTGACCCGGGGCGTTTTCTCGAGCGCCTGCTGGAAGGTCTCCAGGACTACTTCCCGCACCTGGGCAGGCAATCGCTCGGGTTGTTGAAAATGCGCCAGCGCCATCAGCCTTTCGCATTCGAAGAATGGCTGGACGGCCTGCTCGACGAATTGGCCGAGCACCTGTCCACCGCGACGCCATTGCTGTTGGTGCTGGATGATTACCATCTGGCCCAAGGGCCGGTACTCGACCGTTGCCTGCAATTTTTCCTCAATCATCTACCCGATGGTTTGCTGGTGATGGTCACCAGTCGTCAGCGTCCCGACTGGCATCTGGCGCGGCTGCGGCTATCGCGGCAACTGCTTGAGTTGCATGAACAGGATCTGCGCCTGACCCACGACGAGGCCTTGAGCCTGCTCGACCGGCACAGCAGTTCCCTGCGCGGTGAGGCACTGGAGAACCTGATCGAGCGCAGTGAAGGTTGGGTCGCGGGGTTGCGTTTCTGGCTGCTGGCCGCCTCGGAGGCGGGCACCGATGGCGCGTTGCCGCAATCGCTGCACGGCGGGGAAGGACTGATCCGCGATTACCTGCTCGAAGAGGTCATCGATTGCCTGCCCGCCGAGGTCCAGTCGTTCCTCTATGACACGGCGCCCCAGGAGCGTTTTTGCAGCGAACTGTGCGACGCCGTTCGCGACGCACATGACAGCGCAGAGATCCTGCGTTTCCTGCTCGCCCACCAAGTGTTCCTGGTGCCGCTGGACGAGCACGGCCACTGGTATCGTTACCACCACCTGTTTTCCGATCTGTTGCGCACGCGCCCGACTTCCCAGTCGATGGTGCCGGCCGCCAGCCTGCACCTGCGTGCCTGCCGCTGGTTCAATGCCCAGGGGCTGCTCGATGAGGCCGTGGAGCAGGCCTTGCGCGCCGGTCACCTGGACGTCGCGGCGAACCTGGTACAGAACCTCTCCGAAGAGCAACTGCTGGCCGAGCAGAATGTCGGCATGTTGCTGCGCTGGAAAATGGACTTGCCTGACAGCTTGCTGATCAGCACGCCGCGACTGATTGTGCTCTATAGCTGGGCGCTGGGGATGGCATGCCAACTGGATGCCGCGGAAGAACTGGCCAGCCATTTGAGCCGCTTCCTGCCCGCTCCGTCGGCCACCGCCCAGAAGTCCATGCTGGCCCAATGGCTGGCATTGAGCGGCATTATTGCCCGTGGGCGCGGCAACCGCGAACTGACGCTGCGGTACTGCGGCGAAGCGTTGGAAAGCCTTCCACCCAAGCGTTACGGTCAGCGCCTGATGTGCCTCTCGACCCTGTCCAACCTGGCCATTGCCGACGGTGATTTGTGGCGGGCACGAGGGCTTAACCGCGAATCGCTGGAGCTGGCGCAACGGGTCGGCAACCCCCTGTTCGAAGCACTGGCGCACTACGACCGCGCCCGGGTGCTGCAAGCGCGCGGGGAAATCTGTCGGGCGCTGGAGGAGGTCCGTCAGGGAATGCAGCGCCTGCAGAGCTTGCCTGCGCAACGGCTGTATGCGGTTCGCGCCCGGCTGACCTTGTACGAAGGCTTTTTACTGGCACTGCGCATGCAGCCGCAAGTGGCGCGCTTGCGATTGCAGGCCGGTTTGAGCGAGGCGCGGGCCTGCCGTGATATCAGCGTGCTGATCGGTCACTGCGTGATTGCCAGGCTGGAAGGCAGCAGCGGCGAGTTCGCCAAGGCCTTTGCCGAACTTGCCGAAGCCGAACGCCTCATGCACATCTGGGACGTACCACCGATCTACTACCTGGCCATGATCACCCTGGTCAAATGTGAACTCTGGCTGGCCCAGGGGCGCACCGATCTGGCCGAAGCCTGGCTAGCGCGCCTGGGGCAGACCTATAACGGCGAAAACGGGGCGGCACCACCGGAGTTCCACCCGCAACTGCCGTTGCATATCGAATTGCAACAAGCCTTGCTCGACGTCATCCAGGGCCAGCCGATGCTGGCCGAAGGGCGTTTGAATGCGCTGCTTGAACATGGCCAGCAAAGCGGTCGTCAGATGCTCAGTGCCATGGCGCTCACCCAGAAAGTGGCGTTGTTGCTGGGCAGCGGCCGGGAACCGGAAGCACGCAGGGCGCTGGCCCAGGCGCTGGACGCTGCCGGCGGAGGGGGGCTGCAACCCTTTGAGGGCTTGTTGGCCGAGCACCCGGACTGGCTGCGTGGGCAGCTTCAAAACTGTCCACAAACCCCCGTTTCCCTGAGCCTCAGTGAGAAGCTGCCGGCATTGGCTGCCCGTTCCGGGCCGGAATCCTGCGCGACCGCGGAACAACTCAGCACCCGGGAAATGGCGGTCCTGCGATTGATCGCCCAGGGCTGTTCGAATCAGGAAATCAGCGATCAACTGTTTATTTCCCTGCACACGGTCAAGACCCACGCCAGTCACATCAACAGCAAGCTCGGGGTCGAGCGGCGTACACAGGCCGTGGCACGGGCCAAGGAATTGGGGGTGTTGGTGTAACGTGCTGCAGATCTTCTATTGTGGGGGGGGCTGGTATCAGTGGTTCTGTGTTGCAGGAGGGGAGTTGTGAAAAAAAAACGGGCCAGGTTTGAAAACATTGGCTGCAATCAGCCCGGGAGCGCCCCGCACTGTTCAATGCGGCCACTCTCGGTGCGACTCTCAATTTCTCCGTCTGGCCCAATGTAGATATCTGTGTTTGGCCATTTCGGTTTGATCCGTATGCAGTGTGATTTACCTCCGTTTCTCCAGTAAAATTCCATAAAAAATTTCGCGTCAGGGAAGATATGACCAGGGCCTCCAGTCACTTCACCGGGGTAAAGTTCACCCTTTGAGATCTCGTGCTGAACATTCAGTATGTAGCCTAGGCGCCCTTGGCCTTTTTCAGAAAAGTAGAAGTTCACCTGAGGTGCGGCGAAGTACCAAAAGAGGATGGGTGCGAGCAGTAGAATGACCAAGCCGCACCTTGTATTCCTGGAATGGGGCTTACTTACAGGTATGCTCACGAATACCATCCCCCCAGCTTCTGCGTGGTAAGCCTAAGATTTCATCCATCAGCATCTTCACGGTTATCCCGCCGTTCGGTTGAAGTCTGTAAAGTTTGATGCCAATGCTGATAGATACCCTGTCTCCGATGTCGTCCCACGCTCGCATCCCTTCGATGTCCTCCGACCGACGTGGACCCGGTCTTTTATCCCATTTTTGTATTTTACGGATGGAATCTGAGGCAATTTGTTCGACTCCAGCTCCATCCAAAAGGAGACTTTCGGAAAGTCCTCCCGCCATCCCTACGTACCCATAGTGCACGTTTGACCATATGTCGTAGAAGTAGTCGAACATGCCTTGCTTCTGCCAAGGTCCGCCAAACTGTAGCCCTATCGTGACCTTGTGATCCCAGGGTCTGTTCTGACCTACACGCTCTGCCCAAAGAGCCATAGCCGCCACCTTGTTTCCTGACTCAATTGCTTTGAAGTTGGGTGGGGAAAGGCGTGCGTACCAAGGTAGTTTTCTGAACCTCTTTTGTTCAGCATCAGCGTCAAAATTGTTGAGGCTCTTCATCTTCACCACGGACGGATGAGTAATATTGCGGTTCATTTCCTCGGCAATGTAGCTCGCTACCTCTTCCATCATGTCAGGGTCGTTGCAAACGACAGGTCGTGTTTTCCTCTTAGCTAGTATCTGATCACTTTGTAGAGATTCTGTCGTCGATGGCTGGTCTGAATGCCTTGTAGGATGAGCAATACCTTGAACGTGTCCGGTGCGTGTAGTGCGAGTCGAAGGTGCAGGAGCAATCAGTCGATTGGTACCTGGTGGGCAGCCGCAGTGAACTTCTGCACCGTCGAGTACAGTTGGAACCCCATGCCATTTCATAGCGGGTAGGCTGTCAACAATAACGCCGTCTTTTCCGCGTTTCTTACACGCAGTGGTCTTGTCCCCGAGTCTTAGCACAGCGCGCCCTCCATGCGTCGCACAGGGCAAGCTACTGATACACATGGCTCCTGTTGTGGTCAGGTCGCCGTGCAATCCTTGACCTAACCCGTTAGCTGTTCCTCTTCCCATGATTCAGCCCTTGTGTTGATTGCAGGGGCGAGGACGCTAGGCTAGGCGGTACGGGAGTTAAATCAGACGTTTCCTTCAATGATGTAGGTGGATTCTGCAATCAGGCAGGTGATAAGCGGCGGACGGCATCGGCGATGTCGGCGGGCTGTGCCAAAATAGGCCATCCATTTTTTTCAGGAACACCCATGGACGCTGTCAAACCTGCGCTCATCCGCGAAACCTTCCCCGTCGGGCCTTTGCAGTGCAACTGCACGATCATCGGCGATCCGGTAACGAAAAAGGCCATCGTCGTCGATCCGGGTGGCAATCATGAACTGATCCTGGCGCGCCTCGATGCCCTGGGGCTGAAAGTGGTCAGCATTATTCACACCCATGCACACCTCGATCATTTCCTGGCTTCCGGCCAACTCAAGGAGAAAACCGGCGCGACCCTGCATCTGCACAAGGAAGACCAGTTTCTGTGGGACAACCTGGAAATGCAGTGCCAGATGTTCGGCGTTCCTTATACCCCGGTGCCGTCCCCGGATCGCTGGCTGGCCGATGATGAAGAACTGGCCTGCGGTTGTGGCGTGGCGCTGCACACGCCAGGTCATACGCCGGGCTCCATGAGCTTCTGGTTTTCCGAGGCCAAGCTGCTGATTGCCGGTGATACGTTGTTCAAGCGTGGGGTAGGGCGCACGGATTTGTGGGGCGGCGACCAGGCCACCATCGTGCGTTCGATCAAGCAGCGTTTGTACACCCTCGACGAGGAGGCGATAGTGGTGGCCGGGCATGGTCCGGATACCCGTCTGGGCGATGAAATGCGCGAAAACCCGTTTGTACGGGCCTGATTTGTAACGAGCGGAATTTTTATTCCAGGAAGTGATCCAACGCCCGCAAAGGCTGATGCCTTGGTCCGTTGCACCACAGAATGCAAAAAAAGTAGGAGCTTTACATGTTCACCACGCGTCGTTTGATTATTCTCGCTACGGCTGTGGCCGTTTTGTCCGGTTGTGCCTCGCCTAACCCATACGGCGGTCAGGGCCAGGCTCAGGGCCAGACGGATAGCGGCTCCGAAGGCATGAGCAAGACTGCGAAATACGGTGGCCTCGGTGCTCTGGCCGGCGCGCTGGCCGGTGCTGCGATCAACCACGATAACCGTGGCAAGGGTGCACTGATCGGTGCTGCGGTGGTTGGTGCTTCCGCCGCCGGCTACGGCTACTACGCCGATCAGCAAGAGAAAAAGCTGCGCGCCAGCATGGCCAACACCGGTGTTGAAGTGCAGCGCCAGGGCGACCAGATCAAGCTGATCATGCCGGGCAACATCACGTTCGCAACCGATTCGGCGAACATTGCTCCAGGCTTCTATCAGCCGCTGAACAATCTGGCGGGCTCACTGAAAGAGTTCAACCAGAACCAGATCGAGATCGTCGGCTATACCGACAGCACTGGCAGCCGCCAGCACAACATGGACCTGTCCCAGCGTCGTGCCCAGAGCGTGGCAACCTACCTGACCTCGCAAGGTGTCAGCGGTGCCAACCTGAGCGCTCGCGGCGCCGGCCCGGATAGTCCGGTTGCGAGCAACGCTGACGTCAATGGCCGTGCACAGAACCGCCGTGTAGAGGTCAACCTCAAGGCGATTCCAGGCCAGCAGTATGGTGGTCAGCAACAGCAGGGTACCGTTCAGCAATACCCATAACACCGCAAAACAAAACTGTGGGAGCGGCGGTGCCGCTCCCACATTGTTTTTTAGTTGGCTTCTTTCACTGCGCTGAGAAACGCGCAGGTCCGTTCCTGCTGTGGATGTTCGAAAATCTGCGCCGGTGTGCCCTGCTCGTGAATCTGACCCTTGTAGAAAAAACACACACGATCGGCGAACTCCCGGGCAAACCCCATCTGGTGCGTGACCATCAGCATGGTCAGGTTGTGTTCGGCGCCGAGCTTGCGGATGACGTTGAGCACTTCGCCGCACAGTTCCGGATCGAGCGCAGAGGTCACTTCGTCAAAGAGCATGACTTTGGGGCGCATGGCCAACGCCCGGGCAATGGCAACCCGTTGTTGCTGCCCACCGGACAGCTGCGAAGGGTAATGCCCCAGCTTGCTGCCCAGACCCACCAGTTCCAAAAGGTCCGCTGCTCGTTCGCGTGCTTCGGCCGGCTTCATGCCCAGCACTTGCACTGGCGCCTCAATGACGTTTTGCAAGGCCGTCATGTGCGGAAACAGGTTGAAGCTCTGGAACACCATGCCGATCTTGCCGCGAACGCGACGGATATGCCTGTCGTTGGCAGGCACCAGCACGCCGTTGCGATTGGGCATGTGCGTCAACAAATCATCCTCGATGCGGATCAGTCCGTCATCAATGCCCTCAAGCGTCATCAACACCCTCAGCAGCGTGGATTTCCCCGAGCCGCTGGGGCCGATGATCGCGACTTTTTCGCCTGGAGTGACATCCAGGTTCAAGTGGTCGAGCACGGTGAAGTTGCCGTAGCTCTTGGTGACGTCCTGAAAGCTGACAATCGGCTTGAGCGGTTTCGATTCAGGCATGGCATGGGTCTCTTGCGGACGCAGCGATGTCAGGTTGCCGCACCGGGAAAGGTCGTTGGAGGTCGAGATGGGAGAAGTCATTAGCGTAGCTCCAGACGCAGTTCAAGGCGCCGTACCAGATAAGCCAAGGCGATGCTCAGGGCGAGGAAAAACAGACCGACCATGGTGATCGGCTCCAGATAACGGAAGTTCTCGGAACCAATGTTCTTGGCTTGCTGCATGATCTCGACCACGGTGATGGCCGACAGCACCGGCGTGTCCTTGAGCATGGCCACCAGGTAGTTGCCCAGTGGCGGCAGGATCGGCCGCAGGGCCTGGGGCAGGATGATGTTGCGGTAGGCGCTGTACGGCGCGATGTTCAGCGCCGTAACGGCCTCCCACTGCGCCCGTGGCACGGCGTCGAGGCCACCGCGGTAAACCTCGGCGATGTAGCAGGCATAATGCACGCCGATGCCGATCACCCCCACCTGCATGGCCGTCATGCTCACGCCGTAATTGGGCAGCACGTAGTAGAGGAAATACACCTGGATCAGCAGCGGCGTGCTGCGAATGAATTCGATCACCCCGGCGGTCGGCCACGATAACCAGAGCAGGCGACTGCGTCGGCCGATGGCCAGAAACAATCCCAGCACAATGGCGATCAGGAAACCGAGCAGGGTAATGCCCACGGTGTTCAGCGATGCCCGGAGCAAATCGGGCAGGATCTGCCAGGCATATGTCCAGTCGAACAGGGTCATGACAGACCTCCACGCATCCGGCCGCGAGCCAAGCGTCGCTCAACGCTGCGCATGCCGAGGTTGATCGCTTGAGCCAGAACGAAGTACATCACCAGCGCCAGGCTGAATATTTCCAGGGTCTGGAAAGTGGCCTGATCCAGTTGCCGGGCCCGGAAGCTGAGGTCCGACAGGGTGATCAGCGAGACCAGCGAAGTATTTTTCAGCAATTCGATCAACAGGTTGGTGCCCGGTGGAATGGCCGCCAGCAACGCCTGGGGCAAAATGATTCGCCGAAAGCGCTTGTAGCCGCTGAAGTTCAATGCAGTCGCCGCTTCGTACTGCCCTTTGGCAACGGAGCTGATCGCACCACGCATCACCTCCGCGCCGTAAGCACCGATGTGCAAGCCGAGGCCGACAATGGCCACGCTGTAGGGGCTCAGTTCGAGATTGAACGGTGGCAGCGGCAAGACGAAAAACAGCCAGAACAATTGCACCAGCAACGACGTGCCGCGGAACACTTCAATGTAGGCGACGGAAAACCAACTCACCGCTCGCCACGGCGACATGCGCCCGAGTGCTGCCAGAATGGCGGCGACGATCGCCAGCAGCGAGCCGAAGAAGGTCACCTGGAGCGTCACCCAGGCGCCTTGTATCAAAAGCGGAAGTAATTCACCCATTGTTCACACCTGCGTGGTTCAACATCCGGAGTCAGCAGGGAAATAGGCATCGCGCCAGGGCGCCATGCCCGTTTCGACTATTGAGCGCAGAGCTCGGCAGCCGTTTTGCTTGTCACGTTGGATTTGTCGAAGCCGAAAGGGGCAACCGTCTTGAGATGTTCTTCGGAGCCCAGCCACTTTTTCAGTTCGGCATTGACGGCGTCACGCAGGTCCTTGTCTTCCGGGCGGAAGGCGAGGGCGCCATAACCGGTGTGCGAAGGGTCATCCTTGAACTCGGTGACCGCTTCGACCTTGTCACCACCTTTGCTGGCCAGGCCTTTCATGGTCAGCTGGGTGCCGACGGCCGCATCGGCACGCCCGGCGCGCACGGCTTGCAACTGCGCGGTGGTGTCCGGTACCTGGAGGATCTGCGCATCCTTCACGCCAGAATCCCGCGCGTATTTCAGGTTGACCGTGCCGGCCATGATCGCCAGTTTCACATCCGGGTTTTTGGCGATGTCTTTATAGCTGTGCAGACTCTTCGGATTGCCTTTGGCGGTCAGGAGTGCGTCGGGCAACTGGTACTGCGGGTCGGTGAAGATGACCTGCTTGCAGCGCTCGGGGGTGATGTACATGCCCGCGGCAATCACGTCGAAACGTCCGGCGCGCAGGCCGGGGATCAACGAGCCCCATTCGGTCAGCACACCGTCGACTTGCTTGATGCCCATTTTTTCGAAGATGACCTTGGCGATTTCCGGTGATTCACCGGTGACCCTGCCGTCGGTTTCAGTGAAGGCGAACGGGGTTTCGTTCGCATAACCGATGCGGATGCTGCTGTTCTTGGTGATGGTTTCCAGCGTTGTGGCGTAGGCGCTGGTGGCCAGGCCGAATATCGCGCAAGCGACGAACAGGTGGCGCAAGACATGGGGAGTGCGGGAAATGGAATTGCTCATCGATAAAATCTCCTGTTTCTTGTGGACCCGTCTTTGACGGCTCTGTGGTAGGAGGCAGTGTGACAAGAGCAAAGCGTACGAGGGCTGGTCCACCTGTTGAGCCGAAGCGTGGGGAGACAGTTCCGGTACAGATCGATTGATTGTTGTTGGTGGCTGGTTCAGCAGCCTGGGCATCGACCTTGTACCGAGCATACAAAAGCACTGCGCAGGATTGCATTGCACTAGGACAATTGCTTTGCATGGATTCTCGCGGGATGCTGTCGGCACTGGCAAACACGTGGGTTCGGCGCCGATGGACAAGTGGAAGGCAGCACTGGAAATCGCCCGCAGCGGCGAGTCGAAATACAAGATCCTGGTCCAGGCGATTGCCGACGATATCGAGCAGGGTGTGCTGGCCAATGATCAGCGGTTGCCACCGCAACGTAATGTCGCCGATGCCATGGGCATCAGTGTGCAAACCGTCACCAATGCCTACAAGGAGCTCGAGCGCCAGGGCCTGGTGCGGTGCGAGGTCGGGCGCGGCAGCTTTGTCTCGCGAAGAATGAGCGATCGGGTAGCCACTTATATTCTCGACAGCCCCGAACGGGCGCTGGTGGATTTTTCCATCACACGGATCATGCACACCCGTGAGCATGACCAGTTCTGGCGCGAAACCTGTCGCGAACTCAGCACCGAAGAGGATCAGCCCTGGATTCATGCGTTTCGCCCGATTGCCGGTTTCGAGTCGCACCGTGAGGCGGCGATGCACTGGATCGCGCGGCAAGGCCTGCGGGTCGAGCGCGACGACATCCTGATCACCAACGGTGCTGCCCACGCCATTTTTCTGGCCTTGGCATCCCTTGCCGGCCCGGATGATGTGGTGCTTTGCGAAGGGTTGACCGACCACGGCGTCATCGGTAATTCCCAGGTGCTCGGGTTTACCCTCAAGGGTCTGGAGATGGACCGGCATGGCATCGACCCCGAGCATTTCGAGGACATGTGCAGCAACGAGCGCATCACCGCGCTGGTCTGTACGCCAAACCTGAACAACCCGACCACCAGCCTGATGCCGGACAGCCGTCGACGGGAAATTGCCGAGATCGCCAGGCGTTTTGGCGTGCACATTATCGAAGACGATGTGTACGGCCCTCTGCTGGACGAGCGCCGGGCGCCGCCGATCAGCCACTATTTGCCGGAATTGTCGTTCTATTGCACCAGCATGACCAAATCGGTGCTCACCGGTTTGCGCGTCGGATATCTGGTGATGCCAAAGCGGCTGGCGTTGCGTACCGAAAGTATTTTGCGGGTCAACAGCTGGATGGCAACGCCCATGGTCGCGGAGATTGCCACGCGCTGGATTCGCGATGGGCGCGCCGACACCCTGGTGGATTTGCAACGCAGACTCTTGTCCGGTCGGCAGGCGATGGTCAGCGAGTACCTGGACGAGTACCTGCTCGGCCAGCATCCCTATGCATTGAATGCCTGGATCGGCATTCCCCCTCATTGGGAAGTCGACAGCCTGGTGCGGGCGCTGCGCCACAAGCACATTGCGGTCACTTCGCCCGACCCGTTTACGGTGCGTGGCACGCCCAGGCCCCGGGCAGTCCGGGTGTGTGTCGGTGCCGAATGCAGCGACGAGGAAATGCGCGATGCGCTGATGGGCATGCGTGAAATCTTCGGTCAGTACCCGCAGATCCATGATTTTTGAGCGGGCGATCGGTGCCAGAAAGTTTGTCGATTAAATTGCCCTAGTACATTCATTGCGACAATCCAGCCCTTTTAGACTGCGCCCAACACCTCACTTGGGACGCGGTCATGTCAGTGCTGCTGCTAAACGATATCTACCTCGCCCGCCAACGTATTCAATCGCTGGTCCGGTGCACGCCCATGGAGCATTCGCCCAGCCTGTCCCGGCAATTGGGCGTACCGGTTTACCTCAAGCTCGAATCCCAGCAAATCACCGGCAGCTTCAAGTTGCGCGGCGCGAGCAATGCCGTGGCACAACTCAATGCCGAGCAAAAGGCGTGTGGCGTCGTCGCCGCGTCGACCGGCAATCATGGGCGGGCGCTGGCCCATGCCGCGTCCCGGCAAGGCGTGAAGGCGACGATTTGCCTGTCGCATCTGGTGCCGGGCAACAAGGTGCAGGCCATTCGCGATCTTGGCGCCGAAGTCCGCATCGTCGGCCAGTCCCAGGATGATGCCCAGCGTGAGGCCGAGCGGATTGCCTATGAACATGGCGCGATGCTGCTGCCGCCGTTCGATCATCCGGCGATCATCGCCGGGCAGGGCACGCTGGGGCTGGAGATCCTTGAACAACTGCCGGATGTCGCCCAAGTGCTGGTGCCGTTGTCCGGCGGCGGTCTGTTTGCCGGCGTGGCGCTGGCACTCAAAAGCGCCAATGCGCAGATCGTCACTCATGGCATCAGCATGCAGCGCGGTGCGGCCATGCATGCCAGCCTGGCCGCCGGACGTCCAGTGGAAGTCGAAGAGCTGCCGACCCTCGCCGATTCCCTCGGCGGCGGCATCGGCCTGGATAACCGTTACACCTTCAACATGACCCGCGACACCTGTGACCACCTGCATCTGCTCAGCGAAGCCTCCATTGCCCATGCCTTGCGCCATGCCTATCGCGAAGAGCGCCTGGTGCTCGAAGGCGCGGCGGCGGTGGGGATTGGCGCTTTGCTTGATGGCTTGATCGAACCGCGTGGACCGATCGTGGTGGTGGTCAGCGGTCGCAATGTCGACGTCGATCAGCATCTGCGTGTGCTGGCTGGTGCGGATGCGTGAACTCAATCAAAAATCAGACTGGAGTGCCGCGTTGATGAGTGAAATCACCCTGTTGAGCGAAGCGGATCTGCGAGCCTGCGTGGCCCTTGATCTGCCGAGTATCGAAGCCATCGAGCAAGCCTTCGTGCTGCTGGCCACCGCCGCCGTGGCCATGCCGCCGATCCTGCGTCTGGACATCCCCGAGCATAATGGCGAAGTGGACGTGAAGACGGCGTATCTGCCCGGATTGGAGCGCTTCGCGATCAAGGTCAGCCCGGGATTTTTCGACAACCCGAAACTGGGCCTGCCAAGCCTCAACGGCATGATGATGCTGCTGTCGGCACGCACCGGTTTGCTCGATGCCTTGCTGCTGGATAACGGCTACCTGACGGCCGTGCGCACGGCCGCGGCCGGTGCGGTGGCCGCGCGAGCATTGTCGCGGGTCGACAGCCGCAGTGTGGCGCTGATCGGCGCCGGCGAGCAGGCGGCGTTGCAACTTCAGGCCTTGCGGCTGGTACGGCCGGTCGACAGCGTACGGGTTTGGGCCCGGGACTATGCCAAGGCCGAAGCCTTCAGTGTCGAGCTGGCGCGTGACAGCGGGCTGGCGGTCAGGCCGTGCGCAAGTATCGACGAGGCCATGGATGGCGTGGACATCGCCATCACCTGCACGCCGAGCCGTGAGCCGTTGATTGACGCGCGGCATTTGCAGCCCGGCCTGCACATCACGGCCATGGGTTCGGATGCCGAGCACAAAAACGAAATTGCCCCCAGTGCGCTGGCACAGGTCCATTGCTACGTGGCGGATCGCTTGAGCCAGACCCGCATCCTCGGCGAATTGCATCACGCCCTTGTAGCTGGCGTCGTCAGCGATGAGACCGACTTCGCAGAGTTGGGGCAGGTGCTGGCCGGGCAGCGTCCCGGTCGCACAGATGAAAAGCAAATCACCCTGTGCGACCTCACCGGCACCGGTGCCCAGGACACGGCCATGGCCAACCTGGCATTCGAGCGCGCGCGTTCGGCAGGCAAGGGGTTTCAGTTCGGCAGTTAACCGGTTTTTTCATCCGCGTGTCATTTATCAGAGGGCAGGTGCATGTCTCAGATAGTCGTCAATCTCCCGTTCGAACGGGGGGAATATGCCCAACGTCTGGCCAAGGTTCGAGCGGCCATGCAGACGCAGGGCATCGAGCTGTTGCTGGTCACCGATCCGTCGAACATGGCCTGGCTGACCGGCTATGACGGTTGGTCGTTTTACGTCCATCAATGCGTGCTGCTGGCGCTCGACGGCGAGCCCGTGTGGTTCGGTCGCGGGCAGGATGCCAACGGCGCCAGGCGCACGGTGTTCATGCAGCAGGAAAATATCGTCGGTTATCCGGACATCTACGTGCAGTCCCGGGAACGTCACCCGATGGATTACCTGTCGCGGGAAGTCATCAGCGCCCGCGGTTGGGACGCGCTGATCATCGGCGTGGAAATGGACAACTATTACTTCAGCGCCGCCGCTTACCTGTCGCTGAAAAACAACCTGCCGAACGCCACTTTGGTGGACGCGGTCGGCCTGGTGAACTGGCAGCGGGCGATCAAGTCGCCCCAGGAAATCGCCTACATGCGCATCGCCGCGCGCATCGTCGAAAAGATGCACGGGCGCATCCTCGAACGGATCGAACCGGGCATGCGCAAGAATGAATTGGTGGCCGAGATCTATAGCAGCGGCATCCTCGGCGCCGACGGTCATGGCGGTGATTACCCGGCCATCGTGCCTCTGTTGCCGACCGGTGCCGATGCCAGCGCGCCGCACCTGACCTGGGACGATACGCCGTTCGAAAAGGGCGCCGGCACCTTCTTTGAAATCGCCGGTTGCTACAAGCGTTACCACTGCCCGTTGTCGCGCACCATTTACCTGGGCAAGCCGCCGCAGCATTTTCTCGACGGTGAAAAAGCCGTGGTCGAAGGCATCGCCGCCGGGCTTGAAGCGGCCAAACCGGGCAACACCACCGGCGACATCGCGGTGGCGTTCTTCAAGGTGCTGGAGAAATTCGGCATCCACAAGGACAGCCGTTGCGGCTACCCGATCGGCATCAGTTATCCACCGGATTGGGGCGAGCGCACCATGAGCCTGCGTCCCGGCGACACCAGCGTGTTGCAACCGGGCATGACCTTCCACTTCATGCCGGGCCTGTGGATGGACGATTGGGGGCTGGAGATCACCGAGAGCATTCTGATCACCGAAACCGGCGTCGAAACCCTGTGCAACGTGCCACGCCAACTGTTCGTGAAGGATTGAACCATGAGCGAATTGCCGGACAACCCGATCAGCGCCACGGTGGATTTCACCCGTGAAGGCGTGCAGCACGGTTTTCTCAAACTGCCGTATTCCCGGGACGACTCGGCCTGGGGGGCGGTGATGATTCCGCTTACGGTGATTCAACGCGGTGAGGGGCCGACCGCGCTGCTCACCGGTGGCAACCATGGCGACGAATACGAAGGGCCGGTAGCGCTGAGCAAACTGGCCCAGGGGCTGAGTGCCGACGAGGTCAGTGGGCGGGTAATCATCGTACCGTTCATGAACACCCCGGCGTTCCATGCCGGACGGCGCACGTCTCCGATCGACAAGGGCAATCTCAATCGCAGTTTTCCCGGCAAACCGGACGGCACGGTGACTGAGAAAATCGCCGATTACTTCACGGGTACCTTGCTGCCATTGGCCGACATCGTGCTGGATATTCACTCCGGCGGTCGCACCCTGGATTTCCTGCCGTTCGCTGCTTGTCATGTGCTGCCGGATAAACAGCAGCAGGCGCAATGCGAGGCCGGGATGCGTGCCTTCAATGCGCCGTACAGCATGCGCATGCTGGAACTCGACGCCGGGGCGATGTACGACACCGCCGCTGAACGCCAGGGCAAAGTCTTCGTCACCACCGAACTGGGCGGCGGTGGCTCTTCCACGGCGCGCAGCGTGGCGATTGCCGAGCGTGGGGTGCGCAATCTGCTGGTGCATGCCGGGATCCTTGACGGTGAGGTGCGGCTCGCACCGTCGATCATGCTCGACATGCCCGACGGCGATTGCTTCATCGCCAGCGAGCACGACGGTCTGCTGGAAATGTGCCGTGATCTGGGGGACAGCGTGGAGCAAGGTGAAGTGATTGCCCGTGTCTACGATGTCACCCGCAGCGGCGTTGCCCCGATGGAATACCGTGCGGCTCGCAGCGGTCTGCTGGCGGCGCGGCATTTTCCGGGACTGGTGCGGTGTGGTGACACTGTGGCAGTGATCGCGGATGTGTTGACCTGACATCAATCCCTGTGGGCGCGAGCAAGTCCGCTCCCACAGGGTCTCCTAAATATTCACGAGATCGTCACCCATGCACAAACTCGATCGCTATGACCTGAAAATCCTGAGAATCCTCGCTGAAGACGGGCGTATCACCAAATCGAGCCTGGCCGAGGCGATCAACCTGTCGGTAACACCTGCGTGGGAGCGGGTGCGCAAACTCGAAAGCCTGGGCTTGATCAAGGGCTACCGGGCACAGATCGACTGGAACGCGGTGTTCAAAAGCCAACAGGTGCTGGTGGAAATCACCTTGGCCCGACACACCGCGCAGGACATGCGGCGTTTCGAACAGCGCATGAACGAGGCTGCCGAAGTGGCTTTCTGTTACGCCACCGGTGGTGGCGTCGATTACATGGCGATGATCCAGGCACCGGACATTGACCATTACCAGCGCTTCATCGACCAGTTGTTGCTCGACGACCTGGGCATCGAACGCTACTTCACCTACATCGTCACCAAGACCATCAAGACCGGCGGCGCCTTGCCCGCTGAAGTGGCGCAGGAGCTTTGAAAACACCGCTATTCCCTGTGGGAGCGAGCCTGCTCGCGATAGCATCCTTGCATTCAACCCTGCACTGACTGATGTCCCACCATCGTGAGCAGTATTCACACGGCAAAAATCCCCGATTTACCCCCGCTCAATCAGAAAAAACCACCTGCCGCACCCCGTTCAAACGCCAAATCCCCGAGGTCTTGCTGCCCTAGCATGGTTCCACGCACACGGATTGGAGTGAACGCCATGACCTACAAACATCCACTGCTGTTCAAGGCACTTTGCTACGTTGATGGCCATTGGGTCCACAGCGACAGCGGTCACAGTATCGCCGTGCATAACCCGGCCGATCAAAAACTCATCGGCCATGTGCCGATGCTCGATCAGCCGCAAATTGTCGCGGCCATCGATGCCGCCCACCGCGCGTTTACCGGCTGGCGCGAACAAAGCCTGGAGGCACGCGGGTTGATTCTGCGACGCTGGGCGGCACTGATTCTTGAGCATCAGGAAGACCTGGCGAGGATTCTCAGCCTGGAGCAGGGCAAGTCCCTGGCCGAGTCCCGCGGTGAAATCGCCTATGCGGCCAGCTTCATTCCCTGGTTCGCCGAGGAGGCGCGGCGCCTTTACGGGCAGAACATTCCCAGCCACATACCCGGTGCGCACCTGGGCACGCTCAAGGAACCGGTGGGTGTCTGTGCGCTGCTGACCCCGTGGAATTTCCCCTCGGCCATGATCACCCGCAAAGCGGCGGCCGCCTTGGCGGCCGGTTGTACCGTGGTGATCAAGCCCGCCCATGAAACACCGTACTCGGCGTTTGCCCTGGCGCAACTGGCGGAGGAAGCGGGTTTCCCGGCCGGCGTGTTCAACGTGGTGCTGGGCGAGCCGCAAATGGCCATGCAAACCCTGGTGCAGGACAGTCGCGTGCGCTCGGTGAGTTTCACCGGCTCGACCCGCGTGGGTAAGTTGGTGCTGCAAGCGGCGGCTGCGGATGTGAAGAAGGTCTCGCTGGAACTGGGTGGCAACGCACCGTTCATTGTCTGCGCCGATGCCGATCTCGGGCTGGCGGTAAAGGTCGCGGTCGCCGCCAAGTTTCAGACCTCCGGCCAGGATTGCTGCGCGGCCAACCGCATCATGGTCGACCGTTCGATCTACCCGGAATTTCTCAAGGGTTTTGCTTCGGCGGTGCGTGAACTGCGGGTCGGCCCGGCAATGCTGGGCGATCGTGAGCAGAACGTCGATATCGGCCCGTTGATGCATCAGGCCGCCTTCGATGTCACCGCCGAGCGTGTGGCCGATGCCTTGCAACAAGGGGCGCAACGACTGGTGGGGGGCGAAGCCCATGCGCTCGGCGGTCTGTTCTATCAGCCGACGGTGCTGGCCGACGTCACGCCGCAAATGCGCATCTACCGCGAAGAGAACTTCGCGCCGATTGCCGGGGTGATGCCGTTCGACAGCCTCGATCATGCCGTCGAAATGGCCAACGACACCGAATACGGTCTGGCCGCCTACATTTGTTCCAATCGCCTGGACCTGATCTACCCGCTGATTCGTCGTCTCGACCACGCGATGGTCGCGGTCAACGGCGTCAAGTTCACCGGCCATCCGATCCCGTTCGGTGGCATGAAGGCCTCGGGGCTGGGCCGTGAAGGCGGCACCGAGGGCTTCGAAGCCTTTGTCGAAACCAAATACTTCTGCCTGCACCATCAAGGCCAGTTCTGAGGAGATCTACCATGAGCCAAGAATTCGATACCCTGTTCGAGCAAGACCGTGCGCATTTCATGCACCCTTCGACCCATGCCCATGACCACGCCAGCGGGGCACTCAAGGGGCGCATCATCAAGGGCGCATCGGGCATCCGCATTCGCGACCACGAAGGCCGCGAATTCATCGACGCCTTCGCTGGCCTGTACTGCGTGAACATCGGCTATGGACGCACCGAAGTCGCCGATGCCATCTATAAGCAGGCCAAGGAACTGGCTTATTACCATACCTACATGGGGCATTCGACCGAAGCGATCATCGAGCTATCGAGCCGCATAATCGACTGGGCGCCGCAAGGCATGAAGAAGGTCTACTACGGCCTCTCAGGCTCCGACGCCAACGAAACCCAGATCAAACTGGTTCGCTACTACAACAACGTACTGGGTCGTCCACAGAAAAAGAAAATCATCTCCCGCGATCGCGGTTATCACGGCTCGGGCATCATGACCGGTAGCCTGACCGGCCTGCCAAGTTTCCATCAACATTTCGACCTGCCGGCCGAAGGCATCAAGCACACTGTGTGCCCCCACTGGTACCGCAAGGCGCCGACCGGCATGGATGAGGCCGCGTTCGTGCGCTACTGCGCCGACGAGTTGGAGAAAATGATCCTCGCCGAAGGCCCCGACACCGTGGCGGCGTTTATTGGCGAGCCGTTGATGGGGACGGGCGGCATCATCGTGCCGCCAGCGGGTTACTGGGCTGCGATTCAAGCCGTGCTGAATAAATACGATGTGTTGCTGATCGCCGACGAAGTGGTCTGCGCTTTTGGTCGCCTCGGCTCGAAGATGGGCAGCCAACGCTACGGCATGCGCCCGGACCTGATTACCACCGCCAAAGGCCTGACCAGTGCCTATGCACCATTGTCGGCAGTGATCGTCGGCGAAAAGGTTTGGGATGTCATCGAAAAGGCCTCCGAATCCCAAGGTGCCATGGGCCATGGCTGGACTTATTCCGGACACCCGATCTGTGCTGCTGCGGCGCTGGCCAACCTCGATATCCTGGAGCGGGAAAACCTCACGGCCAATGCCGAGAAGGTCGGCGGCTATCTCAATCGTCGGCTGCGTGAAACCCTGGAAGGGCATCCACTGGTGGGCGAGGTGCGCGGCGACGGGATGCTCGCAGCGGTTGAGTTCATGGCTGATCGCGAACAACGCACACCGTTCGATGCGGCACTGAAGGTCGGCCCGAAAGTCTCGGCGGCCTGCCTGGAACGCGGCATGATCGCCCGGGCGATGCCCCATGGCGATATTCTCGGCTTTGCCCCGCCGCTGGTACTGACGGAGGCTGAAGCGGAGCTGATTGTTGGTATCACCAAGGATGCGATTGATCAGGTGGCCAGTGAGGTGCTTGGCTAACCCCCGCCATAACGGTCACCTGTAGGAGCTGCCGCAGGCTGCGATCTTTTGATCTTGCTTCTTAGAATCAAAGGATCGCAGCCTCGTTGCACTCGACAGCTCCTACCTGCCTCAATTGAGTCGTCAAAAACAAAAAAGCCCCCGGGCAATCACGTCCGGGGGCTTTTTGTATCGCGCGAAACCTGCTTACTTCTTCAGGCCATAATGCTCATCAAGCATGCCCGGCGAGTTCGGGGCTTTCGGTGCGTAGTCGCGCGGCGGCTCCTGATCGCGCGGTGGCGTCAGGCGCTCACGGGGTGCCTGCGTCGCATCGGCGTGCAGGGAGGCCAGCAGGCGTTGGCGGGTCTGTTCGTCCAGGGCCAGGCGGTTGGCGCCCTCGGCGAGATGGTCCTGCACTTCCTGATAGCTCTGAGTCAGTTTCTTGACCAGTGTCGCGGTGCTGTTGAAGTGGGTCACCACCTCGTTCTGATAACTGTCGAAACGTTCCTGAATATCGTCCAGCTGACGCTGCGTGCGGCTGGGCGCGGCGTTCGGTGCAACGCGAGCGATCAGGAACCCAATGGCGACACCCACAACCAGGGCAAGAGTCGGTAACAACCAAACTAAGAGCGAGTGTTCCACGAGTCCTTCCTCTATAAACGGCTTTGCTTTACGTTAACGGCTCGAACCTGCGCTGTATACCGCGATTCACTCGCAATAGACAGCCACAGACAATTTGCTAGACGAGTCGACCTGATCCGAGGTCACGGAGTTCCTTCCTTGCTTATGCGTGAAACCCCTGTAGTGATTGATGGCCCGGTGGGTCAACTGGAAGCACTGTACCTGGGCAACGAGCAGCCTCGCGGCCTGGCACTGATCTGCCATCCGAACCCGGTGCAGGGCGGCACCATGCTCAACAAAGTGGTCTCGACCCTGCAGCGCACTGCGCGTGATGCCGGTTTGATCACCCTGCGTTTCAACTACCGTGGTGTCGGCGCCAGCGAAGGCACCCACGACATGGGCACCGGCGAAGTCGATGATGCCCAGGCTGTGGCTGATTGGTTCAGGGCCAAACACCCGGAGTTGCCACTGACCCTGTTCGGTTTCTCCTTCGGCGGATTTGTTGCAGCAAGTCTCGGTGGACGTCTGGAAGCGAAGGGCGAACAGCTCAAGCACCTGTTCATGGTCGCGCCGGCGGTCATGCGCCTCGGCGATCAGGATCAGCTGCCGCAACAGGGCGAACTGACCCTGATCCAGCCGGAAACCGACGAAGTGATCGATCCGCAGCTGGTTTACGAATGGTCCGACAAGCTCGAACGCCCCCATGAGCTGCTGAAAGTGGCAGAATGCGGACACTTTTTTCATGGCAAGCTGACCGATCTCAAGGATCTGATCCTGCCGCGTCTCTCGAATTGATTGCAGTCTGACAAGCGATTACCCATGACGACTCGTACCCGTATCCTCACCGGCATCACCACCACCGGCACGCCGCACCTGGGCAACTACGCCGGCGCCATCCGCCCGGCGATCGTCGCCAGCCGTGACAGCAATGCCGATTCGTTCTACTTCCTGGCCGACTACCACGCCCTGATCAAGTGCGATGACCCGCTGCGCATCCAGCGCTCGCGACTGGAAATCGCCGCGACCTGGCTGGCCGGTGGCCTGGATGTGGACCGCGTGACCTTCTATCGCCAGTCCGACATCCCGGAAATCCCCGAACTGACCTGGCTGCTGACCTGCGTTGCCGCCAAGGGCCTGCTCAATCGCGCCCACGCCTACAAGGCTTCGGTGGACAAGAACGTCGAGACCGGTGAAGACCCGGACGCCGGCATCACCATGGGCCTGTACAGCTACCCGGTGCTGATGGCCGCGGACATCCTGATGTTCAACGCGCACAAGGTGCCGGTCGGTCGTGACCAGATCCAGCACGTGGAAATGGCGCGGGACATCGGCCAACGCTTCAACCACCTGTTTGGCCAGGGCAAGGAGTTCTTCACCATGCCCGAGGCGTTGATCGAAGAGAGCGTCGCCACGTTGCCGGGCCTGGATGGCCGCAAGATGTCGAAGAGCTACGACAACACCATCCCGCTGTTCTCCAGCGCCAAAGAGATGAAGGACGCGATTTCGCGGATCGTCACCGACTCCCGCGCGCCGGGCGAAGCCAAGGATCCGGACAATTCGCACCTGTTCACCTTGTTCCAGGCGTTCGCCACTGCGGCGCAGGCCGACGAGTTCCGTAGCGAACTGTTGCAGGGCCTGGGTTGGGGCGAGGCGAAGAATCGTCTGTTCCAGTTGCTCGACAACGAACTGGGCGAATCCCGCGAGCGTTATAACCAGCTGATCGAGCGCCCGGCGGATCTGGAAGACATCCTGCAACACGGCGCGAAAAAAGCCCGTGCGGTGGCGACGCCATTCCTCAACGAACTGCGTGAGGCGGTGGGCCTGCGCTCGTTCGTTGCCCAGACCCAAGTGGCGGCGACCACCAAGAAGAAAGCCGTGAAGGCTGCACGTTTTGTCAGCTTCCGTGAAGACGACGGCAGTTTCCGCTTCCGTCTGCTGGCGGCCGATGGCGAACAACTGCTGCTGTCGCGCAACTTCGCCGACGGTAAAACCGCAGGGCAGGTGACCAAGCAACTGCAGTCGGGCCAGGATCTGGACGTGCGCAGTGAAGACCTGAGCTTCAGCGTCTGGCTGGAAGGCGAGTGCGTTGCCGACAGCCCGGCGTTTGCCGACAGCGCCGCCCGTGACGCTGCCGTCGAGGCTTTGCGCATCGCCCTGACGCCTGTTCAGGAATAAACAACGGTTCGGCCCGACCAAGGGCCGATTGCCATTCCTCGGGGCCGTCGCTACAGTGTCGGCCCGTTTTTGTTGCCTTGCTAACGAATTATGACGCCCCTAGAACGATATCAAGCTGATCTGAAACGCCCGGAATTCTTCCATGACGCCGCACAGGAAACTGCCGTGCGTCATTTGCAGCGCCTGTACGACGACCTGGTCGCGGCCGAGCAAAACAAGCCGGGCCTGCTGGGCAAGTTGTTTGGCAAGAAGGATCAGACCCCGGTCAAGGGCCTGTATTTCTGGGGCGGCGTAGGTCGCGGCAAGACTTACCTGGTGGATACCTTCTTTGAAGCGCTGCCCTTCAAGGAAAAGTCCCGTACGCACTTCCACCGCTTCATGAAGCGCGTGCACGAAGAGATGAAAACCCTGGGTGGCGAGAAAAACCCGCTGACCATCATCGCCAGGCGTTTTGCCACCGAAGCCCGGGTCATCTGCTTCGATGAATTTTTCGTTTCCGACATCACCGACGCCATGATCCTTGGCACCCTGATGGAAGAACTGTTCAAGAACGGCGTGACCCTGGTCGCGACGTCGAACATCGTGCCGGACGGCCTCTACAAGGACGGCCTGCAACGCGCGCGCTTCCTGCCGGCCATTGCGCTGATCAAGCAGAATACCGAGATCGTCAACGTCGACAGCGGCGTCGACTATCGTCTGCGTCACCTCGAACAAGCCGAGCTGTTCCACTATCCGCTCGACGAAGCCGCCAACGAAAGCCTGCGCAAGAGCTTCCGTGCGCTGACACCGGAATGCACGGCGGCGGTCGAAAATGATGTGCTGATGATCGAGAACCGTGAAATTCGTGCCGTGCGCACCTGCGATGACGTGGCCTGGTTCAACTTCCGTGAACTGTGCGATGGCCCGCGCAGCCAGAACGACTACATCGAGTTGGGCAAGATCTTCCACGCCGTGCTGCTCAGCGATGTCGAGCAAATGAGCGTTACCACCGACGACATCGCCCGACGCTTCATCAACATGGTCGACGAGTTCTACGACCGTAACGTGAAGCTGATCATTTCCGCCGAAGTCGAGCTTAAAGACCTGTACACAGGTGGTCGCCTGAACTTCGAGTTCCAGCGTACCTTGAGCCGACTGCTGGAAATGCAATCCCACGAATTCCTGGCCCGGGCGCACAAGCCGTAGGACGATTCGGAAAATAAAAAAGGCCTGCGATTGCAGGCCTTTTTTGTGCTGTAAATCCCTGTAGGCGCGAGCCTGCTCGCGAAGGCGGTGAGTCAGTCACATTAATGCTGGATGTGCCAAAGTCATCGCGAGCAGGCTCGCTCCTACATGGGATTTTTTTAGGCTTGAGGCCTACGCAGCCTGCTGAAACTGCTGCCGATACTGATTCGGCGACAACTCCGTGTGCTGGCGGAACAACCGGGCGAAGAAGCTCGCATCGTCATAGCCGACTTCATAGCTGATGGTCTTGATGCTCTTGCGGCTGCCGGACAGCAAGCCCTTGGCGGTTTCGATGCGCAGGCGCTGCAGGTAATGCAGTGGCTTGTCGCCGGTGGCGGTCTGGAAGCGGCGCATGAAGTTGCGGATGCTCATGCCGTGTTCGCGGGCGACGTCCTCGAAACGGAACTTGTCGGCGAAGTGATCTTCGAGCCAGTGCTGGATCTGCAGGATGATCACGTCCTGGTGCAGCTTCTGCCCGCCGAATCCAATCCGTCCCGGTGAATAACTGCGCTGCACTTCGTAGAGGATGTCCCGGGCCACGGCCTGGGACACGTTGGCGCCGCAGAAGCGCTCGATCAGGTAAATGTACAAATCGCAGGCCGAGGTGGTGCCGCCGGCGCAGTACAGGTTGTCGGCGTCGGTCAGGTGCTTGTCCTGATTGAGCTGGACCTGGGGGAAACGTTCGGCGAAGGCATTGAAGAACCGCCAGTAGGTGGTCGCTTCCTTGCCATTGAGCAACCCGGCTTCGGCCAGCCAGAAAACACCGGTGGCTTCGCCGCACAGTACGGCGCCGCGCGCATGTTGCTGGCGCAGCCAGGGCAGGACTTGCGGGTAACGCTTGCAGAGGCTGTCGAAATCATCCCAGAACGCCGGAAGAACGATGATGTCGGCGTTTTCCAGCCCGCCGTCCACCGGAATCATCACATCACTGAAAGTGTTGACCGGTTTGCCGTCGGGGCTGACCAGACGGGTTTCGAACGCCGGTGTCAGGCCCTGGCCCAGCTGTTTGCCGTAGCGCAGGCTGGCGAGGTGGAAGAAATCCTTGGCTTGCATGAGGGTGGAAGCGAAAACCCGGTCGATGGCCAGGATGCTGACGCGCCGCAGGGGCGTGGAGGCTTGGTTAGACATAATTCAACTTTATTTTTATAGGGGGAAGTGGTCACCAGACGGCTGGATCGTCTTATTTTTTGTCGGATGTGTCCAGTGTCCTGTATCGGAAGCGAGGCTTAGTCTCTGAACGTCAACTCATTCTAAAAACAAAGAAAAGGTGCCGCATGATCCCCAGAACCCTGTTCAGTTCCGAGCACGAGCTTTTCCGCGACAGCGTGCGGACGTTCCTCGAAAAAGAGGCGGTGCCGTTCCATGGGCAATGGGAAAAACAGGGCTATATCGACCGCAAACTGTGGAACAAGGCGGGGGAGGCGGGGATGCTTTGCTCGCACTTGCCGGAAGAGTACGGCGGCCTGGGAGCGGACTTTCTCTACAGTGCGGTGGTGATCGAAGAAGTGGGGCGACTGGGCCTGACCGGCATCGGTTTTTCCCTGCACTCGGACATCGTGGCGCCCTACATCCTGCATTACGGCAGTGAGGCGCTGAAGCATAAATACCTGCCGAAACTGGTGTCCGGCGAGATGGTTACCGCGATCGCCATGACCGAACCGGGCGCCGGTTCCGATCTGCAAGGGGTGAAAACCACGGCCGTGCTCGATGGCGATGAGTACGTGATCAACGGCTCCAAGACCTTTATCACCAATGGCTACCTGGCCGATCTGGTGATCGTCGTCGCCAAGACCGATCCGAAGGCGGGCGCGAAGGGCACCAGTCTGTTTCTGGTGGAAGCCAATACGCCGGGCTTCGACAAGGGAAAGCGCCTGGAAAAAGTCGGGATGAAAGCCCAGGACACCTCGGAGCTGTTCTTCCAGGACGTGCGTGTACCCAAGGAAAACCTGCTGGGCCAGGCCGGGATGGGCTTTGCCTACCTGATGCAGGAATTGCCCCAGGAGCGCCTTACCGTGGCCATTGGCGGGCTGGCTTCAGCCGAAGCGGCGCTGCAATGGACGCTGGACTACACCCGCGAGCGCAAGGCGTTCGGCAAGTCGATCGCGGATTTCCAGAATACCCGGTTCAAGCTGGCGGAGATGGCCACGGAAATCCAGATCGGCCGCGTCTTTGTCGACCGCTGCCTGGAACTGCACCTGCAAGGAAAACTCGACGTGCCGACGGCGGCGATGGCCAAGTACTGGGGCACCGACCTGCAGTGCAAGGTGCTCGACGAGTGTGTGCAGTTGCACGGTGGCTATGGGTTCATGTGGGAGTACCCGATTGCCCGGGCATGGGCGGATGCGCGGGTGCAGCGGATCTATGCCGGCACCAATGAAATCATGAAGGAGATTATTGCTCGGTCGCTTTGAATTTGCAGTGATTGGGCGGACGCTTTCGCGAGCAAGCCCGCTCCCACATTCAATCGAGTTCTCCCAGGGGAATACGGTCGAAAATGTGGGGGCGGGCTTGCTCGCGAATGCTGTTTATCTATCGATCAAGGCGCCGGATTCGGATGATCCCTGTGAATCGCCTCGATACCTTCCAGTACCTCTTCCGACAATTTCAGATCAAAGCTGGCGATGTTGCTCTCCAGTTGCTCCATCGTCGTCGCGCCAATGATGTTGCTGGTCACGAACGGCTGCTGCGTGACGAACGCCAGGGCCATTTGCGCCGGGTCCAGGCCGTGCTCGCGAGCCAGGGCCACGTAACGGCTGCAGGCGGCTTCCGACTGCGGATTGAAATAGCGGCTGAAGCGGCTGTAGAGGCTCAGGCGACCTTTTGGTGGGCGGGCGCCACCTTCGTACTTGCCTGACAGGAAGCCGAACGCCAGCGGTGAATAGGCCAGCAGGCCGCACTGTTCGCGGATGGCGATTTCCGCCAGGCCGACTTCAAAGCTGCGGTTGAGCAGGTTGTACGGGTTCTGGATCGACACCGCTCGCGGCCAGCCTCGGGCTTCGGCCAGGGCCAGGAAGCGCATGGTGCCCCATGGTGTCTCGTTGGACAGGCCGATGTGGCGGATCTTGCCGGCGCGGACCTGCTCGTCCAGCGCTTCGAGGGTATCCTCCAGTGGGGTCAGGTTGGCTTCGATCTTGTGCTTGTAGCCCAGTTGTCCGAAAAAGTTGGTGCTGCGTTCCGGCCAGTGCAGTTGGTACAGGTCGATGTAGTCAGTCTGCAGGCGCTGGAGGCTGGCATCCACCGCTTCGGTGATGTGCTGGCGGTTGTGGCGCAGGTTTTTATCGCGAATGTAGTCGATGGTGTTGCCGGGGCCGGCGATCTTGCTGGCCAGGATCCAGTCGCCGCGGTCGCCGCGGCTTTTGAAGTAGTTGCCGATGTAGCGTTCGGTGGTGGCGTAGGTTTCGGCCTTGGGTGGCACCGGGTACATCTCGGCGGTGTCGATGAAGTTGATCCCGGCACGCTTGGCCCGCTCAATCTGGGCGAAGGCCTCTGCCTCGCTGTTTTGCTCGCCCCAGGTCATGGTTCCGAGGCAGAGGGCACTCACGTTCAGATTGGTTCGGCCTAGCTGGCGATAGTCCATCGGGTGCTCCTTGGGCAAAACAATCATAAAAGCAGGTTGAATTATTTTTCGCAATCTGCATAATTGCGCACCTCTTTCTGCAGTGGAAGTGATGCGCCGCCGCCGAAGAATCTTGCCGTTGAACGGACGCGCCGACCCGAGCCCCCGAAAGCGTCTGTATCCGGCTGCCTTTGACTTGTCAAAGTACGCACTATTCAGTAAGATCCGCCGTCTAATTTACAGGGCGGCCCCTGAGGCTATAAAGAATGAAAACTTTTACTGCTAAACCAGAAACAGTAAAGCGCGACTGGTTTGTCGTCGACGCTGCTGGTCAGACCCTGGGTCGTCTGGCCACCGAAATCGCGAGCCGTCTGCGTGGCAAGCACAAGCCTGAGTACACTCCTCACGTTGACACCGGCGACTACATCGTCGTAATCAACGCTGAGCAGATCCGTGTTACCGGTGCTAAAACCACTGACAAAATGTACTACTCCCACTCCGGTTTCCCGGGCGGCATCAAGTCGATCAACTTTGAAAAGCTGATCGCCAAGGCCCCTGAGCGCGTGATCGAGACCGCGGTTAAAGGCATGCTGCCTAAAAACCCACTGGGTCGCGACATGTACCGTAAGCTGAAAGTCTATGCGGGCGCTGCACACCCACATACTGCTCAGCAGCCCCAAGAACTGAAGTTTTAACGGAATAGTACATTATGTCGGCGACTCAAAATTACGGCACTGGCCGTCGCAAGACCGCAACCGCACGCGTTTTCCTGCGTCCGGGTACTGGTAACATCTCCATCAACAACCGTTCGCTGGATAACTTCTTCGGCCGCGAAACTGCCCGCATGGTAGTTCGTCAGCCGCTGGAGCTGACTGAGACTGTCGAGAAGTTCGACATCTACGTCACCGTGATCGGCGGTGGTGTGAGTGGTCAGGCTGGCGCAATCCGCCACGGCATCACTCGTGCCCTGATGGACTACGACGAGACTCTGCGCAGCGCCCTGCGTAAAGCCGGCTTCGTAACCCGCGATGCTCGTGAAGTTGAACGTAAGAAAGTCGGTCTGCGTAAAGCGCGTAAGCGTCCGCAGTACTCGAAGCGTTAATTCGCTTTCACGTTCAAAAAAGAACGCCCAGTTTCCTCACGGAGCTGGGCGTTTTTTTATGTCTGCGATTTATCAAAGAATTGCGCTGTGACAACTTGCCACATCCGCAGACGCCCTATACTACAAGGCTTGGGGGTGATGGGTTCCGGTAATTACCTTGTCAGAATTGGGGCTTTTCATTACCATTCGGCAAAATTTTTATAAGTACATAGTTTTACTTAGTAGACGCCTGATTTAACAGGCCACAAAGCTGATGGGAGAGGACTGAATGAGCAATGACGGCGTGAATGCAGGCCGGCGTCGCTTCTTGGTAGCAGCCACATCCGTGGTGGGTGCTGCAGGAGCGGTGGGGGCTGCGGTCCCGTTCGTGGGGTCATGGTTTCCCAGTGCCAAGGCGAAAGCCGCAGGTGCACCGGTGAAAGTGAATGTCAGCAAGATCGAGCCAGGCCAGCAGATGATTGCTGAGTGGCGCGGCCAGCCGGTGTTCATCGTCCGCCGTACACAGGAAATCCTGGGGAATCTGAAGAAGATCGAGGGCCAGCTCGCTGACCCGACCTCCAAGAACTCGACACAACCGACTTACGTTGATCCGGAAACCCGTTCGATCAAACCCGAGGTCCTGCTGCTGATCGGTATCTGCACGCACCTGGGTTGCTCGCCGACCTTCCGTCCCGAAGTGGCACCTGCGGATCTGGGTAAAGACTGGGTAGGCGGCTATTTCTGCCCTTGCCACGGCTCCCACTACGATCTGGCTGGTCGCGTCTACAAGTCGCAGCCTGCGCCTTTGAACCTGCCAGTTCCCCCGCATTCCTATGAGACCGATGAAATTATTATCATTGGCGTCGATACGGAGAAAGCGTGATGAGCAAGTTCATGGATTGGGTTGATGCGCGCTTTCCCGCCACCAAAATGTGGGAAGACCATCTCAGCAAGTATTACGCACCGAAGAACTTCAACTTCTTCTACTTCTTTGGCTCCCTGGCGCTGCTCGTTCTGGTCAACCAGATCGTCACCGGTGTCTGGCTGACCATGAGCTACAACCCGTCGGCGGAAGAGGCGTTCGCCTCCGTCGAATACATCATGCGTGACGTCGAGTACGGCTCGATCCTGCGTCTGTTGCACTCCACCGGCGCTTCGGCGTTCTTCATCGTGGTCTATCTGCACATGTTCCGTGGCCTGCTCTACGGTTCGTACCAGAAGCCTCGTGAGCTGGTGTGGGTCTTCGGCATGCTGATCTACCTGGCGCTGATGGCCGAAGCCTTCATGGGCTACCTGCTGCCATGGGGCCAGATGTCCTACTGGGGTGCCCAGGTGATCATCTCGCTGTTCGGTGCGATCCCGGTCATCGGCAACGACCTGACCCAGTGGATTCGTGGTGACTACCTGATTTCCGGTATTACCCTGAACCGCTTCTTCGCCCTTCACGTGGTTGCCCTGCCAATCGTTATCCTGGGTCTGGTGGTGCTGCACATCCTGGCGTTGCACGAAGTCGGTTCGAACAACCCGGACGGCGTCGACATCAAGAAGCACAAGGACGAAAACGGCATCCCGCTGGACGGCATTGCCTTCCACCCGTACTACACCGTGAAAGATATCGTCGGTGTGGTGGTGTTCCTGTTCATCTTCTGCTCGATCGTGTTTTTCTTCCCGGAAATGGGCGGCTACTTCCTCGAGAAGCCGAACTTTGAAGTGGCGAACGCCTTCAAGACCCCTGAGCACATCGCTCCGGTCTGGTACTTCACCCCGTTCTACGCCATCTTGCGTGCGATTCCGGACAAGCTCCTGGGTGTGATCGCCATGGGTGCGGCCATCGCTGTGCTGTTCGTCCTGCCATGGCTGGACCGTAGCCCGGTCAAGTCGATGCGCTACAAGGGCTGGCTGAGCAAGATCTGGCTCTGGGTGTTCTGCATCTCGTTCGTGATCCTGGGCGTGCTGGGCGTATTGGCCCCAACCCCTGAGCGCACGCTGTTGTCGCAGGTATGCACCTTCCTGTACTTCGCCTACTTCATTCTGATGCCGTTCTACACCAGGCTCGAGAAGACCAAACCGGTTCCGGAAAGGGTGACTGGCTGATGAAAAAACTATTTGCTGTATTGATGCTTGCTGCGCTGCCAGTGTTTGCTTTCGCGGCTGAGCACGGTGGCCCCGAGCTGGAAAAGGTCGATATCGACGTTTCCGATAAAGCGGCCATGCAGGACGGCGCGCGTACGTTCGCCAACTACTGCATGGGTTGCCACAGTGCCAAGTTCCAACGCTATGAGCGTGTTGCCGACGACCTGGGCATTCCCCACGAGTTGATGCTCGAGAAGCTGGTGTTCACTGGCGCCAAGATCGGCGACCACATGAGTATCGGCATGCAGCCGGCGGACGCCAAGGCCTGGTTTGGCGCAGCGCCGCCGGACCTGACCCTGGTTGCCCGTGTTCGCGGCACCGACTGGCTCTACGGTTACCTGAGGTCGTTCTACGAAGACCCTGCGCGTCCATGGGGCGTGAACAACAAGGTCTTCCCGAACGTGGGCATGCCTAACGTCCTGGCCGGCCTGCAAGGTCGCCAGGTGGTTGGCTGCAAACAGGTTCAGATCGTCGAGGGCGGCAAGAAGCAATATGATCCTCTGACCGGTACGGCGCTGACTCATGAAGCGTGCGATCAGTTGACCATCGTGCCGAAAAGCGGTGCCCTGACTGCAGAGCAGTTCGATGAGAAGGTCAAGAATCTGGTAACCTTCCTGGCTTACTCGGCTAACCCGGTTAAGCTGCAACATCAGCGCATCGGTACATACGTATTGTTGTACCTGGCGTTCTTCTTCGTCTTCGCTTACCTGCTCAAGCGCGAATACTGGAAAGACGTGCACTGATAAAGCTTCAAGCTATTGCTGTTAATCGCGCGCGCCCAAGGGCGCCTCTGAAGATGTAGCGAAACTGGTGATCCAGTCGTTACGGGAGGCGCCCTCTGGGCGCGCTCGTTTTTGAGCTTTCGATAATTTCTACAAGCGAGGAGGATCGCCATGGGCGTGACCAATCGGTTGGCCTGTTACTCCGACCCCGCCGACCACTATTCCCACCGAGTGCGCATCGTACTGGCAGAGAAGGGTGTCAGCGCCGAGATCATTTACGTGGAGGCTGGTCGCCAGCCGCCTAAACTGATTGAGGTGAACCCTTATGGCAGTCTGCCCACACTGGTCGATCGTGACCTGGCGTTGTGGGAGTCGACTGTGGTGATGGAATACCTGGATGAGCGTTACCCGCATCCGCCGCTACTGCCGGTTTATCCCGTGGCGCGTGCCAACAGTCGCCTGCTGATACACCGCATTCAGCGCGACTGGTGTGGTCTGGTGGACCTGATTCTGGATTCGCGGACCAAGGAAGCGGCCCGTGCCGTGGCTCGAAAAGAGTTGCGCGAAAGCCTGACGGGTGTGTCGCCACTGTTTGCCGACAAACCGTTTTTCCTCAGTGAGGAACAAAGTCTGGTGGATTGCTGCCTATTGCCAATACTCTGGCGATTGCCGATTCTGGGTATAGAACTGCCGCGGCCGGCCAAGCCGCTGCTTGATTATATGGAGCGCCAGTTTGCGCGTGAGGCTTTCCAGGCGAGTCTGTCTGGTGTCGAACGCGACATGCGCTAAGGCTTAAGGAGCCGTTATGAACTCCAGTCGACCTTATCTGGTCCGTGCGCTCTATGAGTGGATTGTGGACAACGATTGCACCCCGCACATGCTGGTCAATTCCGAGTACCCGTCGGTGCAGGTGCCTCAGGGGTTTGCCAGTGACGGACAGATCGTCCTGAACGTATCGCCACAAGCCGTGCGTCATTTGCACATGGATAACGAAGCGGTCAGTTTCGAAGGGCGCTTTGGTGGCGTACCGCACACCTTGTACGTGCCGATTGCTTCGATCCTGGGCATCTACGCCCGGGAGAATGGCCAGGGGATGGTGTTCGATCTGGAGTCGCCCATGGGCGAGGACGACGAGATCGAACCGGATGACGATCTACCGCCACCCGACAGTGAGCCGCCGCGTCCAAGCGGTCGCCCCAGTCTGAAAGTGGTGAAGTAATAAAAAAGGCGATCCAGATGGATCGCCTTTTTTATGCGTGGGATTTGCAGGTCAGTCGATGTACTCGAACAGCTTCACAATCTTCTGCACGCCGGATACGCCTTGTACCAGGTTGGTCGCCTGCGCAGCTTCCTGCTTGGTCAGCAGGCCCAGCAAGTAGACGATGCCGTTTTCAGTGACAACCTTGATGCGCGAGCCGGGGATGTTCGCATCGGCGAGCATCTGGGTCTTGATCTTGGTGGTCAGCCAGATGTCGTTCTGGCGTGCCAGCAACGAGGACGGTGGCAGGACTTGCAGTTCGTTGTGTACCTGTTTCACGCGCTGGACGGCGGCGGCGGCCTGTTCGGCCTTGGCCTTGAGGTCCGCGCGTGGCGTTTGCCCGGCGAGCAGCACGACACCGTTGAAGCTGGTGACGACGATGTGCGAATCCTTATCCAGGGCCGGGTCGGCCTTGGCGACGTTCACACCAACCTTGGTGTCGATCAGGGAATCGTCGATCTTGCTGCCCAGTGTGCGAGTGCCACGGTCATCTTCAATCGGTGCTTCGCGGCTGGCAGTCACCACCGAGGTGCAGCCGCTGATGCCGAGGCACAGGGTCAAGGCCAGTAGGCCAAGGCGATTAGGGGTCATTCTTCACTCCCGAACAATTGGCTGTCGATCAAGTCGCAAAGGCAGTGGATCGCCAGCAGGTGGACTTCTTGAATACGAGCGGTGACGTTGGCCGGCACGCGAATCTCGACGTCCTCGGGCAACAGGAGCGACGCCATGCCGCCGCCATCACGCCCCGTCAATGCTACGACAATCATTTCGCGATCATGTGCGGCCTGGATCGCTTGAATTATGTTGGCCGAGTTGCCGCTGGTGGAGATAGCCAGCAACACATCGCCCGGTTGGCCGAGTGCACGGATCTGCTTGGAGAAGATTTCGTTGTAGCTGTAGTCGTTGGCGATCGAGGTGATCGTCGAGCTGTCGGTCGTCAGGGCGATGGCCGGCAGGCTCGGGCGTTCGCGCTCAAAGCGATTGAGCAGTTCGGACGAGAAGTGCTGGGCATCGCCGGCAGAGCCGCCGTTGCCGCAGGAAAGCATTTTGCCTTCGTTGAGCAGGGCGTTGACCATGACCTGGCTGGCTTGCTCGATGTGCGGTGCAAGTACTTCCATCGCCTGTTGCTTGGTGTCGATACTGGCCTGAAAAAGCTGGCGAATTCGCGATTGCATGTCCATCTGTGTGACCTTAAGTAGCGCGGCTGTTCGGCACGTGAATGTGCAGCCCGCAAAGCAAAGAGCAAAAATGTTGGGTGATAGTGTCCGGTTCGCAATGCCGGCGATCAGCCGTCGAAGGCATTCTGTAGCCAATTCAACTGATCGAGGTTGCTGTCGATGGCAATCACGTCGAAGCGGCAAGGGGAATTGGCCCAGCGCGGCTCGCGCTGAAGAAAATATTGCGCGGCGAAAATCAGTTTTTGCCGTTTGCGCTCATCGATGCTATCGAGCGCGCCACCCCATTGAGTGTTTTTTCTGTAGCGGACTTCAACGAATACTACTGTATCGCCATCTAGCATGACCAGATCAAGCTCGCCGCGTTTACACAACCAGTTCTGCGCCAGCAGGCGCAGACCCTGTTGTTGAAGATGCTCGAGCGCATGGCGCTCGGCATCCTTGCCGCTTTGCTGGCGTGACCTGTCGGGCATCAGCGAGCGGTGTCCGGCAGGCGCTGAACCTGGCCATTGACGAACTCGGCCCATGGCAACTGGCGCACGACCCGCTGGCTCTGAGACATGCCAAGGCTGCCCGACTCACCGTCGATGCGGCTGTCCGGCAGTGACTTGAGCTGGCCCAGGCGTGGTGCCAGGCGATAGGCGTCCACACCCATGGCATACAGGCGCCCCAGGCTGCCGGCGGCTTGTGGCCACTGGGCAGTGACCTGGCGGCGCAGTGGATCGTTGGCGTCCAGCAACCATGGCGTCTCGCAGAAGCGAATGCCATTCATGTCGTTGTACTGGTTGACGTCACCGCTGGCGCTGAATACGTGGGAGGTGGCGTAGACCGGAACATCACCTGCGTACTGGAAGTTCAGGGTCGGTTTGATCTGCTGGGCCTGTTGCGGCGTTGCGGCGAGGAAAATGAACTCGATGTCCTGGCGGCGCGATGGCTGGGCGGCCACTTGCGAGCCAACGGTGCTTTGCAGGCTCTTGGCGCGACCTTCGCTCTGACGCAGCTGGAACATGTCGGCAATCTGCTGGGCCAACTGGACCGGCTGGTCGACGCGTTCGGTGGCGACGATGGTGCCGCCATTGGCTTGCCAATCCTGGCTGAACGCCTTGAGCACGCGGTCGCCCCATTCACCTTTTGGCACCATGATGGCTGCGCGATGCAGGCCGTCGGCGCGAGCGCGGCGCGACACTTCGCGGGCTTCGTCTTCAGCGGCAAGACCGAACTGGAACAACTGCGCCGGGCCTTGATCGCCCTCGCTGTAATTGAGCGCCAGGGTGGTGATCGGTAACTGCGGACGAGTGCTCAGCTGTTTGACCAGCGGCTTCTCCAGCGGGCCGACGACCAGTTGCACACCATCGGCCTGGGCCTTGCGGTAGAACTCGTCCATGGACGTCAGGCGCGAGCTGTCATAGAACTCGATGGCGGGTGGTTTCTGCCCGGCCTGCTGGGCCTGGTAGTGAGCGGCCATGAAACCGTCGCGCAGCGCTTTGCCAACCGAGGCCAGTTGGCCGTCCTGAGGCAGCAGCAGGGCAATCTTGTTCAGGGGCTGGCTGGCCAGCTCCTTGAGTTGGGTCAGTGGCTGCGGCAATTGTTTGGCTGCCGGGTGCTTCGGATTCTGCGCGCGCCAGTTGTCGATGGCGGCCTGTTGCTGCTCCAGGGTGCCGGCGGATTTCACGGCCAGTGCCAAGGCCATCCAGCCACCGAGATCGTCGGTGGTGTTTGGCTGCAGCTGATCGGTCGGCAGCGAAGCGATCAGGGTCCAGATGGCTTCATGGTTTTTGCTTGCGGCTTCACCTTCGAGCATCGGGGCGATGAAAATGCGCTGGCGAGCGGCGGCGAGGGTCTGGCCATCGGCTTCAAGGGCGCGGGCGTGAACGGTGCCGGTGCGGACCTGTTGTTCGTCGGGCAGTTCGCTCAAGTACTGCAGGCTCGGATGGCTCAAGGCGGCCAGCGCGGCCTTGGGCTGATTGCGGGTCATGGCCAGTTCAGCCGCCAGGGTGTTGGCGAAAACCTGTGGGGCCGGCTTGAGCTGTTCGACAGGAACCTGTTGCAGGATTTGCGCGGACTGGCCGGCATTGCCCTGGCGATAGGCCAGGTCGGCAGCGCTCAAGCGCAGCAAGGCAGCATCTTCCGGTGATTTGCTTTGGGAGGCCTTCTCAAGCAGCTGCTCGATACTGGCATCCGGTGTCCGTGGTAGTTCGCCAAGGCTGGACGAGGGCGAGCTGGCGCAAGCCGCCAGCAAGGCAGCGAGGCAGAGGGCAGATAACAGCCGCAGGCAAGCGATCATGTAAGCGTTCCTGATACTCGATCAAATTAGCGTGGAATTGTACCCAAGCACTGGCCGGGGCGCGATGTTACTGGCGTGAATCGATCAATTTAGCTGGTGTAAATGTTGCGCCAGCGCACAAACGGTCACCGATACCTTGTTTGCTTACGGGTTCGAGAGTCTCGCTACGCGCTACAATGGCGACTTTTACCGATCATGAGGTGTGCGCTTTGACTGCTCCAGGTGCTTTGAATTCCGCTGCTGGCTCGCTTTATGTGGTGGCGACGCCCATCGGCAACCTGGATGACATCAGTGCGCGGGCGCTGAAGATTCTGCGCGAAGTGGCCTTGATTGCCGCGGAAGACACCCGTCACTCCCAGCGCTTGATGCAACATTTCGGCATCTCGACGCCATTGGCGGCCTGCCATGAGCACAACGAGCGTGATGAAGGTAGCCGCTTTATCACGCGCCTGCTTGCCGGTGACAGCGTGGCGTTGATCTCGGATGCCGGGACGCCGCTGATTTCCGATCCGGGTTATCACCTGGTGCGGCAGGCCAGGGCAGCGGGCATCAGTGTGGTGCCGGTTCCGGGTGCTTGCGCATTGATTGCGGCGTTGTCGGCGGCCGGGCTGCCTTCCGACCGATTCATTTTCGAAGGTTTTCTGCCGGCCAAGGCGGTGGGGCGGCGTGCGCGTCTCGAGCAGGTAAAGGAAGAGCCTCGTACATTGATCTTTTATGAGGCCCCGCATCGCATCCTGGAATGCCTTCAGGACATGGAGTTGGTGTTCGGTCCCGAGCGCCCGGCGCTGCTTGCCCGTGAGCTGACCAAGACGTTTGAGACTCTCAAGGGGCTGCCGTTGGCTGAGCTGCGCGAGTTTGTCGAGTCGGACAGCAATCAGCAGCGTGGCGAGTGCGTGGTGCTGGTGGCGGGCTGGTCCGCGCCCGAGGAGGAAGGCACCGTCAGCAGCGAGGCGATGCGCATCCTCAACCTGTTGCTCGAAGAAATGCCGCTCAAGCGTGCGGCGGCTTTGGCGGCGCAAATCACCGGCGAGCGAAAGAATGTGCTGTACCAGATCGCGCTGGATCAGCAGAAGGGCGAGTAAAACCCGACGCACAGGTGTGCTCTATGGCGCTTGGTGCTTGTTCTTCAGGCGCTCTGCCGGTAACCTTCGCGGCGGAGAGTCGATCGGACAGTCGCTGCCCCCTATGAAAATTAGGGGGGGGAGGAAAGTCCGGGCTCCATAGGGCGAAGTGCCAGGTAATGCCTGGGAGGCGTGAGCCTACGGAAAGTGCCACAGAAAATAACCGCCTAAGCGCTTCGGCGCCGGTAAGGGTGAAAAGGTGCGGTAAGAGCGCACCGCACGTCTGGCAACAGTTCGTGGCTAGGTAAACCCCACTTGGAGCAAGACCAAATAGGGTCCCAAGGCGTGGCCCGCGCTGGGACCGGGTAGGTTGCTAAAGATGTCCAGTGATGGCCATCGTAGACGAATGACTGTTCAAGACAGAACCCGGCTTACAGATCGACTCTCCACCTTTTTCTTTCCTCTGCTTGAATCATCAGGCAGGGGGGCAAGTGATAGCAATTTCCCTCCTTACACAATCATCCGCAGAACCTCTTTTGTAATACCAAAAAAATCTTACTCTTAATAAATTACTTTAACTTTCGAACGCAGCCTTCTGTGCTGATTCAAGTTATTGGTCAGTTTCATCTGCCGGATTCTCGTTACCTCTCCGTTAATGCTCCTAAATCTCAGTTCTGTAAGGGTTTTCCTTTACTCCGCGCCTTGACGGTGTGGTGGGCGCATTCCTATAGTGTGCGCAAGTGGCGGAAAGTGGCATGAAGTGGGTTTTTTGAACTCAAAACGCTAGAATTTGGAGAAACGCTGACGTGTTTCGCGGAGCCAACGCTATCAGTCTCGATGCAAAGGGCCGTCTCGCTATGCCGAGCCGGTACCGTGACGAGCTCGATTCGCGTAGCTCCGGTCAATTGATCGTGACAATTGATGCCGTTGATCCTTGTTTGTGTGTTTACCCCCTCGATGAGTGGGAAATTATTGAAACCAAACTGCGCGCATTGCCTTCGCTTCGCGAAGAGAACCGTCGCCTGCAACGTTTACTGATTGGTAATGCCGTCGACCTCGAGCTCGATGGCAGTGGTCGTTTTCTGGTTCCACCGCGTCTTCGTGAATATGCCAAGTTGGATAAGCGCGCGATGTTGGTAGGCCAACTGAACAAGTTCCAATTGTGGGACGAGGATGCCTGGAACGCGGTTTCTGCCGCTGACCTGGCTGCCATTCAACAACCGGGCGCGATGCCTGATGAACTGCGTGATTTGATCCTGTGACTATTGATAGCGGCTTTAACCACATCACCGTACTGCTTGACGAGGCCGTCGAGGCTCTCGCCGTACGTCCTGATGGCTGCTATCTGGACGGTACGTTCGGGCGCGGCGGACACAGCCGGTTGATCCTCAGCCAGCTCGGACCCGATGGTCGGTTGCTCGGATTCGATAAGGATCCACAAGCGATTGCCACCGGGCAAGCGCTAGCGGCCGAAGACGGCCGCTTTGTCGTTGTGCAGCGCAGCTTTGCCGAGCTCGGTTCGGAAGTCGCCGAACGCGGTCTGGCCGGCAAGGTCAGCGGCGTGCTGCTGGATCTGGGGGTGTCTTCGCCACAGCTCGATGATCCTGAACGCGGCTTCAGCTTCCTCAATGACGGCCCGCTGGACATGCGCATGGATCCGTCCCGTGGCATCAGCGCCGCCGAATTCGTCAACACCGCGCCCGTGGAGGAAATCGCCCGGGTGTTCAAGGAATACGGCGAAGAGCGTTTCTCCGGTCGCATGGCCCGTGCCGTGGCCGAGCGCCGCGACATCAAGCCATTCGAACGTACCGGTGACCTGGCAGAAGTCCTGAAGGTCGCCAACCCGGCGTGGGAAAAGGGCAAGAACCCTGCAACCCGCGCGTTCCAGGGATTGCGTATTCACGTCAACAACGAACTGGGTGATCTGGAAACCGGCCTCGAAGCCGCTCTGGAATGCCTGGAAGTGGGTGGTCGCCTGGTGGTGATCAGCTTCCACTCCCTTGAAGACCGTATCGTCAAACTGTTCATGCGCAAGCTGGTCAAAGGCGAAGCCGACAACCTGCCGCGCAACCTGCCGGTTCGGCATGTCGCCTTCGAACCGAAAATCAAAGTCCATGGCAAAGCGCAGACGGCCTCCGACGCCGAACTCAAAGCCAACCCACGTTCCCGTAGCGCTGTCATGCGTGTGGCGGAGAAGCTGCGGTGAGCAGGCTTTTCGCCAAGCCATTGCCCGGCGGAAGCTTCTTCATGCTGCTGCTGTTTGTCGGCGTGCTCGTGTCGGCCATCGGCGTGTCCTACAGCGCGCACTGGAACCGTCAGCTATTGAATTCGCTGTACAACGAACTGAGCGTGCGCGACAAGGCGCAGGCGGAGTGGGGCCGGTTGATTCTGGAGCAGAGCACCTGGACCGCCCACAGCCGTATCGAAGTGCTGGCCACCGAACAATTGAAAATGCACATCCCCGGTGCCGCTGACGTGAAGATGGTGGCGCCATGATGAAACTCGAAGGTGCACTCTTTCCTTGGCGGTTCCGCGTGGTGCTGGGTTTGCTAGGAATAATGGTGGCCGCGATTGCCTGGCGCATCATCGATTTGCAAGTGGTCGACCGTGCCTTCCTTAAAGGTCAGGGCGATGCCCGCAGTGTTCGTCATATTCCGATTCCGGCTCACCGTGGTCTGATCACCGACCGTAACGGCGAGCCATTGGCCGTGAGTACTCCTGTCACCACCCTTTGGGCCAATGCCAAGGAGATGCAAACGGCCAAAGAGAAGTGGCCAGCATTGGCCGCTGCGCTGGGGCAAGACCCTAAAGCCTTGGCCGAGCGCCTTGAAGCGCAAGCCAATAAAGAATTCATTTACCTGGTGCGCGGGCTGACGCCTGAGCAGGGCCAGGCCGTGCTCGATCTGAAAGTGCCAGGCGTCTATGGCATCGAAGAGTTCCGCCGTTTCTATCCGGCCGGTGAAGTGACCGCGCATATGGTCGGCTTTACCGACATCGATGACCATGGAAAGGAAGGTATCGAACTGGCCTATGACGAATGGCTGGCCGGGGTGCCGGGTAAACGACAAGTCATCAAGGACCGGCGCGGCCGGTTGATCAAGGATGTCCAGGTCACCAAAAACGCCAAGGCCGGAAAGCCCTTGGCGTTGTCCATTGACCTGCGCCTGCAATACCTGGCCAACCGCGAGTTGCGTAACGCGATCATCGAGAACGGCGCCAAGGCCGGCAGCCTGGTGATCATGGACGTGAAGACCGGCGAGATTCTCGCGATGGTCAACCAGCCGACCTACAACCCGAACAATCGCCGCAACCTGCAGCCGGCGATGATGCGTAACCGCGCCATGATCGACGTGTTCGAGCCAGGCTCGACCATGAAAGCGATCTCGATGAGCGCTGCCATCGAAACCGGCCGCTGGAAGCCGAGCGACACCGTCGAGGTGTATCCGGGCTCCCTGCAGATTGGCAAGTACACCATCAAGGACGTATCCAAGACCGAAGGCCCGGTGCTCGACCTGACCGGCATTCTGATCAATTCCAGTAACGTCGGCATGAGCAAGGTCGCGTTCGATATCGGCGGCGAAACCATTTTCCGTCTGGCGCAGAAAGTCGGGCTCGGCCAGGACACCGGCCTGGGCTTCCCGGGTGAGCGTGTCGGCAACCTGCCGAACTACCGCGAGTGGCGTAAGGCCGAGACCGCGACGCTGTCCTATGGCTACGGTGTTTCCGTGACAGCGATCCAGCTGGTCCATGCCTTCTCGGCCCTGGCCAACAATGGTCGCCTCGCACCGCTGACCCTGATCAAGACCGACAAGGCGCCGCAAACCACCCAGGTGTTGCCGGAGGCGGTCGCGAAAACCATGCAAGGCATGCTGCAACAAGTGATCGAAGCCCCGCGCGGTGTGTTCCGTGCGCAGGTACCGGCGTATCACGTGGGCGGCAAGTCGGGTACTGCACGCAAAACCTCGGTCGGCACCAAGGGTTACGCCGAGAACTCCTACCGTTCGCTGTTCGCCGGCTTCGGTCCGATGAGCGATCCGCGTTACGCCATAGTGGTCGTAATCGACGAGCCGACCAAGGCCGGTTACTTCGGTGGCCTGGTTTCCGCGCCGGTGTTCAGTCGCGTGATGTCGGGCACCCTGCGCCTGATGAACATCACGCCGGACAACCTGCCACCAACTCAACAAGCGAACGCAACACCGGTCGTTCCGCTGAAAGCCAATGGAGGGCGCGGCTGATGTCTCTGAGCCTGAACAAGATTTTCCCTCATGCCGGCCACGATTTGCTGATTCGCGAACTCGCCCTGGACAGCCGCAATGTGCGCGCGGGCGATCTGTTCCTCGCCGTGCCAGGCGGGAAGTTCGATGGGCGCGCGCATATTGCCGACGCCTTGCAGCGCGGTGCAGCCGCGGTGGCCTATGAAGTAGAAGGCGCCACGGTCCTGCCGATCACTGAAGTGCCGCTGATTCCGGTCAAAGGTCTGGCGGCTCAGCTGTCGGACATCGCCGGGCGCTTTTATGGCGAGCCGAGCCATCACCTGAACCTGGTGGGCGTGACCGGCACCAACGGCAAGACCAGCGTGACGCAATTGGTTGCCCAGGCGCTGGATCTGCTCGGTCAGCACTGCGGTCTGGTCGGCACGCTCGGTTCGGGTTTCTACGGCGCGCTGGAAAGCGGCCTGCACACCACGCCAAACCCGATTGCTGTGCAAGCGACCCTGGCGGACCTGAAAAAGGCCGGCGCCAAAGCCGTGGCGATGGAGGTTTCTTCCCATGGCCTGGACCAGGGCCGTGTGACTGCACTGGCGTTCGATGTGGCTGTGATGACCAACTTGTCTCGCGATCACCTGGATTATCACGGCACCATGCAGGCTTATGGCGAAGCCAAGGCCCGGCTATTTGACTGGAATGACTTGAAATGCCGCGTGGTCAACCTCGACGACGAGTTCGGTCGGCAACTGGCCGCCGACAAGCGCGAGTCGCGGGTGATCACCTACAGCCTGGAAGATTCCAGTGCCTACCTGTATTGCCGTCAGGCGCAATTCGACGACGAAGGCGTGCGCGCCACGCTGGTCACGCCACAGGGCGAGCACCACTTGCGCAGCACCTTGCTCGGTCGCTTCAACCTGAGCAATGTCCTGGCCGCGGTCGGCGCGTTGCTCGGTCTGGATTACGCCCTGGACGAAATCCTCACGGTCCTGCCGAAGCTTGAAGGCCCTGCCGGTCGCATGCAGCGTCTGGGCGGTGGTTCGCAGCCGCTGGTGGTGGTCGATTACGCCCACACTCCGGATGCACTGGAAAAAGTATTGCTGGCCCTGCGTCCACACGCCAAGGGCCGGTTGCTGTGCCTGTTCGGCTGTGGCGGCGACCGCGATCGCGGCAAGCGTCCGTTGATGGCCGAAGTGGTTGAGCGCCTGGCCGATGGCGTGCTGGTGACCGATGACAATCCGCGCACTGAAGATCCATCGGTGATTTTCGATGACATTCGCGCCGGTTTCACGGCTGCGGATAAAGTGGAGTTCGTTGCCGGTCGTGGTCAGGCGATTGCCCGGCTGATCGCCAGTGCCTCGGCGGATGACGTGATTGTCCTGGCCGGTAAAGGTCACGAGGACTATCAGGAAATCAACGGCGAGCGTCATGCCTTTTCCGATCTGGTCGAGGCCGATCACGCCTTGACCGCGTGGGAGGTGGCCCATGCTTAAGGCCTTGAAGCTGAGTGAACTGACCGCTGCGCTGAATGCTCGCCTGGTGTCCGCCGATGCCAGCTTCGACGGCGTCAGCATCGACAGCCGCGCGATCAAGCCGGGCCAACTGTTTATTGCCCTGACCGGTCCGCGTTTTGACGGTCATGACTATCTCAATGATGTCGCCGCCAAGGGCGCCGTGGCTGCGCTGGTCGAGCGTGAAGTGGCCGACAGCACGCTGCCGCAGTTGCTGGTCAGCGACACCCGCCAGGCGTTGGGTCAGTTGGGTGCGCTGAATCGCGCCGCCTACACCCATCCGGTCGCGGCCGTCACCGGTTCCAGCGGCAAGACCACGGTCAAGGAGATGCTTGCGAGCATCCTGCGCACGCGCGGCGCGGTGCTGGCCACGCGTGGCAACCTGAACAACGACCTCGGCGTGCCGCTGACCTTGCTCGAACTGGCGCCGGAGCACACCGCTGCCGTGATCGAGTTGGGTGCTTCGCGCCTGGGCGAAATTGCCTACACCGTCGGCCTGACCAGGCCGCACGTGGCCATTCTCAACAATGCCGGGACCGCCCACGTCGGCGAGTTCGGCGGTCCGGAAAAAATCGTCGAAGCCAAGGGCGAGATTATCGAAGGGCTGGATGCCGATGGCGTCGCCGTTCTCAATCTCGACGACAAGGCATTCGGGATCTGGAAGGCCCGCGCCGGCGACCGCAAAGTTCTGACGTTTGCGTTGAGCAACTCCAGCGCCGATTTCCATGCCAGTGACCTGGCCACCGATGCTCGTGGCTGCCCGGCATTCAACCTGCACAGCCCTGAAGGTGTGGAGCGCGTGCAACTGAACCTGCTTGGCACCCATAACGTCGCCAATGCCATGGCTGCCGCCGCTGCTGCTCATGCCTTGGGCGTGTCGCTGTTCGGTATCGCCACCGGCCTTGGTGCGGTGCAACCGGTCAAGGGCCGCACCGTCGCGCAACTGGCCAGCAATGGCATGCGCGTGATCGATGACACTTATAACGCCAACCCCACCTCCATGTGCGCTGCCGTTGATATACTGGTCGGCTTTTCCGGTCGCACCGTCCTGGTGCTCGGGGATATCGGCGAGTTGGGCGAATGGGCGGAGCAGGGGCACCGCGACGTGGGCGAGTACGCCCGTGGCAAGGTTTCTGCGCTGTACGCCGTTGGGCCAATGATGGCTCACGCCGTGAACGCATTCGGTCCACAGGCTTTTCACTTCAGCACGCAGGCTGAACTGATCAAGGCCCTGGGCGCCGAGCAAGATACAAACACCACCATTTTGATCAAGGGGTCGCGCAGCGCTGCGATGGAAAACGTCGTTGCCGCCTTGTGCGGGTCCAGTCTGGAGAAACATTAATGCTGCTGCTGCTAGCGGAGTATCTGCAACAGTTCTACAAAGGCTTCGCGGTCTTCCAGTACCTGACCCTGCGCGGGATTCTCGGTGTACTGACCGCGCTGGTCTTGTCGCTGTGCTATGGCCCATGGATGATCCGCACGTTGCAGAACCGTCAGATCGGTCAATCCGTTCGCAACGACGGCCCGCAGTCACACCTGTCCAAGTCGGGTACACCGACCATGGGCGGCGCGCTGATTCTGTCGTCCATCGGTGTCAGCACCCTGCTGTGGGCTGACCTGAGCAACCGCTATGTCTGGGTCGTGTTGCTGGTGACCCTGCTGTTCGGCGCCATCGGCTGGGTCGACGACTACCGCAAGGTCATCGAGAAGAACTCCCGTGGCTTGCCGAGCCGCTGGAAATATTTCTGGCAATCGGTGTTCGGTCTGGGGGCAGCGGTCTTCCTTTATATGACTGCCGCCACGCCAGTGGAAACCACCCTGATCCTGCCGATGCTCAAGGACTACAGCATTCCGCTGGGCGCCGGTTTCATCGTGCTGACCTACTTTGTGATCGTCGGTTCGAGCAACGCGGTCAACCTGACCGACGGCCTCGACGGCCTGGCGATCATGCCGACCGTGATGGTCGGTGGTGGCCTGGGCATTTTCTGCTACCTGTCGGGTAACGTGAAATTCGCCGAATACCTGCTGATTCCTTACGTACCGGGCGCCGGTGAGTTGATCGTGTTCTGTGGCGCACTGATCGGAGCGGGCCTGGGCTTCCTCTGGTTCAACACCTATCCGGCACAAGTCTTCATGGGGGACGTCGGCGCACTGGCGTTGGGCGCGGCCCTGGGCACCATCGCGGTGATCGTCCGTCAGGAAATCGTCCTCTTCATCATGGGCGGTGTGTTCGTGATGGAAACGCTGTCAGTCGTCATTCAGGTCGCCTCTTTTAAACTGACCGGTCGCCGCGTATTCCGCATGGCGCCCATTCACCACCACTTTGAACTCAAGGGCTGGCCCGAGCCGCGCGTGATCGTCCGTTTCTGGATCATCACCGTGATTCTCGTGCTGGTCGGCCTTGCCACCCTGAAGTTGAGGTAGAAACACGTGTCTCTGATCGCTTCTGACCACTTCCGCATCGTTGTCGGCCTCGGCAAGAGCGGCATGTCCCTGGTTCGCTTCCTGGCGAACCGGGGCGTGGCGTTTGCCGTGGCCGATACGCGGGAAAATCCACCGGAACTGGCCACGCTCAAGCGTGACTATCCCCACGTGGAAGTGCGTTGTGGCGAGCTGGACGTCGAATTCCTGTGCCGTGCCGACGAGCTCTACGTGAGCCCCGGCCTGGCGCTGGCGACCCCGGCCCTGCAGGCTGCCGCCGCCCGTGGCGTGAAATTGTCCGGCGACATCGAGCTGTTCGCGCGTAACGCGAAGGCGCCGATCGTGGCCATCAGCGGTTCCAACGCGAAAAGCACCGTCACCACGCTGGTCGGCGAGATGGCGGCTGCGGCCGGCAAACGTGTTGCCGTCGGTGGCAATCTCGGTATCCCGGCGTTGGATTTGCTTAGCGACGACATCGAGTTGTACGTGATGGAGCTGTCGAGTTTCCAGCTGGAAACCACCGATCAGCTCAACGCCGAAGTGGCGACCGTGCTCAACGTCAGCGAAGACCACATGGACCGTTACAGCGGTCTGCCGGCCTACCACCTGGCCAAGCACCGGATCTTCCGGGGCGCCAGGCAGTTCGTGGTCAATCGCCAGGACGCTTTGAGTCGTCCGTTGATGGGCGAGGGCCAGCCGTGCTGGACCTTCGGCCTGAGCAAGCCCGATTTCAAAGCCTTCGGCATCCGTGAAGAAGACGGCGAGAAGTACCTGGCCTTCGAATTCCAGAACCTGATGCCGGTGCGCGAATTGAAGATTCGCGGCGCCCACAACCAGTCCAACGCCCTGGCCGCCCTGGCCCTGGGCCATGCGGTCGGCCTGCCGTTCGATGCCATGCTGTCGAGCCTGCACACCTTCGCAGGTCTCGAGCACCGCTGCCAGTGGGTCCGTGACCTCGACGGCGTGGGCTACTACAACGATTCCAAGGCCACCAACGTCGGTGCCGCACTGGCGGCCATCGAAGGCCTGGGCGCGGACATTGACGGCAAGGTCGTGCTGATCGCCGGTGGCGACGGCAAGGGTGCCGAGTTCAAAGATCTGCGCGATCCGGTGGCGGCCAACTGCCGTGCCGTGGTCCTGATGGGCCGTGACTCCGACAAGATCGGCGAAGCCATCGGCGATGCCGTACCGCTGATCCGCGCCGGCACCCTGATCGAAGCTATCGAGCAATGCCGCGCCGCAGCCCAGCCGGGCGATGTGGTGTTGCTGTCGCCAGCCTGCGCCAGTTTCGACATGTTCAAGAACTACGAAGACCGTGGCCACCAGTTCGTCCAAGCCGTGGAGGATCTGGCATGAGCCTCAAAGGCATCATCAAGCCGTATCCATCGCCGCTCATCACCGGGCGCGGTATCGACCTCGACTTCCCGATGCTCGCCGGTTGCCTGACGCTGCTCGGCCTGGGGCTGATCATGATCGCCTCGGCATCGACCGAAGTGGCGGCCGTGCAGTCGGGCAGCGCCCTGTACTACATGATCCGCCACCTTATTTACGTGGTGCTGGGCCTGGGTGCCTGCATCGTCACCATGATGATCCCGATTGCCACCTGGCAACGCCTGGGCTGGCTGATGCTGCTGGGGGCGTTCGGCTTGCTGGTGATGGTGATCATTCCGGGGATCGGCCGTGAGGTTAACGGCTCGATGCGCTGGATCGGCTTCAGTTTCTTCAACGTCCAGCCTTCCGAGATCGCCAAGGTGTTCGTGGTGATCTACCTCGCCGGTTATCTGGTGCGTCGCCAGAAAGAAGTGCGCGAAAGCTGGATGGGCTTCTTCAAGCCGTTCATCGTGCTGCTGCCGATGGCGGGCCTGCTGCTGATGGAACCGGACTTCGGTGCCACCGTCGTGATGATGGGTGCTGCGGCGGCGATGCTGTTCCTCGGCGGGGTCGGGCTGTTCCGTTTTTCCCTGATGGTGGTCCTGGCCGTCGGCGCGGTGGTGCTGTTGATTCAAATGCAGCCCTATCGAATGGCGCGCCTGACCAACTTTGCCGACCCGTGGGCCGACCAGTTCGGCGCCGGCTATCAGCTGTCCCAGGCCTTGATCGCTTTCGGTCGCGGCGAATGGCTGGGCGTCGGCCTGGGCAACAGCGTGCAGAAGCAGTTCTACCTGCCCGAAGCCCACACTGACTTCGTGTTCTCGGTCCTGGCCGAAGAGCTGGGTGCAGTGGGGTCGTTGTGCACCGTGGCACTGTTCGTCTTCGTGTGTATTCGTGGCATGTACATCGGTTTGTGGGCTGAAAAGGCCAAGCAGTTTTTTGCAGCTTATGTGGCATACGGCCTGTCGTTCCTGTGGATCGGCCAGTTCCTGATCAACATCGGCGTGAATGTCGGTCTGCTGCCGACCAAAGGTTTGACCCTGCCGTTCCTCAGTTATGGCGGTAGTTCGTTGGTGATCTGCTGTGCCTGTCTCGGCTTGTTGCTGCGCATCGAGTGGGAAAGTCGAACCCACTTGGGCAGTGAAGAGATGGAGTTCCATGAGAGCGACTTCGCCGAGGAGCCGAACCATGGGCGCTAACGTCATGATCATGGCTGGCGGCACCGGTGGCCACGTGTTCCCGGCGCTGGCCTGTGCCCGCGAATTCCAGGCGCGCGGCTATACCGTGCACTGGCTCGGCACCCCGCGTGGGATCGAGAACGATCTGGTGCCGGCGGCCGGTATCGAACTGCATCGGATCAATGCCAGCGGTCTGCGGGGCAAGGGCAAATTGTCCCTGCTCAAGGCACCGTTCATGTTGCTCAAATCAGTCTGGCAGGCGCGGGCGATCATTCGCCGTCTGCAACCGGTCTGTGTCGTGGGTTTTGGTGGCTTTGTGACCGGTCCTGGCGGCGTCGCGGCAAAACTGGCCGGTGTGCCGGTGATCGTTCACGAACAGAACGCCGTGGCCGGTACCGCCAATCGGTTGCTGGTGCCGTTGGCCGCCCGAGTCTGTGAAGCGTTCCCCGACACCTTTACCCTGTCGGACAGCCGCCGGACCACCGGTAATCCGGTGCGCACCGAGCTGTTCCTCGAAACATCGCGACCTGCCCTGGCCGGTCGCAAGGCGCGTTTGCTGATCCTGGGCGGAAGCCTGGGCGCAGAACCGTTGAACAAATTGCTGCCTGAAGCCCTGTCGCAAGTCGCTGCCGACTTGCGTCCGGAAGTGTTCCATCAGGCCGGCAAAAACCACGATGAAGTGACTGCAGAGCGCTATCGCGCGGCTGGCGTCGAGGCGCAGGTGCAGCCCTTCATCAAAGACATGGCCCAAGCCTACAGCTGGGCCGACCTGGTGGTATGTCGCGCAGGCGCGCTGACCATCAGTGAACTGGCCGCCGCCGGTCTGCCCTCGATGCTGGTGCCTTTGCCTCACGCCATCGACGATCACCAGACCCGCAATGCCGAATATTTGGCCCGTGAAGGCGCAGCCTTCCTGATGCCACAAAGAACGACCGGCGCAGCGGATCTTGCCGCTCGCCTGACAGAGGTCCTGATGCAACCACAACGACTCAACGAAATGGCCGCCGCGGCACGCCGCCTGGCCAAACCCGATGCCACCCGTAACGTGGTCGATAGCTGCCTGGAGGTGGCCCATGGTTGAGAGTCAGAAAGCCATGCCGCAACCGGAAATGCGCCGCATCCGCCGCATCCACTTCGTCGGTATCGGCGGTGTGGGAATGTGCGGGATTGCCGAGGTGCTGCTGAACCTGGGTTATGCCGTGTCCGGCTCTGACCTGAAGGCATCGCCGGTGACCGAGCGTCTGGAGTCCTTCGGTGCGCAGATCTTCATCGGCCACCGCGCCGAGAACGCCGCGGCCGCTGACGTGCTGGTGGTGTCGAGCGCCGTGAACACGTCCAACCCGGAAGTCGCTACCGCGCTGGAACGCCGTATCCCGGTGGTGCCGCGCGCAGAGATGCTGGCTGAGCTGATGCGTTATCGCCACGGCATCGCCGTGGCCGGTACCCACGGTAAAACCACCACCACCAGCCTGATCGCTTCGGTGTTCGCCGCCGGTGGCCTGGACCCGACATTCGTGATCGGTGGACGCCTGAACGCCGCGGGCACCAATGCCCAGCTCGGCACCAGCCGCTACCTGATTGCCGAAGCCGACGAAAGCGACGCCAGCTTCCTGCACCTGCAGCCGCTGGTGGCCGTGGTCACCAACATCGACGCCGACCACATGGCGACCTACGACGGTGACTTCAACAAACTGAAGAAAACCTTCGTCGAATTCCTCCACAACCTGCCGTTCTATGGTCTGGCGGTGGTGTGCCTGGACGATCCGGTGGTGCGTGAAATCCTCCCGCAGGTCAAACGCCCGACGGTCACCTATGGTTTCGGCGAAGACTGTGACGTGCGCGCCATCAACGTGCGCCAGCAAGGCATGCAGACCTTCTTCACCGTGCTGCGCCCTGACCGCGAGCCGCTGGATGTTTCGGTCAACATGCCGGGCAACCACAACGTATTGAACGCACTGGCGACCATCTGCATCGCCACCGACGAAGGCGTCAGCGATGAAGCCATCGTCCAGGGCCTGTCCGGGTTCCAGGGTGTCGGCCGCCGCTTCCAGGTCTACGGCGAACTGCCGGTGGAGGGCGGCAATGTGATGCTGGTCGATGACTACGGTCACCACCCGACGGAAGTCGCGGCCGTGATCAAGGCCGTACGCGGTGGCTGGCCGGAGCGCCGCCTGGTGATGGTCTACCAGCCGCACCGTTACAGCCGCACCCGTGACTTGTACGACGATTTCGTCAATGTACTGGCCGACGCCAACGTCCTGCTGCTGATGGAAGTCTATCCGGCCGGCGAAGAGCCGATTCCGGGGGCCGACAGCCGCAAGCTGTGCAACAGCATCCGTCAGCGTGGCCAGCTTGACCCGATCTACATCGAGCGTGGTGTCGACCTCGCGCCAGTGGTCAAGCCACTGTTGCGTGCCGGCGACATCCTGCTGTGCCAGGGCGCCGGCGATATCGGCGGTCTCGCACCAAAACTGTTGAAAAGTGAGTTGTTCGCTGGTGCCGTTGCCGCGCCGGAGAAGGGGAAGTTGAAATGAGTGCTGCCTACGCCAACCTGGTCTCCACGATCGCGCCGAAAGACTTCGGCCGCGTCGCTGTGCTGTTCGGCGGCAAGAGCGCCGAGCGCGAAGTGTCCCTGAAATCCGGCAACGCTGTTCTGGACGCACTGCAAACCGCCGGTGTGGACGCGTTCGGCCTCGACGTGGGCGATGACCTGCTGCAGCGTCTGCAGAGCGAAAAGATCGACCGCGCCTTCATCATCCTCCACGGTCGTGGCGGTGAAGACGGCAGCATGCAGGGCCTGCTCGAATGCCTGGGCATTCCGTACACCGGCAGCGGCATCCTGGCGTCGGCCCTGGCCATGGACAAGCTGCGAACCAAGCAGGTTTGGCACAGCCTGGGCATTCCGACCCCTCGTCACGCGGTCCTTTGCAGCGAGGCCGATTGTATTTCGGCGGCGACGGAACTGGGCTTCCCTTTGATCGTCAAACCGGCCCATGAAGGTTCAAGTATCGGGATGGCCAAAGTGAGTTCCGCGTCCGAATTGATCGACGCATGGAAAGCGGCCAGTACCTACGATTCGCAAGTGTTGGTCGAGCAATGGATTCACGGTCCGGAGTTCACCATCGCCACCCTGCGTGACCAGGTGTTGCCACCGATTGCCCTGGGCACGACGCACAGCTTCTACGACTACGACGCCAAATACATCGCCAACGATACCCAGTACCGCATTCCGTGCGGTCTGGACAGTGCCAAGGAAAAGGAACTCATGGACCTCACGGCGAAAGCCTGTGAAGCGCTGGGTATCGCCGGTTGGGGCAGGGCAGACGTGATGCAGGACGCCGACGGGCAGTTCTGGTTCCTGGAAGTCAACACCGCACCGGGCATGACCGATCACAGCCTGGTGCCGATGGCGGCCCGTGCCGCCGGTCTGGATTTCCAGCAACTGGTCCTGGCCATTCTGGCCGAGAGCGTTGTCGGCAAGACTGCCGGTAACCAAGAGTCAATGAGAGGTTAAGGCCATGCAAGGCGCTCAGCTCAGACATCAGCCCACCGTACCGACCGGCCGCAAGCCGGTACCGCGGGGTGCCAGCCGAATGGTGGCCAAAGAGCCGATGTCCGCGCGCCTGCCGAAAGCCAACTTCGGTTTTCTCAAAGCGTTGTTCTGGCCGGTACTGCTGGTGGCCTTGGGGTTCGGTACTTACGAAGGCGCGACACGGCTGTTGCCGTATGCCGACCGACCGATCACCAAGGTCAACGTGCAGGGCGACTTGAGTTACATCAGCCAGCAAGCGGTGCAGCAACGGATCGCCCCTTACGTGGCGTCGAGCTTCTTCACCATCGACCTGGCGAGCATGCGCACCGAGCTGGAAACGATGCCATGGATTGCCCACGCCGAAGTGCGCAGGGTATGGCCGGATCAAGTGGTGATCCGCCTGGAAGAACAACTGCCGGTGGCCCGTTGGGGCGACGAGTCGCTGTTGAACAACCAGGGCCAGGCCTTCACGCCGCGCGAGTTGGCGAACTATGAACACCTGCCACAGCTGTTCGGCCCACTGCGGGCCCAGCAGCAGGTCATGCAGCAATACCAGGTGCTGAGCCAGATGCTCAGGCCGCTGGGCTTCTCGATTGCACGCCTGGAACTGCGTGATCGCGGCAGCTGGTTCCTGACCACCGGCCCCGGCAGCGCGGGTCCCGGGATCGAACTGCTGCTGGGACGTGGCAACCAGGTGGAAAAGATGCGCCGTTTCATCGCCATCTATGACAAGACGCTTAAAGAACAGATTACGAACATTGCGCGCATCGATCTGCGCTACGCCAACGGCCTCGCTGTTGGCTGGCGGGAACCTGTAGCGCCCACGGCAGCCCAACCCGCTGTCGCGAAGAATTAAGAAGAGGCAGGACCCATGGCAAACGTGCAAAGCGGCAAAATGATCGTCGGTCTCGATATCGGCACCTCCAAGGTGGTGGCGCTGGTGGGCGAGGTCGCGGACGACGGCACGCTGGAAATCGTCGGGATCGGTACTCATCCGTCCCGTGGCCTGAAAAAAGGCGTGGTGGTGAACATCGAGTCCACCGTGCAATCGATCCAGCGCGCCATCGAAGAAGCGCAGCTGATGGCTGGTTGCCGCATCCACTCGGCGTTCGTCGGCGTGGCCGGCAATCACATCCGCAGCCTGAACTCCCACGGCATCGTGGCGATTCGTGATCGCGAAGTCAGCTCGGCGGACCTCGAGCGTGTGCTCGACGCTGCCCAGGCCGTGGCGATCCCGGCTGACCAGCGCGTGCTGCACACCCTGCCGCAGGATTACGTGATCGATAACCAGGAAGGCGTTCGCGAGCCTCTGGGCATGTCCGGCGTACGTCTGGAAGCCAAGGTCCACGTGGTCACCTGCGCCGTCAACGCCGCACAGAACATTGAAAAATGCGTGCGTCGCTGCGGTCTGGAAATCGACGACATCATTCTCGAACAGCTGGCTTCGGCCTATTCGGTACTGACCGATGACGAGAAAGAGCTGGGCGTGTGCCTGGTGGACATCGGTGGCGGCACCACCGACATCGCGATCTTCACCGAAGGCGCGATCCGTCACACCGCAGTGATCCCGATTGCCGGTGACCAGGTAACCAACGACATCGCCATGGCGTTGCGCACTCCGACCCAGTACGCCGAAGAAATCAAGATCCGCTACGCCTGCGCCCTGGCCAAGCTGGCCGGTGCCGGTGAAACCATCAAGGTGCCAAGCGTTGGCGACCGTCCACCGCGCGAACTGTCCCGCCAGGCCCTGGCCGAAGTGGTCGAGCCACGCTACGACGAACTGTTCACGCTGATCCAGGCCGAACTGCGCCGCAGCGGCTACGAAGACCTGATCCCGGCCGGCATCGTGCTGACCGGCGGTACCGCGAAGATGGAAGGCGCCACTGAGCTGGCCGAGGAAATCTTCCACATGCCGGTGCGCCTGGGCGTGCCTCACGGCGTCAAAGGTCTGGATGACGTGGTGCGCAACCCGATCTATTCCACCGGCGTCGGCCTGTTGATGTATGGCCTGCAGAAGCAGTCCGACGGCATCTCGTTCTCGGGCATCGGCAGCCGCGACAGCTACAGCAACGAAGAGCCGCAGGCTCCGCTGCTGGACCGCCTGAAGAAGTGGGTCCAGGGCAATTTCTGAAGATTTACCGCAATACCGTTACACCGAAGCACGCAGTAGGCGAAAAAACTAGAGAATTGAAAGGAGAGGGAAAATGTTCGAACTCGTAGACAACATCCCCGCAAGCCCGGTAATCAAAGTTATCGGTGTCGGCGGTGGCGGCGGCAACGCTGTCAACCACATGGTCAAGAGCAACATTGAAGGCGTTGAGTTCATCTGCGCCAACACTGATGCCCAGGCGCTGAAATCCATCGGCGCGCGGACCATCCTGCAACTGGGTACCGGCGTGACCAAAGGCCTGGGAGCCGGCGCCAACCCTGAAGTAGGTCGTCAGGCCGCTCTTGAAGACCGTGAGCGCATTGCCGAAGTCCTGCAGGGCACCAATATGGTGTTCATCACAACCGGCATGGGCGGTGGTACCGGTACCGGTGCTGCGCCGATCATCGCCGAAGTGGCCAAGGAAATGGGGATCCTCACCGTTGCGGTGGTAACCCGTCCGTTCCCGTTCGAAGGTCGCAAGCGCATGCAGATCGCCGACGAAGGCATCCGCCTGCTGTCGGAAAGCGTCGACTCGTTGATCACCATTCCCAACGAGAAGCTGCTGACCATCCTCGGTAAAGACGCAAGCCTGCTGTCGGCTTTCGCCAAGGCCGACGATGTGCTGGCCGGTGCCGTTCGCGGTATCTCCGACATCATCAAGCGTCCGGGCATGATCAACGTCGACTTCGCCGACGTGCGTACCGTGATGAGCGAAATGGGCATGGCGATGATGGGCACTGGCTGCGCCAGCGGTCCGAACCGTGCACGCGAGGCCACCGAAGCGGCCATTCGCAACCCGCTGCTGGAAGACGTGAACCTGCAAGGCGCTCGCGGCATCCTGGTAAACATTACCGCCGGTCCGGATCTGTCCCTGGGCGAGTACTCCGACGTGGGTAGCATCATCGAAGCCTTCGCTTCCGAGCACGCGATGGTCAAGGTCGGTACCGTTATCGATCCGGACATGCGTGACGAGTTGCACGTGACTGTCGTTGCCACAGGTCTGGGCGCTAAAATCGAGAAGCCTGTGAAGGTCATCGACAACACCGTTCACACTTCGATGGCTGCACAGCCACAACAACAGGCCCCTGTTCGTCAGGAAGCTCCAGCGGTGAACTACCGTGACCTGGACCGTCCGACCGTCATGCGCAACCAGGCCCAGGCCGGTGCTGCGACTGCCGCGAAGATGAATCCGCAAGATGACCTGGACTACCTGGACATCCCGGCTTTCCTGCGTCGTCAGGCCGATTGATGGAATGTATCAGGGCTATGAAGGTGATTGGTGTTCAGCAAAGGCTCGGTCTGCTATCATCGCCAGCCTTTGTTGATACCAGTTCGCAATTTGCGCTGAAGCGGCCCAAGCCATGATTAAACAACGCACACTGAAAAATATTATCCGTGCCACAGGTGTAGGCCTGCACTCCGGGGAGAAGGTCTACCTGACCCTCAAGCCTGCGCCTGTCGACACTGGCATTGTGTTTTGTCGCGCTGACCTCGACCCTGTGGTGCAGATTCCTGCCCGCGCGGAAAACGTCGGTGAAACCACTATGTCGACCACGCTGATCAATGGCGACGTCAAAGTGGACACGGTAGAGCACTTGCTCTCGGCCATGGCTGGCCTGGGCATCGATAACGCCTACGTCGAGCTCTCCGCGTCCGAAGTCCCGATCATGGATGGCAGCGCTGGACCTTTCGTATTCCTGATTCAATCGGCAGGCCTGGAAGAACAGGACGCCGCCAAGAAATTCATCCGCATCCTGCGTGAAGTGACAGTGGAAGACGGCGACAAGCGCGCCACTTTCGTCCCTTTCGAAGGGTTCAAGGTGAGCTTCGAGATCGATTTCGATCACCCGGTTTTCCGGGACCGCACCCAAAGTGCAAGCGTGGATTTTTCCAGCACTTCGTTCGTAAAAGAAGTCAGCCGCGCCCGTACTTTCGGTTTCATGAGTGACATCGAGTACCTGCGCAAGCACAACCTTGCACTCGGCGGCAGCGTTGAAAACGCAATCGTGGTCGACGCCGATGGCGTACTGAACGAAGACGGCCTTCGCTATGAAGACGAATTCGTGAAGCACAAGATCCTCGATGCAATTGGCGACCTGTACCTGCTGGGCAATAGCCTGATTGGTGAGTTCAAGGGCTTCAAGTCCGGCCACGCACTGAACAACCAGCTGCTGCGCAAGTTGATTGAGCAGACAGATGCCTGGGAAGTCGTGACGTTCGAAGACGCCAGCACCGCACCAATCTCTTACATGCGCCCGGTTGCGGCGGTGTAAGCAAAAAACCTCTCTAGTTTTTTAAAGGCTGCCTTCGGGTGGCCTTTTTTTATGCCCTGAATTTTGTGTTGCCTGACAGGCCGCTTTCGCGAGCAAGCCCGCTCCCACAGTTGACCGCGATTCCCTGTGGGAGCGGGCTTGCTCCGGGCGGCGTTCCGACGAAGAGGCCAGTCGATTCAGCATAGAATTCAACTGGCACAAACAACCCGGTTACGCCCCCCTTCCTTGGCCTGATACAGCGCCTTGTCCGCGCTGAACAGCAATTGCTCCAGGTTGATATCACTGGCCGCCGTCCAGGTGGCAATACCGATACTCACGCTCATCGGCGGCTCACCAGGGTCTACTAGTGGCAGTTTCTGCACCGCTTCGCGGATGTGTTCGGCGATTTGCTTCGCGCCTTCACTGCCAGTTTCAGCCAGGACTACTGAAAACTCCTCGCCACCATAACGAGCCACCAGATCCGCCGGGCGATGGACATTGGCGCGGATGACCTCGGCCAACGCCCGCAAGGCTTCGTCGCCGGCCTGATGCCCGTGCCGGTCATTGAAGGCCTTGAAGTGATCGGCATCGATCATCAGCAACGACAACGGCTTGCCGCTGCGCTGCGCGCGAAACCATTCATGGCGCAGGGTCTGGTCAAGGGATCGACGGTTGGCCACGCCCGTCAAGGCATCGGTGGCCGCCAGTTGCGCCAATTCCTGCTCGGCATTTTGGCGCCGTCGCAGCTCGCGGCAGAGTAGCCAGGTCAGCCACAACAGGCCGATGCACAAAACCCCTGTTGCACCGCTGATCGCGTAGGCCGTGCGGTTCCAGGCAGCGAACACTTCGTCGATGGAAAGGGCCACGATGACGGTCAGCGGCAGATTGCCGACCCGGGTAAAGGTGTACAGGCGCCGTTGATGGTCGACACTCGACACGCTTTCAAAGGTGCCACTGCGCTCGCGCAGCATGCGTGCGACGTTGGGGCGGCTGGAGAGGCTTTTACCGATGGTGTTGGGTTCCCGGTACGGTTTCTGTGCCAGGAGGATCCCGTCGTCGTTGATGATGCCCAGCGTACTGCCGTTGCCGATGTCGAGGCTGCTGAACAGCTGATCGAAATAGCTCATGCGCATCGACGCCACCGCGACCCCCAGGAATTCACCCGTGGGCGATGAAATGCGCCGGCTGAAACTGATGCGCCATTCGTCGCTGTCATTGCAGTCGCACCGTGGCTTGAACGGCCGGCTGATAAACATGCCGGTGTCGCGATTGAAGGCATGGGCCAGGAAGTAATCGCGGTCAGCGAAGTTGCCCGGTTTCGGTTCGATCAATGATGAGTCGGCGAGCACGTCGCCGTGCTTGTCCAGCAGCAGGATGTCACCCTTGTAGCGTGTGGTGGTGGAGCGGTCGAACAACACCAGATGACGGATCTGCGGTGCAACCTGTTTAAGGTCGTCCCGTTGGGCGGCGGCAATCAGGCCCTGCAAGGTCAAGTCATAGAGCTCGACCGTACGCAGGACGTCGGCATCGATCAGTTGCGCAATGGTGGTCGCGCTGCGGGTGGCGGTCTGCTGGGCGTTGGCGTGTTCGCGGATCAGCAGGAAAGTGACGATGCACAGGATCGAGATGACTGTCAGGGTGCTGCCCAGGATCACCATGATTTCGGGTCGCCCGGTCGGGCCTTGAAAATGTGCGGTGCGGCTTGCGGTCATAGGGCTGACGTCTGCTAAAGGGACGCTCTAAGCGTAGTTGCATAAACGTAGCAGCCGAGTGAATCCTTCCTGTTGCTCGAACGATTGACCGTTGACGCGGGCGTCAGTGACTTTCGTTGCAGAAATTGCAATGAAGGCTGAGTCGCCACTATAAAAAAAGCCGCTGACAACAGCGGCTTTGGAGACAACTTTTCAAAGGGAAGAGCCGATGAAAAGTGTCGTTGAAAATGGTAGTGATCGGTGCCGGTCAGCTGTCTTTTTCGACCAGCGGCTCGGCCTGGATGCTGGATGCCTGCGGGGCTTGGGAGTTTTGCGCAGCCTTGGCCGTCATCTCGATCCGATGCTCTTCGAACGTCGCGGCACGTGCGGCGTTATGCGCGACGAAAGTCTGCGATTCTTCCGCCATCGCCAATGGCGACAGGAACAAAGAGGACAAAACGAAAGCGCTGGCAATACCCATACTGTTGGACATCTTGGAAACCTTCTTGCTTGGCAAGTGCTGTTTGGTGCGGGCAAAGATAAGGATATGAGACGAGGGGAAAAAGAGCGGATTCATGAAAGGACTGTTACAGCAAAAGCAAAGATCGCAGGTATGTCAGACCGGGAGATGGATACCGAAGGTATTCATCCCATGATCGCTGCGCACGAACACATCGCCGCCATGCATCAGCGCAATCGCCTTGACGATGGCCAGCCCCAAGCCGTGATTGTGGCCGCTGTTGCTGCGTGAGGCATCGACCCGGTAGAAACGCTCGAACAGGCGAGGCAGGTGTTCACTGGCAATCGGCGAGCCGGGGTTGGCGATGCCGATGCTGACTTGATGCTCCTGGGCTTCGATCCGCACCTGGATCACCTGCCCGGGCGCGGTGTGCTGTACGGCATTATTCAACAAGTTGATCAATGCCCGGCGCAGATGGGCGATCTCGATCCGCACCTGCGCGTCACCACTGACCTCGACCTGAACCTGAGCGTCCTCGAGAATGAAATCCAGATATTCCAGGGTCGTGGCCACCTCATCGGCCAGCGAGGTCGAGGTGAGTTTGGTCGCCTTGCTGCCCTGATCGGCGCTGGCCAGGAACAGCATGTCGTTGATGATCGAACGCAGTCGCTCCAGCTCTTCGAGGTTCGATTGCAGCACTTCGAAGTAATGCTCGGCGGAGCGTCCGCGGGTCAACGCGACCTGGGTCTGGCCGATCAGGTTGGTCAGTGGCGAGCGCAGTTCGTGGGCGACATCGGCGTTGAACGACTCAAGACGCGAGTAGGCCTGCTCGACCCGTTCCAGGGTCGAGTTGAACGAGCTGACGAATTGATCGAGTTCCGGCGGCAACGGTGACAATCGCAAACGTCCCGAGCGCAACGGCGGAGCCAGGCGCTGGGCTTCCTGGGACAGTTTGATCAGCGGCTTGAGCCCGATCCGCGCCACCCAATAACCCAGTGCCGAGGCCAGCAGCACGCCGACAATCGCCAGGCTGATCAGCGCGACCAGCAGGTGATGCTGGGTATGGAAAAACGTTTCGGTGTCGATGGCGATCATAAAGCGCAGCGGAGGGCGCTGATCCTTGGCCGGGAACTCGCTGACCAGCACTTTCAGCGGATACGGGTGGTCCGGCAGATGCATGTCGCGCGTGCCCAGCGGCCCTTGGGCAAAGGCGCGGATCTGCGGGGTCAGGTTGCCGTATTCGTAGCGTGGATCGCCACTGATGATCCAGAAACTGATGCGCTTGTCTTCTTCGCTCAGCAGGTTGAGCTTGTTGTTGATCTTCACCCAGTGCTCGGGCGTGCCGTAACGGCCGACCGTGGATTCGAGCACGCTGTAGCGTGCGTCCAACTCGGCTTCTGGCAGCAGGCCCAGGCCTTTGTCGACCTGCTGGTACAGCGCCCAGCCGATCAGCAAGAACACTAGCAGCGCCACCAGCGTGAACATCCCGCTCAGGCGCAGGGCAATGCTGTTACTGGACACCACGGCTCTCCAGCACATAACCCATGCCGCGAATGGTGTGCAGCAGTTTCTCTTCGAACGGCCCGTCGAGCTTGGCCCGCAGGCGTTTGATCGCGACTTCGACGACGTTGGCGTCGCTGTCGAAATTGATGTCCCAGACCATCTCGGCAATGGCGGTTTTCGAGAGGATTTCACCCTGGCGCCGGGCCAGCACGCTGAGCAGCGAGAACTCCTTGGCGGTCAGGTCCAGGCGTGTACCGGCGCGGGTGGCCTTGCGGCTGATCAAATCTATCCACAGGTCGGCGATGCTCACCTGCACCGGTTCATGGCCGCCGCTGCGGCGGGTCAGCGCTTGCAGGCGCGCCACCAGTTCCAGGAAGGAAAACGGTTTGCCCAGATAGTCATCGGCGCCTTCGCGCAGTCCCTTGATGCGATCTTCCACACGCTCGCGGGCGGTGAGCATGATCACCGGGGTTTGCTTGCGCGCACGCAGGGCGCGCAACACACCGAAGCCGTCGAGGCCCGGCAGCATCACGTCGAGGACGATCACCGCGTAGTCACTCTCCAGCGCCAGGTGCAGGCCTTCCACGCCATCGCGGGCCAGATCCACAGTGAAACCCTGTTCCGTCAGGCCGCGATGCAGATAGTCCGCGGTTTTTTCTTCGTCTTCGATAATCAGAACGCGCATGACCCGCCTCAGTCTGTGGTCGCCAGCACCGGTTCTGGCGCAGGTTCAGGTCGATGGAATAGCCGCTCAAGCCACAAGTATATGACCGGCGTGGTGAACAGCGTCAGCGCCTGGCTCACCAGCAAGCCGCCGACCACCGCGATCCCCAGGGGCTGGCGCAACTCGGCACCGGTGCCATAGCCGAGCATCAGCGGCAGGGCGCCGAGCAGGGCGGCGAGGGTGGTCATGATGATCGGCCGGAACCGCGTGATGCAGGCCTTGAAGATCGCCTCTTCCGGTGACAAGCCGCCGTTGCGCTGCGCTTCGAGGGCGAAGTCGATCATCAGGATGCCGTTCTTTTTCACGATACCGATCAGCAACACCAGCCCGATCAGCGCCATGATCGAAAAGTCCTGGCCGCAGATCCACAGCATGATCACCGCGCCGAGGCCCGCCGAAGGCAAGGTCGAAATGATCGTCAGCGGGTGCACGAAGCTCTCGTAGAGCACACCGAGAATGATGTACACCGCCAACAGCGCCGCCAGGATCAGCCATGGCTGGCTGGCCAGCGAACTCTGAAACGCCTGGGCCGCGCCCTGGAAATTACCGCTGATGGCGGTCGGCATGCCGATGTCGGCCTTGGCCTGGTTGAGCATGATCACCGCATCACCCAGCGCCACGCCGGGGGCCAGGTTGAACGACAGGTTGGCCGCCGGAAACATCCCGTCATGGGCGATGGACAGCGGGCCGATGGTCGGCGCATCGAACCTGGCCAGGGCCGACAGCGGCACCATTTCCCCGCTCAGGGGCGAGCGCAGGTAGAAGTAGTTGAGGCTTTCGGCCTTGCCGCGCTGTTTGGTGTCCAGTTCCAGAATCACGTTGTACTGATTGATCTGGGTCTGGAATTCATTGACCTGGCGCTGACCGAAGGCATCGTACAGGGCTTCGTCGACGTCGCTGGCGGTGAGGCCGAAACGTGCCGCGGCGCTGCGGTCGATGCTGATGTGGGTGATGCTGCCGCCCAGTTGCAGGTCGTTTGAAATGTCGCGGAACGCCGGGTTGGCGCGCAGTTTTTCCGTCAGGCGCTGGGTCCAGGTGCTGAGGGTCGCACCGTCGTTGCTCTTGAGCACGTATTGGTACTGGGCGCGGCTGGGACCGGAGCTGAGGTTGATGTCTTGCCCTGCACGCAGGTACAGGACGATGCCCGGGACTTTCATCAGTTGTGGGCGAATCCGGTCGATGAATTCGCTGGCCGAGACGTCGCGATCCCCGCGTTTTTTCAGGGTGATCCAGAAGCGGCCGTTGGCAATGGTCTGGTTGCTGCCCGAGACGCCGACTGAGTGCGAGAAGGTTTCGACAGCGGGGTCGGCGGCAACGATTTCGGCCATCGCCAGGTGTTTTTTCACCATGTCGCCGTAGGAAATATCGGCGGCGGCTTCAGTGGTGCCAAGGACGAAACCGGTGTCCTGGATCGGGAAGAAACCTTTGGGAATGAAGATGTAGCCGGCAACGGCCAGCGCCAGCGACAAAGTGAACACGCCGATCATCATTTTCTGGTGGGCGAGGGCATGGCGCAGGCCTTTTTCGTACCACGCCAGCAGACGTTCACCAAAGCCCGGTTTGCTATGAGCGTGATGCACCGGTGCCCGCATGAACAGCGCTGCCAGCGTTGGCGCCAATGTCAGCGAAACCACCACCGAAATCAAAATGGTAGAGGTGGCGGTCAGGGCGAACTCCTTGAACAGTCGGCCGACCACACCGCCCATGAACAGCAGCGGAATGAACGCTGCGACCAGCGAGAAACTGATCGACACCACGGTAAATCCGATCTCGCCAGCGCCCTTGATCGCCGCCTCGCGCATGCCGTCGCCGGCCTCGAGATGTCGGTGGATGTTTTCCACCACCACGATCGCATCGTCCACCACAAAGCCCACGGCGACCACGATCGCCACCAGCGTGAGGTTGTTCAGGCTGAAGCCCATGACGTACATCAGCGCAAAGCTGGCGATCAGCGACACACCGAGCACTGCCGACACGATCAGCGTGGCCGACAGTTGGCGCAGGAACAGCGCCATCACCGCCACCACCAGCATCACGGCGATCATCAAGGTGATTTCCACCTCGCGCAGCGAAGCGCGGATGGTCTGGGTGCGGTCGATCAACACCTTGACCTGCACCGAGGCGGGCAACATCGCCTGCAGTGCCGGCAACGCGGCCTGAATGCGATCCACTGTCTCTACGATGTTGGCGCCTGGCTGGCGGAAGATCACCAGGTTCACACCCGGTTGCGAACCCGCCCACGCCTGAACGTAGGCATCTTCCGAACCGTTGACGACTTTCGCGACATCCTTGAGGTGAACCGGTGCACCATCCTTGTAGGAAACGATCAACTGGCTGTATTCGTCGGGGTGGAACAACTGGTCGTTGGTCGACAGGGTTGAAATGCTCGATTCGCCGTACAGCGCACCCTTGGCCAGATTGAGGCTGGTCTGCTGGATCGCCAGGCGAATGTCCGCGAGGGTCAGGCCGATGGCGGCGAGTTTGTCGGCGGACACCTGGACACGGATCGCCGGACGCTGCTGACCGGTGATGACGACCTGGCCTACACCGTCGACCTGACTGAGCTGACGGGACAACAAGGTTTCCGTCAGGTCGCTGAGCTCAGGGCCAGGCATCAGCGAGGAGTTGACGCTGAGGATCAGCACCGGGCTGTCGGCCGGGTTGACCTTGCGCCAGGTCGGCAGGTTCGGCATGTCCTTGGGCAGTTTGCCCGCGGCGGTGTTGATCGCCGCCTGCACTTCCTGGGCCGCGGTGTCGATGCTCTTGTCGAGGGTGAATTGCAGGGTCAGGTTGGTCGAACCCAGTGCACTGCTTGAGGTCATCTGGGTTACGCCGGGAATGGCACTGAATTGCACTTCAAGGGGCGTGGCCACCGAGGAAGCCATGGTTTCCGGGCTGGCGCCGGGCAGTTGCGCGGCCACCTGGATGGTCGGGAATTCTGCCTCCGGCAACGGCGCTACCGGCAGGCGCGGAAACGCGATGACACCCAGCAGCACCAGGGCGAACGTCAGCAGGACCGTGGCCACCGGGTGGTCGATGCACCAGGCTGAAATCGAACCATGGCCCTTCATTGCGCGGCCTCCGATCGCACCACTTGAGGCGGCTCGGTCAGTACTTGCACAGTAGCGCCGGGCTTGAGCCGCGACTGACCATCGCTGACCAGTACATCACCCGGCTTCACGCCCTTGATGATGTCCTGGCCGCTGCCTTGATAGACCATCTGCACCTGCACGGCTTCGACCTTGTCCCCATTGACCCGGTACACAAAGTGCTGGTCGAGGCCGCGTTGTACGACTGTCGGCGGCACCACCAGCGCATCTTTATCCAGGGCTGTCTGAATCTTTACCGTCACCAGCAGGCCCGGCCAGAGCTTCTGTGCGTCATTGTCGAATTCGGCCTTGGCGCGGATGGTGCCGGTGTTGGCGTTGATCTGGTTGTCGATCAGGGTCAGGTGACCTTCGCCGAGCAGGTTGCCGGTTTCGCCGTCGGTGTCGGCACCGATGTAGGCCTTGACCTGGGCGTGCCGTGGGTCGTTGATCAGACCCTGCAAGGTCGGCAGCATTTGCTGCGGCAGGGAGAATTCCACAGCGATCGGGTCGATCTGGGTCACTGTGAACAGGCCTTGGGTGTCGGTCATGCGCAGGAAGTTGCCTTCGTCGACGGTACGAATGCCGACACGACCGCTGACCGGGGAGCGAATTTGTGTGTAGGAAAGCTGTACCTCGGCGGAGTCAATCGAAGCCTGGTTGCCTTGGGCGGTGGCCTTGAGCTGGTTGACCAGGGCCTGTTGCTGGTCGTAGGTCTGCTTGGACACGCCGTCGTCGACACTCAACAGCTTGTAGCGCTTGAGGTTGACCAGCGCCACTTGCAGTTGCGCCTGGCTTTCGCCCAGTTGTGCCCGGGCCTGGTCGAGGCTGGCGCGGATCGACCGGTCGTCGATGGTGGCCAGCAGGTCACCTTTTTTCACCAGTTGGCCTTCCTTGACCATGATTTTGGTGAGAATGCCGTCGATTTGCGGGCGGACCACGACGCTGTGCAGGGACAGCACCGAGCCGATGCCACTGATATAGCGCGGCACGTCTTTTTCGGCGACGGCGACCACGCGCACTGGGATGGCGGTGGGGGTGGCGAGTTTGGCCTTGGCCGGTTTGTTGGCGTACCACAGGCCCAGCGCTGCCAGGACGATCAGAAGGGCGACGAGCAGAGCGGATTTTTTCTGGATTCGCATGCGAGTGGGGCGCCGGGGCTGGGTGGTCGGTAGGTGGGTAAGGTAGTTTCCTTTATAAACCTGTTTGCTGGTCAGGAGGGTGACGGCTAACTGACGGCGCTGTCAGTTTGCGGTTTGGTTAGGTCTTGGCGGCCTTTGGGCCGACCATGTTGTGGGTGACCGTGTACATATCCGTTTCTTCGGTAACGGCCACCTATGGTTTCGCCCTTACGGCGAGTCCCTTTGGCAAACGCCGGAGTGCCGGCCCAGCCCAAAGGAACCAATGGTCTCGCCCCTTACGTACGGCCCCTCGCTGAGGCTCGGGGTTCCTTCGCTGCGGTATCCATCCGGGGGCATTGCCCTCCGGTCGGCTTCGCTTCGACCTACATGCAATGAGTTCGACTGCGTCGAACGGCGCTGCGCGCCAATCCCCGGATGAACACCTCCGCTCAGCCTCCCGAGGGGGCGGGTGGATCAAGATCAAGAGCTGCAGGCGAGCTAACGCTCGGCCTGTTGAGTGGTGAAGAGCGTCTGTGTACGCCGACCTGCCTTTGCTCTTCTGTGGGAGCGACGGTGCGGCGATCCGACTTGCTCGCGATGGCGGCCGGCCAGCCGACCTGGTTTTTGCAGATGTCCCCAATCTTTGTGGGAGCTGGCTTGCCTGCGATGGCGGCCTGTCAGCCGAGCTGCCCGTCAAGGATGTACACAACTCAAACTGTGGGAGAGAGCCTGCTCCCACAAGGGATCAATCTTGCTTTGAACCGATGGATCAATTCGCCACCCGAACCCCACCCAGACTCCCGCTCAGTTCATACGCCGCCAATTCCGCCTGATGCGCCGCCAGCAGTTCCGGCAGCGATCCACGCAAATACTCGACCCAGGTCTTGATCTTCGCATCCAGGTACTGGCGCGACGGGTAGATGGCATAAAGGTTAAGTTCCTGGGAGCGGTAGTTGGGCATCACGCGCACCAGCGTGCCGTTGCGCAGGCCTTCTATCGCGGCGTACAGCGGCAGGACGCCAACGCCCATGCCGCTGATGATCGCGGTTTTCATCGCGTCGGCGGAGTTCACCAGGAAGGGTGAACTGTTGATGGTGACCATTTCCTGGCCATCAGGACCGTCGAAGGCCCATTTCTCCAGCGGAATCACCGGGCTGACCAGGCGCAGGCAGGCGTGGTTGAGCAGGTCGCTGGGTTTTTGTGCGCAGCCGTTGGTTTTGACGTAGGCCGGCGAGGCGCAAACGATGCTGTAGGTGATGCCCAGGCGCTGGGAGACGAAACCCGAATCCGGCAGTTCGCTGGCGAGGACGATGGACACGTCGTAGCCCTCGTCGAGCAGGTCCGGCACGCGGTTGGCCATGGTCAGGTCGAAGGTCACGTCCGGGTGGGTCTTGCGGTAGCGGGCGATGGCGTCGATCACGAAGTGCTGGCCGATGCCGGTCATGGTGTGCACTTTCAGTTGCCCGGCCGGGCGCGCGTGGGCGTCGCTGGCCTCGGCTTCGGCTTCTTCGACGTAGGCCAGGATCTGTTCGCAGCGCAACAGGTAGCGCTTGCCGGCTTCGGTCAGGGCAATGCGTCGGGTCGTTCGATTGAGCAGGCGGGTTTGCAGGTGGGCTTCCAGGTTGGAGACCGCGCGCGAGACGTTGGCGGTGGTGGTGTCCAGTTGCGCGGCGGCGGCGGTGAAGCTGCCGGCTTCGGCCACGTAACTGAAGGCGCGCATGTTTTGCAAAGTGTCCATGGGGTGCTCTCTCGTCGAATGACAAATTGTGACACGAAGTTTCTGTTTGTTTACAGGCGACTAAAGATCGACTTGCGGATTATCTCGTTAACGGTAACAAAGATTCACAGGAATCCCAGCTTATCGCCATTCAGGCCGCCCCATAGAATTGCGCAATTCGCAAAACTCCCCACCTCAGGAAATCGCAGCAGTGCCGCGTCGCATCAGCAGAGCGCTTCAGCCGCTCAGTGTTTTGGCTTTAACCCTGGCAATCAGCGGCTGCATCGGAACCGGAGGTATTGCCCCGCAGGGCAAGGCGCTGGAGGCCAATTTACTGGTCACCGACGAAGCGATCCAGAGTGCCGCGCAGGATGCGCACTGGCCCACCACGCAATGGTGGCAAGCCTATGGCGACCCGCAACTGAATCGCTGGATCGATCTCGCCCTGCAAGGCAGCCCGACCCTGGCCATGGCCGCCGCCCGGGTGCGTCAGGCCAAGTCCATGGCCGGCGTGGCCGAAGCGGCCGAGTCGCTGCAGATCAATGGCGAGTCCACCCTCAAGCGTCACAACTGGCCTACCGACCAGTTCTATGGTCCCGGCGAGCTGGCCAACAGCACCACCTGGGACAATAACGCGGCGCTGGGTTTCAGCTATGCCCTCGACCTTTGGGGCCGTGAAAGCAATGCCACCGAGCGCGCCGTGGACATGGCGCACATGAGCGTCGCCGAAGCGCGCCAGGCCCAGCTCGAATTGCAGGACAACATCGTACGGGTCTACATCGAGTTGTCGTTGCATTACGCCCGGCGGGATATCGTCGAAGCGACCTTGAAGCAGCAACAGCAGATCCTTGAGTTGGCGCAAAAACGCCTGGACGGGGGGATCGGCACTCATTTCGAGGTCAGCCAGGCCGAGACGCCGCTGCCGGAAACCCATCGCCAGATCGACGCCCTCGACGAAGAAATCGCCTTGAGCCGCAACCAGCTCGCTGCCCTCGCCGGCAAGGGGCCGGGGGAGGGCGCGCAGTTGCAGCGGCCAACGCTGTCGCTGGGTGCGCCGCTGAAACTGCCATCGTCGCTGCCGGCGCAATTGCTCGGCCAACGGCCGGACGTGGTCGCCAGCCGCTGGCAAGTGGCGGCGCAGGCGCGGGGCATCGATGTCGCCCATGCCGGCTTCTACCCGAACGTCGATCTGGTCGGCAGCCTCGGCTACATGGCCACCGGCGGCGGGGCGCTGGAGTTCCTGACCGGGAAGAAACTCAACTACAGCGTGGGTCCGGCGATTTCCTTGCCGATCTTCGATGGCGGACGCTTGCGCTCGGAGTTGGGCGAAGCCTCGGCGGGTTATGACATCGCCGTGGCCAAGTACAACCAGACCCTGGTCAACGCGTTGAAAAACATCTCCGACCAGTTGATCCGTCGCGAGTCCATGGACAAGCAACAGGCTTTCGCCGCCGAGTCGGTGGCCACTGCGCAGAGGACCTACGACATCGCGATGATCGCCTACCAGCGCGGCCTGACCGATTACCTCAACGTGCTCAATGCCCAGACCCTGCTGTTCAAGCAGCAGCAAGTGCAGCAGCAGGTTCAGGCGGCGCGTTTGAGTGCCCATGCGCAATTGGTGACGGCGCTGGGCGGTGGTCTCGGTGCCGGTTATGACGTACCGAACGCCGAACAGACCCAGGCGCCGAAAACCCCGAGCCTTTTGAAGTGACCAGATTGTTTCAGGCACACCCGCTTTTGTGGCGAGGGAGCTTGCTCCCGCTTGAGTGCGCAGCACTCACAAAATGTTCACGGGGTGCCGGAATTTTGGGGCCGCTACGCAGCCCAGCGCGAGCAAGCTCGCTCGCCACAGGATTGCCCTCATCCCAAGTCTTTTCTAACTGAGCAGCATTTGATGACTCCTTTGCCCGCACCCTTGCGCTGGCTGTACTCCCTGGAATGGCGTCGGGGTTTCTTCGACTGGGCACGCAGCGACGGTGTGACCTGGGTCTACATCTTCAAGGTGCTGTTCGCGGCATTCCTGACGCTGTGGCTGGCCATGCGCCTGGAGTTGCCGCAACCGCGCACGGCGATGATCACCGTGTTCATCGTCATGCAACCGCAAAGCGGCCAGGTGTTCGCCAAGAGTTTCTATCGTTTTCTCGGCACCCTGGCCGGATCGGCAGTGATGGTCGCGCTGATCGCCCTGTTTGCGCAGAACACCGAGCTGTTCCTCGGTTCGCTGGCGATCTGGGTCGGTATCTGCACGGCCGGTGCCGCCCGCTGCCGCAACTTCCGCGCCTACGGTTTCGTACTCGCCGGATACACCGCGGCAATGGTCGGCTTGCCCGCGCTGGCCCACCCGGACGGCGCGTTCATGGCCGCGGTCTGGCGGGTGCTGGAAATCTCGTTGGGCATTCTCTGTTCGACACTGATCAGTGCAGCCATCCTGCCGCAAACCGCCAGCGCCGCCATGCGCAACGCCCTGTATCAGCGCTTCGGCGTGTTTGCCCTGTTCGTCACCGACGGCTTGCGTGGCCGCAGTCAGCGCGAGGCGTTCGAGGCTGGCAATGTGCGCTTCATTGCCGAGGCAGTCGGACTGGAAGGGCTGCGCAGCGTCACCGTGTTCGAAGACCCGCACATGCGTCGGCGCAATGGACGACTCAGCCGCCTGAACAGTGAGTTCATGGGCATCACCACGCGCTTCAATGCCCTGCATCAGTTGCTCGAACGTTTGCGCAGCAACAATACGGATCATGCCGTGGCGGCGATAAAACCGGGCTTGCAAGACCTCGCCGAACTGCTCGACGGCTTCAGTGGCCGTGCCCTGACCAGCGCCGATGCGGCGCGCCTGGTCACGGTGCTGAGTGCCTACAAGGCAGGGTTGCCGGCGCGGGTGCGCAGCCTGCGGGCGATCTTTCAGGAGAGCGAACCGAGCGACGACGAGCTGCTGGACTTCCACACGGCGTACGAACTGCTCTATCGCTTCGTCGACGACCTGCACAGTTATGCGCAGACACACGCCTCCCTGGCCGATCACAGTCACGAACGGGAGCGCTGGGACGAGCCGTTCACCCCGCAAACCAACTGGATGGCAGCGGCAGCATCGGGGATACGCGCAGCGTTTATCCTGGTGGTATTGGGCAGCTATTGGGTGGCAACCGCCTGGCCGAGCGGCGCGACCATGACACTGATTGCTGCCGCGACCGTGGGCCTGTCCGCCGCCACCCCGAACCCGAAACGCATGGCCTTTCAGATGGCGTGCGGGACGTTGCTCGGGGCGTTGATCGGCTTCGTCGAGATGTTTTTCATTTTCCCGTGGATCGACGGATTTCCATTGCTGTGCGTGATGCTCGCACCGGTGATCGTACTCGGCTCGTTCCTGACTTCGCGGCCGCAATACGTCGGCGTCGGCCTGGGCTTGCTGATCTTTTTCAGTACCGGTTCGGTGCCGGACAACCTCACGGTCTATAACCCCTACACCTTCATCAACGACTACATCGCCATGGTGCTGGGCATGCTGGTGTGCGCAGCGGCCGGGGCAATCATTCTGCCGCCCAACAGCCGATGGCTGTGGCGTCGCCTGGAACAGGACCTGCGTGCTCAGGTGGTGTACGCCATCAGCGGCAAGCTCAAGGGGCTGGCGTCGAGTTTCGAAAGCCGTACCCGCGATCTGGTGCACCAGGCCTACGGCTTCGCAGCGGGTCAGCCGCAAGTGCAGCGGGACTTGCTGCGCTGGATGTTCGTGGTGCTGGAAGTCGGCCACGCGATCATCGAGTTGCGCAAGGAGCAGGCGATTCTGCCGGTGCATCCGGCCTATGCCGAATCCCAGCCGTGGCGTCAGGCGATCCGGGTGATGGGGCGTGCGCTGGTGCGGCTGTTCCTGCAACCGAACGGCAGCAACCTGGAGCGCGCGCTGGTCGCCGTCGATCACGCGATCAGCCGTGTGCAGTCCACCGACGAACCCTTCGCCCCGCACTTCGATACCTCGGCGCTGCGCCGGGTGAAGAGCTACCTGCACTTCATCCGTACCTCGCTGCTCGATCCGCAATCACCGCTTGCTACGTTCGCAAACAGTCATTCCCAAGGACTTGCACATGCCTCGTGAAATCGCCTTCCACGGCGTGTACATGCCGACCATGACCCTGATGTTTTTCATCGCGGCGGCGCTTGCCTGGGCGCTGGACCGGTTCCTGTCCGGGTTCGACCTGTACCGTTTTTTCTGGCATCCGGCGTTGCTGCGCCTGAGCCTGTTTACCTGTCTGTTCGGCGCGTTGGCGCTGACTGTCTACCGTTGACTCTCTATCACTGACTCTCTATCTCTGAAGAATGCCCCGATGAAAAAGTTTTTCAGCCTGTTCGCGACCTTGCTGGTGCTGGCCCTCGCGCTGTGGGTCGGCCGCTCCTTGTGGGAGCACTACATGAACACGCCATGGACCCGTGACGGCCGCGTGCGCGCCGATATCATCAACGTCGCCGCCGACGTCACCGGCGAAGTGGTGGACGTGCCGGTGCGCGACAACCAGCTGGTGAAGAAGGGTGATTTGCTGATGCAGATCGACCCCGAGCACTACCGTCTCGCGGTGAAACAGGCACAGAGTCTGGTGGCATCGCGCAAGGCGACCTGGGAGATGCGCAAGGTCAACGCCCATCGTCGTGCCGACATGGACAATCTGGTGATCTCCCGGGAAAACCGCGACGACGCCAGTAACCTCGCCGACTCGGCCCTGGCCGATTACCAGCAGGCCCAGGCGCAACTGGAAGCCGCCGAACTCAACCTCAAGCGTACGCAAGTGCGTGCGGCGGTGGACGGTTACGTCACCAACCTCAATGTGCATCGTGGCGACTACGCGCGCATCGGCGAGGCGAAAATGGCCGTGGTCGACATGAACTCGTTCTGGGTCTACGGCTTCTTCGAAGAAACCAAGCTGCCCCATGTGCGCGTGGGTGATAAGGCCGACATGCAACTGATGAGCGGCGAGTTGCTCAAGGGCCATGTGGAAAGCATTTCACGCGGCATTTACGACCGCGATAATCCGCAGAGCCGAGAGCTGATTGCCGATGTGAACCCGACGTTTAACTGGGTGCGTTTGGCACAGCGGGTGCCGGTGCGGATTCACATCGATGAAGTGCCGGAAGGGGTGCTGTTGGCGGCGGGGATTACTTGTACGGTGGTGGTCAAGCAAGGTGAGGGGGCATAACCGATAGACCGACTTGCTCGCGAAGGGTACAACGCGGTCCGTCAGGAGGGCGTTCACTCTTTGCAAAACGTCTCATGCAGATGCCGCCAGATCACTCGGCCATCAACGTGTTTCTCAAACACCACAGTCGAGCGGCGATCCGAGTGCAGCCCGGTCGCATCGGTCTGTTGCTCGCGGTAACTCACGGTCGCGCCTGCATCGTGCAGGGCGATGCCACGCAATTCGCTGAGTTCAATACGAAAGCCGAGCTTCTTGCCGCCCGCCAGCAGGAACAGTTCGCTCAGCGCTGCAAAATCCAGCACTCGGCCTAAGGGCGAGACCATGGAAAACTGTTGGGAGAAACGCGTCAGCAGTTGTTCGAGTTCAGCCGCGTCGCGTTCCTCGGCCAGCCATTGTTCGATGGCGACGTGCGCCTGGATCACTTCGTCGAAGTATTCGGTGTAGTCGGTCATGTTTGATTCCTTGAGTTCTGTGGAGTCTGTTCTGGCGCCTTCGCGGGCAAGCCCGCTCCCACAGGGGAACGCATTTCAAATGTGGGAGCGGGCTTGCTCGCGAAGGCGTCGACTCGGTCTCAGAGTTGCCCACGCAACCCGAACCGCTTCATCAATCCCGATTCCAGCAACCCCTTCGGCAACAATCCGGCAAGCAACGGCAACGCGCGGCTGCCATTACCCAGGCGGATCAGCCGTGGCGGTTTGGCCTGCTGCACCGCCTTGAGCAATCCGGCCGCAAATTCACTGGCCGGGGTCGGGTTGTCCTGAGAGGCTTTGGCCCGGGCGCGTATGCCTTCGCGCAGTGGAAACCATGGTGATTGCTCGCTGATCAACTGCTCGGCTTCGTGTCCGGCATTCTTTGCAAAACTCGAAGCGATGGCGCCGGGCTGAACCTCCATCACCCGCACGCCAAATGGCGCCAGTTCCATGCGCAAGGCATCGCTCAAGGCATGCACGGCGGCTTTCGAGGCGCAGTAGGCGCCGGCGAATGGCGTGACCAACACACCCGAAACGCTGCCGATATTCACGACCAAACCTTTGGTCCGGCGCAGCACGGGAAACATCGCGCGGGTGACGCCAACGACAGCGAACACATTGGTTTCGAACTGGCGCTGCATGGCCGGCACGCCGCCATCGAGCAGCGGCCCCATGGCGCCATAACCTGCGTTGTTGATCAGCACGTCGAGACCGCCGCGCTCCTGGTTGATGCGCTCGCTCAACTGCTCAAGGGCAACACCGTCATTTACGTCAAGTTGCACGGCGGTAAATCCGGCAGCGCTCAGCATGGCGACATCTTCGGCCTTGCGCGCACTGGCCCAGACTTCATAGCCGGCGAACTTGAACGCATCGGCAAGGGCGCGGCCAATGCCGCTGGAACAACCGGTAATTAACGCAACGGGCATGGCGCATTCCTTGTGCAAAAAATGGAGGAGGGGTCAGTCGGAAAAACTACCCTGCAATCGCTCGGCGCGAAACTCCAGGGTTTCCGGACGGTAGCCAGGACGCAGTGGCGGCAGCGGCAAACAGTCTTCCCAGTTACCACCGGCCTGCAATTCGCCGGGGCCGCGATAGCGCGGGGCGGTGTATTGATTGTCGGCCAGGTTCACCGTATCGCCCGGTGCATAAGCCGCGACCCGCCAGCGCAACTCAGTCAGCGGCACGTCATTGCCGTTGTTCAGGGTCAATTGCAATGGGCGGTCGGCGGGACATTGTTGTGGCGCGTAACTGATGCGCAACTCCAGGCGTTGCAGCTGCTTGAGCTCGTGGTGGTCCATCCAGATGACCCAGGTGGCGACGATACCCAGCCCCGCGGCGGCGGCCATGGATACGGGCAAGGCCTTGGCCGGATAGCGCAGCAACAGGATCAGCCAGGTGATGACCAGTAGAACGCCGATGAACATGACGTGAAATCTCGGGAATAGAGAGGGTCATCCTACCTAAGCGCAGGTGGGGTTGGCGATGGGCGATTAGGGGGTGTGCTGACTGCCCCATCGCGAGCAGGCCAGCCAAGGCAACACAAATCCAGTGCAAAAAAAGCCCCCGCCCAGCCTGCTGCGGATAGGGAACGCAACAGGCTGGACGAGGGCTTCTTGTTTTACTGAACGTTACTGCGCGATGGTTTTCACCGACACGCCACGCTCAACCGGCGTCGAGCGCCCGTAGATATCTTCAAACCGCTCGATATCGTCCTCACCCAGGTAGCTGCCGGATTGAACCTCGATGATCTCCAACGGAATCTTCCCCGGGTTACGCAGGCGATGCACCGACGCGATCGGAATGTAGGTCGACTGGTTCTCGGTCAGCAGGAACACGTTCTCGTCACAGGTCACCTCGGCGGTGCCGCTGACCACGATCCAGTGCTCGGCGCGGTGGTGGTGCATCTGCAGCGACAGGCACGCGCCCGGCTTGACCGAGATGTGCTTGACCTGGAAGCGCCCGCCCATGTCCACCGAGTCGTAGGAGCCCCACGGACGATAGACTTCGCAGTGGTTCTGGGTTTCGCTGCGGCCCTGTTCGTTGAGGGTGTTGACCATCTGCTTCACGCCTTGGACCTTGTCCTTGTGGGCGATCATCATGGCGTCCTTGGTTTCGACCACGACGATGTTTTCCAGGCCGATCACCGACACCAGCTTGCCGTTGCCGTGGATCATGCAGTTTTTGCTGTCCTGGATCACCACGTCGCCTTTGGTGACGTTGCCGTTGGCGTCCTTTTTATTGACCTCCCACAGCGACGACCAGCAGCCGACATCGCTCCAGCCCGCGGTCAGCGGCACGACGCAGGCGCGTTGGGTTTTTTCCATCACCGAGTAGTCGATGGAATTGTCCGGGCAGCAGGCGAAGGTGGCTTCGTCGAAGGTGATGGTGTCGGCATCCTGATGGCTGCGCTCCAGGGTCAGCAGGCAGGTGTCGTAGATGTCCGGATCGTGCTTCTTCAGCTCTTCGAGGAAGCGGCTGGCGCGGAACAGGAACATGCCGCTGTTCCAGAAGTAACCGCCGGACTGGACGAACTCGGTAGCGCGCTTCACGTCGGGTTTTTCGACGAAGTGCGAGACACGGCTGACGCCTTCAGGCAGCAGCGAGTCGTTGGTCGACTTGATGTAGCCATAACCGGTTTCCGGCTTGGTGGCCGGCACGCCGAACAGCACCATTTCACCGTTTTCGGCGGCGACGGTGGCCAGGGCCAGGGCGCGTTGCAGGGCTTTCTGGTCTTCCAGCACGTGGTCGGCCGGCAGTACCAGCATCAGCTCGTCGCGACCTTCGCTGACCAGCATCATCGCAGTCAGGGCCACGGCCGGCGCGGTGTTGCGACCGAACGGTTCCATCAGGATGCGTTGGGTTTCCAGTTTGCGCGCCGCTAATTGCTCATTGACGATGAAGCGGTGGTCCTTGTTGCAGACCACGATTGGCGTGTCCATGCCTTCGAACACCAGGCGTTCCAGGGTTTGCTGGAACAGGGTGTGTTCGCCGGTCAGGGCCAGGAACTGCTTAGGGAATTGTTTACGGGAAAGCGGCCAAAGACGTGAGCCACTACCACCTGACAAGATCACCGGAATCATGTTGTTACTCCTTGAATATCGATTGGTTAGAGCTACTGCGTTCTGTCGTTTCACTCTTGTTTTTGTTCCGTGTCGCAGGGGTTGCGCTGCCTGTGTAGGAGCTGCCGAAGGCTGCGATCTTTTGGCGCATTCAATGACGCCGAGAATCAAAAGATCGCAGCCTGCGGCAGCTCCTACAGAGATCGACGTTACCTCTGCGGAAAGTTCTTTAGCGCGTCGACACCGGGCGTTTTACCCAGACCGGCGACAGGCTGCTGCCGCTGCCGGTGACGTACAGCACCGCGGCTTCACCGCGTTCCAGGGCGACCGGTTTCACGTCGCCGACCTTGGTGGTGCCGTCGTACAAGGCCAGGCTGACCTTGACCGGGTTGATTTCACGTTCGCCGCGACCCTTGGGCGCAACGTTCGGGACTACGTCGGTCTTGCCATCGGCGGTCTTCAGGGTCAGTGCCTTGTCGCTGAGGTTTTGCACGCGTACCAGGGACTTCTGCTTGTTCTTGAACGGCGGCTCTTCGATCAGTTGCGGTGCGCCGCTGGCGTTGTTGACCAGGGTGTAATAGTGGTCGCCGGCCAGTTTCACCGGCAGGCTCTGGCTACCGACCTTGGCGCTGTAGTCGCCGCCCGGCATGAAGCTGAAGTCACTGCTCGACAGTGGCGCGACATCGCTCAGGTTGGTGTTGCCGACGGTGGCGCTGACTTCGGCGTTGCTGGCGTTGTAGATACGCACGAAGGTCGAGCCTTTCGGTGCGGTCGGGCCGTACAGGGCGGCGTCGCCACCGGCGAAAGCCTGTACCGACAGCACGCTGAGGCCGGCAACCAGGGCAAGGCGTTTGGCGAGACGACGAGGAGTTGTAGTGAAAGTCATGGTGTACCTCTCTTTCAGTTTTGCGCCCGGTCGGGCGTCTCGGATTTGTTGTTGATGGCTACGTTTTGTTGGCGGGCGCCGGCTTGTTTAAGCTCTGCGACCCACTGCGGGTCGGCGTCGCCGATTTCGTTGTTCACAGGCAGATATCGTTCAGGGAACTCCCAGATCAGCACCTGTGGCGGGCTGTTCTTGAAGGCGTCGCTCTTGAGGTAGCTGAGCATCGGCAGAATCGGGCCATGGCCGTCTTCGGCGTAATTGACCACATCGCTGTTCAGCGCTTGCTTGAGCGCACCGACGAAGTTCCAGTTCGGGTTGGCGCTGTAGCTGGTGCCAATCAGGGCCACCGGCACTTCGGTGTTGGCGAACAGCGCGTCGTCACCGGCGGATTGATCTTCAGCCGCGACCGTATTGCGCTTCTGCAATTGCTCCTGTTTAGGCATCAGGTTTTCGAACAGCGGGTCCAGTGGCAGGAACAGACGCAGGTCGCCCTTGTGGGTGATGGTCTCGGCAGGTTCGGTGACGAAGCGCTGCGGCTCGCCGCTCAGCGGGTACTTGTCGGCAATGGTCCTGGCCAGACGGTTGGCGGCGATCTCGGCACCTTGCGGCGTCCAGTGGGTGTCGGTGCGCAGGAACACTTGCTGGCCATCCTGCTTGGCCTGTTGCAGCGGGCCGAGCAGGTCAGGGGCCGGAATCCGGTCGGCGGCCAGGCGCTGGTGGAAGTCCTTGTAGAGGTTGGCGTGGATGCTCGCCGGTTTCACCTCACCGAGGTGTTCCGGGTACAGGCGAACCTTGGCCGGAACCACGGCCATCACCAGTTGCACGCCTTTTTCCTTCAAGGTCTGGCGCACGCCTTCGACCAGCGCGTAGTTGCCTTGCAGGTTCAGCTCTTCGTTGACCACCGGGTGGAATTCTTCATCGCTGTACAACCACTGGTCGCGACCGAGCACCACGCCCGGACGACCTTCGTTGAACAGTTTGAAATCCAGCGCGGCCCAGAGGTTGGTGCCCAGGCGCTTGATCGGGAACTCGTCGTCGTAGTGCGTTTCCACGGCCTTGGTCCAGCGACCGTTGAGCACCGTCGCATCGGCGTTGGTACTGAAGCCGAAGAAGCTGCGCACCGACCACAGACCGAGCACCAGCAGGGTCACCAGGAACAGCGCGATGTAGAAGATGCGTAATGAGCGGGTCATGGTCAGATCCCTCAGAACTGGAAGTAAAGGAACGGCGAGAAGCTTTGCGCCGAGAGTTTGAGAATCGAGGCGATGAACAGCAGCAGCACCAGTGCACGCATCACGTAGCGCGACCAGTCAGCGGTCCAGTAGGCCGGTTGCACCTGAGCTTCGACGCCGACGGTGTAGCCAGGCTGATGGATGCTCGCCGGGTTATCCCCTGGCACGGCCTTGATCGTTCCCGGTGTCGCAGCGGCCGGGCCGTCGGTGTCGACGTTCACGGCAGGCTTGGTCTTGACCGGAGGCTGATTGGTGTAGAAATCCCGCAGGCCGAAGAACGCCAGGGTCACGTAGGCCACGATCAGGGTTGCCACTTGCAGGCCGGTGAGGCTGGCCTGGTTGAGTTCCGACAGCGACCAGTCGCCGAAGCTGAACATCGCGCCGTACATGCGTCCGGCGACGTGCAGGTTTTCCGCGCGGAAGATCACCCAGCCCATCACCACCAGCAGGAAGGTCAGTGCCCAGCGGATCGGGTTGAAGCTGCGTGGCGAGGTGTTCAGGCCGATGGCTTTCTCGATCGCCAGCCACATGCCGTGCCATGCACCCCAGACGATGTAGGTGATGTTCGCGCCGTGCCACAGACCACCGAGCAGCATGGTCAGGAACAGGTTGCGATAGGTCATCAGCGTGCCTTTGCGGTTACCGCCGAGGGTGATGTACAGATAGTCACGCAGCCAGGTCGACAGGCTGATGTGCCAGCGGCGCCAGAACTCGGTGATCGACTGGCTGACATACGGCTGCTTGAAGTTCTCCATGAAACGGAAACCCATCATCAGGCCAAGGCCGATGGCCATGTCGCTGTAACCGGAGAAGTCGAAATACAGCTGCGCGGTGTACGCCAGCGCGCCGAGCCAGGCATCGCCCGTGGTCGGGTTTTGCAGGGCGAAGCAGTGGTCGGCCACCACCGCCAGGGTGTCGGCGATGAAGACTTTCTTGATGAAACCCTGCATGAACCGCGTGCAGCCCTCGGAGAACTTGTCGAGGGTGTGGGTGCGGTTGTTGAACTGGTCGGCCAGGTCGCGGAAACGCAACACGGGGCCGGCAATCAGGTGCGGGAAAATCGCCACGAACGCCGCGAAGTCGATCAGGTTGCGGGTCGCCGGGGTGTCGCCACGGTAGACGTCGATGATGTAGCTGATGGACTCGAAGACATAGAACGAGATCCCGATCGGCAGCAGCACGTGAGTCAGGATGAAGGGCTCAAGGCCCACCGACGTCATCATTGCGTTGATGCTGTCGACGCCGAAGTTGGCGTACTTGAAGTAGCCGAGGATGCACAGGTCGACGGCCACGCCGAGCAGCAACCAGCGCTGCGCCGGTTTGGTCCTGACCCCGGCGGCCCCGACTTTCAGGCCGATCCAGTAGTTCCACAGGGTGACGCCGGCGAACAGCGCGAGGAAGTCCACACGCCACCAGGCGTAGAACACGTAACTGGCAATCAGCAGCAGCAAATTGCGATAGCGTTGCCCGCTCAGATAGTACAAGCCGAGGAAGATCGGCAAGAACAAAAACAGGAACACGTTGGATGAAAAAACCATCCCGGTCTCTCCTTGTTTGAACCAACAGTCAAGGGCCAACGGCCCCCCCAAACCCCCCACGGAAATCCGGGGGGCTAACTCACAAAACCTACTTTCGACACCGACCCTGTAGGAGCTGTCGAAGGCTGCGATTTTTTAAAAGCAGGATCAAAAGATCGCAGCCTTCGGCAGCTCCTACAGGGGGTTGTGTCTGGTCTAGGAACCCTTGCTGCCCTTTTCATTGGCCGGGTCGTAGACCTTGGTCAGGTCACCGCCGAGGCGGAAGGACTTGAACGGTTGCATCTTGTGCTTCTTCGCCAGCACCTCGGGCGAGCAGGTGTAGAGCGAACAGAACGGTTCGAGCCAGGCAAATTTCGAGTCGACCTTCAGGTCGGTCATGTCCTGTTCCTTGCCGTTCTTTTCCTCGAACTCATCCGGGTCTTTCACCCCGGACAGCACCCGGTCACCCAGGCGTTTGAGTGCGCCATTGTTTTCCTGACGCAAGTCCACACCGTTGACCTGAGCGAAACTGGCGATCATCGCCAGCGGCGGCAGGGCGTAGTTGTGGTAAGCCAGGGCCCGTTGCTGACGCTTGAGTTCGTTGGGCAGGTAGCCGTCGGCGTCGACCTGGTTGGCGCCGACCTTGTATTCCTTCACTGCCCAGTCGAACAGGTCGCGACGGTTGGTGGCGACGGAGGTGGCCATCACCGACCAGGCGGCCCAGTACGAGTGGTTGTTGGTCTGGTCGAGCGGCAGGTTGTCCCAGTCGCTGACCACCTGGTCGGCCATCTTGCTGAACCAGGCTTCGATCAACTGCGCTTGCTGTTGATGGGTGGCCAGCGGGCGGGAGTCGGAAAACTTCAGGCGGATGTACGCCGAAGCCATGCTGCCCAGCGCCCATTTGCGCATCGACTTGCCAGTGTGGTTGAAGTCCTTGGACATCAAGGCATCGGCCTGGGCCCAGGTCGTCAGCCAGTTCAGCATGCAGTCAAGCTGTTCCGGGCGACCGTCACGCATGAACTGCATCACGTGCTTGCTGATGCCGCGCTCGATCTTGGTGATGTCGGCGGTGCTTTCGCGGAAGGCTTTTTCCGACTGCTCGTTCAGGGTCGCGCGGGCCTTGTCCGAACCTTCGTACTTGCTGCGAAATTGCAACGAGCCGGTGTACGGCGTCGGCACCGCATCGCAGCCTTCGCTCTTGTCGCCCGTCTTGAATTTATCCACAGGCGCCAAATAGCCCTGGGGTGGACGCAGTGGCGCAGCCGCTTGCGTGGCCCCGGCGAACATCGCCAGGCTCAAGAGCGTCGGTGCCAACAGAGTTGAAAATTTCGGATAGCGCATAGCAGACCTCATTGCCCGACCGAAGCAGTACGCTGTTCGGCGCCCGGGAATACGTTGCGTTTGCAGATTTTCGCTTCGACTTTCTGTGGCGCGGCACCCGCTTGTTCCGGGCCCTGGACTTCAACGGCCAGCAGGTTCTGCGAGGCCCAGTCTTCGTCCGTGCGCAACTCGAAGGCGAAACGCCCGTCGGTGTCGGAGGTTTCCGGTTTGTCGATCTTGATGTCCTCGTGGCGACCGTTCATGTACCAGAGGGTGGCTTGCAGGGTTTTCACCGACGTGTCGGCGAAGCGAATGTCGACCTGGTGGCTACCGTTGCGCAGGTCCATGTTCTTGCTGTTGACCATCAACTCGTTTTTGCCCGGCTTGAGCGTGGCGCTGCCGGACATTTGTGCATCCTTGCCTTCGCAACCGTTGTCCAGCAGCGCCATCATCTGGCGGTAGATGGTTTCCTGGTCGAGGCGGTACAGCGGCGAGAATTCCCAGATGAGAATCTTCGGCGGGTTCTTCTGGAACTCGTCGCTGCCCAGATACTGCAGCATCGAACCTTCCAGGCCGCCGCCGGGGAACGCTACGTTGAGGATGTCGGCGCCGATGGCCTCTTCGAGGAAACCGGCGAAGTTGTAGTTCTTGCCGCTGTGGGAGGTACCCACGAGGGTGATTTGCGGATTGCCGGAATCGCCGAACAGATCGCCATCGCCCGCTTCGCCCTTCGGCTCGGTGGTGAACTGATCCATGTACTGGATCGCGTAGCTGGTGCCACAGAGTTGACCGGCCATGTTGTGCAATGTTCCGGTCTTGCCCATGCGACCCGATTTTTTGGTCTCGAATTCGCGCTTGGGAATGTCGGCGAACTCAGGCAATTGCTTGACCTTCTCGGCGACGATTTTCGCCGTGCGCTGGGCGCCGTACGGGGTCCAGTGCTGGTCACCACGGAAGTAGAAATCGTGGGCGGGCAGGGTGTCGGGCAACGACTCGTTGGTCAGCGGCGACAGGTCCGGAACGACGTAGCCCATCTGCGCGAAACGACCGAGCATGGACTTGTAGTTTCTCAGCGCCTTGTCGAAGTCGAAGCTGGCCTTCTCCGCCGGGTTGAGCTTGTTGCGGTTCACCAGGCCACGGGTCGGCTGGTACACGACAACCAGTTCCACGCCTTTGCTCTTGAACGCATCGTGCAGTTGTTTCATGCGTTTGTAGCCGGCGGGCGTGGTGTCGAATTCGGTGCGCAAGTCTTCTTGCGTACGGAACAGCCAGTCACCCTGGGCCTGCACCAGCGTGGTGAAATTCTGCTGATAACGGGTGGTGTAGTTCTTCGGGTCGTGGGCGGCCGGGCACAGGCTGCAGCACGGTTCGGCAGTGAATTTTGGAGCCTGGACTTCATCGGCACGCGCGCCGCCGCTGGCCGCGAGAATGCCGGCGGTCAGGGCCGACAGGCTGAGTAGTTTGATCAAGTGTGGGTGCATAAGATTATCCTCAGTCCCGCATTTCGGTCTGGCGTTCGACGGGGTCGATCAGCACGGCTTTCTGCTGGCGCACCAGCAGGTCGAGAATTTCATCCTGGCGCTCGCCAAGAATGCCGGTGAAGCTGATGCCGCTGGATTTGGTCGGTGCGAGCATGGACACGCGATACAACTCGACACTCAGCGGCGAGTCGATGGACAGCGGTCCGCTGCCGTTTGCCGCCAACTCACCGCCGACCACGATCAGCGACACCTGGGCGTCGAACGGGTCGAGCTTGATGTCACGGTCGGTGTTGCTCAGGTCCTTGATGTGCCCGTAGACACCGGTCAGGCCGTTGGCCATGGAGACGTTTTCGTACAGGCGAATGTTCACGCTGTTACGAATGCGGATGCCGTGGCGGCGGTTGCTGACGACTTTGTTGCCCCACAGCAGGTTGTCGGCACTCTCGTAGAGGGTGATGCCGTCGGTGTGGTTCTGGTAGATCTCATTGTGGGCAATCAGGTTGTTGACGCTGTTACGGTCGATCACCAGGCCCGACAGCTTGTTGTCATAGCTGCGGTTGTTGAAGATGAAGCTGTCGTTGACCTCACGGGAAATAATGATCCCGTGCTTCTTCTTGGTCCCGTACACCGTGTTGTCGGCAATGATCAGACCGTGGGAACGGTCGTGCGGATCGATGCCGTAGACGATGTTGTCTTTGTAGGTGTTGCCCTTGACCACGAAGTCGCGGGTCTCATAGCAGTAGAAGCCGTACCACATGTCCGAGAACTCGGAGCCGACGATCCAGCCGGTCGGCTCAGGGCGCTTGAGCACCTTGGCCATGTTCGGCGTGTACTGGGAAATACTCACGCCGTAGGACTTACTGTTGGCATAGCCGAAACTGGCGATCTTGCTGTTGGCGATGTAGGTCTCGGTACCACCCCAGGACAGCAGGAACGGACGGAACTCCTTCGGCGAAGTGAACGTCGCCGGGCCGTTGTCCTTCTCGCGCCAGCCGGTGATTTTGGTGTCGCGCACGAACAACTGGCCGTCGTTGACCAGGAACGCACCGGCCTCCTGGGACAGGCGCAGTTCCTGGGTCTGCTTGTCGATTTCCAGGATGCCGTGACGACCGACCACGATCGGCAACTTCGCCAGGTACACACCCGGCGAGGTTTCACTGAAGTACTGCTTGGGGACCTTTTTCGCCAGGTCCTTGAGGTTCATGTAGCCATCGTCGACGAAGATCGCCTGGGGGATGCCGTGCTGACGCACCACCCACTCGGCCATCTTGTTGTCGCCACCGATGAAGTCCTTCAGGGCGTCTTCCTGCATCATCCGGCGCAGGCTGATCTTGCCCGGTTTGCTGCGCACGATCTTCGCGGCGATGGCTTCGGCTGTGTAGCCGGAAACGTCCGGCAGTTTCGGCTTGGCCAGTTCCAGCGGCGCGGTCGGTGCGCTGCTGACGGTGTAGGTCTTGGCCTGTTGCAGTTCCTTGGCCGTGGTTACCGGCTTGGCCGGTTCCACATTGGCCGGCGCCACATTGGCGAAGCCAGTCGCACTGGCCAGCAGCATCGCGCCGGCCAACAGGCTGATCGAGCCTTTTCGGGCTGGATGATTCATCTGGGAGACTCCCTTCGCGGTTTGCATCAGAAGCGCCAGATCACGTCGATGAACGCGCGGTGCATGTACGAATCGACTTCCTTGCCGTACGCATCGCCTGGCTTGAACACGCCGCCACGGAAGCGCACCAGGGCCGAAGGCTCATCGATCGCCTGACTCATCGACGCCGGCAACAAGCCTTGCTTGAAGTACTTGGTGACCACCAGATCCATTTCCTGACCGAGGTCTTTCTCGCCATCGTTCAGTGGCAGCGAAGTACTGGAGAGGATCGCGCCGGTCACATCGTCGGTGTTGTTCTCGACGGCGTTGATGCCATTGCTGCCGACCGGCTTGTTGCCGTCGACACGCCAGAACTTGTGGTAGATCAGGCTGGCGTCGTATTCGTCGTTGAGCATCCACGAACCGAACAGGGTGGCGCTCTGCATGTTGTTCATTTCGCCACGGAAGGCCTCGCCGAAACGGTGCACGCGCGAGCGGGTGCCGGTGTAGTTCGAGCGGTTACTTTCCAGACCGTTCTGTTCGTAGTCGGCGCTGGCGCGGGCATAGGCGGCACCGACTTGCCATTGCGGATCGAGGCGCAAGCGCACGCCGACATCGGTGGCCCAGCCGTTGAGGTCTTCACCGCGCTTGGCTTCAGTTGGCGGCGTGCCGTCGGCGTTCAGCGGATTGACCTTGTCGATGTCGCCGCTCATGCCGGTGATGCTGCCCCAGTAATTGACGGTGTTGGTGTTGCGCCAGTTGTAGGCGTCGCTGTCGGCGGTCAGGCCGAGCCAGCTGATGTCACCGTTCTGTTTCTTGTCCAGCGAATCGGTCGGTACACCCGGCTCCGGGTAATCGAGCTTGCCGTTGTCATGGGTGTGATGACCGCGAATGCCGACCCAGTTGCCCGGTGTCCACTGGTACGCGGCATCGGCGTAGGCGTGCAGGCGATCCTTGTCTTGTGGCGACAATTCCTTGAGGTCGGTGCGGTACTCGCTGAAGCGTTCGGCGATACCGACGTTGGCGCGCAGCAGGGTCGTGTCGAAGGTCCAGTTCAGGGCTTCGATGTTGGTGTCGCGCCATTGGCCGTCGTCATTGCGCAGGCGCTGGCGACCGAACTTCAGGATCTCGCCGGGGTAGGGCGTGAAGCCGCTGTAGCCGACCCAGAACTCACGCATGGCCAGGTAGTTTTTCTTGGTCTCGCGATCACCGTTGTCGGTGTTCTCGGCGCCATCGGATTGTTGCAGGGTGTCGGTCTCGATGATGTCAGTGGACGTCACCGCCTGACCCATGGCGTAGGCGCTCCACGCGCCGCTTTCGCCGTAGACCCACGGACGCAGGTCGAGGCCGACGCCATTGACGTCGCCGCCGGGAGCGGTGCCGAGGTCGCGGTCATCTTCGGACTGGCCGGTGATTTTCACGTCCAGGCCGAAGTTCTTGGTTTCTTCAGTCATCGCAGCAAGCGTCGGGCAAGACCAGATCAGCGCGAATGTCAGGCCAATACCGGCCTTCATGAATGGATTCAACTTCATTGGGATTCCTCGCCATCTTCTTCTTGCAGGGCATGCATTTCCGGCGTGTTCGGGCTCAGGGCACCGCGCACGGCCTGTTCTTGTTTCAGCAGGCGTTGGGCTTCGGCCAACCGGTCGGGCGGCAATTGCGTTTGGATTGTTTGCGCAAGCTCGGTGGCTTGCGGAGTGTTCTGGGCCAGGGCCAGTTGGCTGAAGACGTAGGCGTTCAGCGGATCAGGCTTGGTGCCCTTGCCTTGGGAAAACAGTTGGGCAATGGCGAAGTCGGCGCTGTTCTGGCCGTTGCGCGCAGCGGTCAACAGATGGTCGAGAGCCTTCTGCGGGTAGACTTTGCCCAGGTAGCCACGGCGATAGATCTGGCCGAGGTAGTAATCGGCAGCGACTTCACGGCCGACGGCTTTCTGGAAATGCGCTTCGGCGACCTTGGCGTCGGCCGGCACCAGTTTGCCTTCGAAGTAGAGCTTGCCCAGCAACAGTTCGGCGCGAGGCTGGTCGGCGGCGCGACCGTTGTCCAGGTACTTCATCATCTGGTCGACGTCGCCCAGTTCCGGGAAGTCGTAGAGCAATTGCGCGAGGGTGACCCACGATGCCGGGTAGCCCGGTGCGATCGGTTCGAGCAGCGACTGCGCGGTTTTCTCGTCGGTCTTGCCCAGGGAGGCATCGGCGAGCACGCGGGCGACGCTGTCGACGCGCTGCGCCGAAACGGTGCCTTGGGCATGAGCCGCTTGCATCTGCTTGATCAGCTCGGCCTGTTGCTCTGGCTTGGCCTGTTTCTGATAGACCGTGGCCAGTTCGACGTAGCAGATATCGCTGATGTTGAGCGCGGCCTTGCAGATTTTTTCCACGTCATCCAGATGCTGGTCGTAGGTACCCTGGGTGCGATAGAGCAGCACTTGCGCCAGACCCGCTTCCGGTTTGTTCTCGGCACGCCATTGGCTGATCTGCTGCTGGGCGTTCACGTTGGGAAAGCTGTGCGGGTATTGCAGGTACAGCATCGCCAACGGGATCAGCGTATTGCCTTCACCTGCCGCAGCGGCTTTTTTCAACAGGGTTTCGGCTTCGTGTTGTTCCGCTTCGGTGGAACCGGGCTTGGCCACCAGCAGACGACCGAGGCGTGCCTGGGCGCGCGGCGAAACGCTGGCTGCGGCGCGGTAAGTCGCCTCGGCCTGTTTCATCTGCGCCGGGTCACGGCTGTCGACCTGGATATCGGCCAGGCCGACCTGGGCTTCGCTGTAGCCCAGGTCTGCCAGTTGCCGGTAGTTCGCCGCGGCAGTGGTGGTGTCACCGCGCTTTAGCGCTTCGTTGGCCAGGCGTTGGTCGGGCAGGCCGGCGCAACCGGCGAGGCTCACCGCCAATGCAACGGCACACAAAGAGCCCATTTGGGAGCGGGCTTGCTCGCGAAGCAGGCGACTCGGTGCATCAGACAGACCGCGTCGATCCCATCGCGAGCAAGCTCGCTCCCACAGGGTCGGCGGCGTGTTGAGGGTTGGAGTAGTCACAGGCATGTCCTCGACTTAAAGACCGACAGCCATGGCTTTGTCGATCAGCCAGTTCAGGTTCGGGCCACGGTCGCTGTTCACTTCCACCGGGCGGCCGGCGAGGGAGCTGTCCAGGGTTTCGTCCGGCTGGATCAGCACGCGGATGTCCGAAGACAGATCGGCGCTTTTCAGGCTGGTGCTGCTGACGATCTTGCCGGTGCGGCTCTTGTCCTCGCCGGCGATCTGGAAGCGCACCGAAGTACCCGGGCGCACGTCGCCGAACTGGCGATAGGAGAAGCGCGCTTCAACATTGGCTTCGCCGCCCCGCGGGACCAGTTGGAAGATCACGTCGCCCTTGCTGGCGTACTGACCGTTGGCGACCATTTGCTGGGCCACGGTGCAGTCGCAAGGCGAGGTCAGGGTGCCGGTCATCTGCTTGCCGAACAGTTCTTCAACCTTGGCCGGTTGCAGTTGGTCTTCGTCCAGATGGCCCTTGAGCACGTCGAGCATGCTGGTGCTGAAGGTTGCCAGCGGTGCGCCCTTGGCGGCCACGCCGTCGGCTTTCACCAGGCTCTGCACGGTGCCGTCGCGGGGCATGGTGATGTTCACGCCCGGCACGCTGACCAGGCCGGCCTGGGCATGGCTGACGAAGTACATGCCGTACACCGACTTGAAGACAAAGCCGAATGCAGCCACGCCGACAACGAAGATCCCCAGGCTGAAGGTCACGGCTTTCAGGCGGCCGAACGCGGACATGCCGTGGCCGCCGTCCTTCGTCTTGCGTGCCTTGGTGAAGTTGTCGCGCTGCAGGGTCGCCAGCATTTCACCCACGCTGACGATGTCGCCCGCCAGGTGCGAAGTGATCAGGTGGCGCAGGGTCGAGATGTCCCGTGGTTCCAGGTTCTGGAACTGACAGCCGGCGCGTCCGGTCTCGCGGTCGAAGGAGCGGACCTGCAACTCGACGTCCATGGCCAGGCCGAGGTTGTCGATGACGAATTGCAGGCGGGCCTTGTACACGTCACCCACCTTCAGCGGCAACTGACCGGCGTTGAATGCCAGGCCACCGGCGGACAGGTCGATCACCCGGGCTTCGACCGGCGTCCGGTCAGGGCCGAAGAAACGCAACTTGGCCGGGATTTTCACTCGGGCGTGTTGGCGCTGGGCTTCGGATTCGTGCACTACGTTGGCGTTGACGGCGGTATTCATAGGGGGCGTTTTCCTAGTTAATTCAGGCGAGTTCGGTCAGACCATCAACAGCAGCACGGCGACAAAAATGCTGCCGGCAGAGAAGGTCATGGTCCGAGACGACCAGGTGTTGAACCAACGTTGAAAGCTGGCGAGATCACGGGTCAGGGAAGTGGGTTGGCGAGTCCAGGACTGTTGGTCGAGGCGGAAGAACACGTAGATCTTCACCAGCGCGCCGACTATCTGGTTGTAATAGAGAATTGCCGGGTAGGCCGGGCCGATCCGGTGTCCGGAGCACGACAGCAACAAGGTCAGGATGAACCGGGTGATGCCGATCCACAGCAGGTACACCAGGATGAACGCGGTGCCGTACTTGAAGCTGGCGATCAACGCCACGGTCAGGCCCAGCAGCGAGGTCCACATCGACACGCGCTGGTCGAACAGCACCACCGAAGTGAACACGCCAAGGCGTTTGACCCCCAGGCCCAGGGCACGGGAGTTCTGCCGCAGGTTGTTGCCGTACCAGCGGAACATCAGTTTGCGGCTGGCCTTGATGAAGCTCTTTTCCGGCGGGTGTTCAACGGTGTTGATCGCCGCGTCGGGCACGTAGAACGTGTCGTAGCCCAGGCGCATCAGGCTGAACCAGCTCGACTTGTCATCGCCGGTAAGGAACTTGAAGCGGCCCAGGCGCCAGTGTTGCAGCGAGTCGCTTTCCACGTCGGCGATGAAGTCCGGGTTGGTGACCACGGTGGCGCGGAACACCGACATGCGGCCGGTCATGGTCAGCACGCGCTTGGACAAGGCCATCGAGCACATGTTGATGTGGCGCTGGGCGAAACGCAGCTTGTGCCATTCGCTCATGATGTAGCCGCCGCGCACTTCGCAGAATTCGTTGGTGGTCAGGCCACCGACGTTGCCGAACAGCTGGAACCACGGCACGGTCTTGAGCACCACGCCTTCGGCCAGCACGGTGTCACCATCGATGACAGCGACCACGGCGCGATCATCCGGCAGGTGCCGGGAGATGGCGCGGAAGCCGTAGGCCAGGCCATCGCGTTTGCCGGTGCCGGGAATGCGCACGAAGTCGAGCTTGACCCGGGACGGCGGGTTCATCCGGTTCCACAGGCTTTTGACCAGCAGCTCATCGGACATTTCCACGATGGAGCAGACCACGGTGGTCGGCAGGCCGCAGTCGATGGCTTCGCGGATCACCGAGCTGTAGACCTGCGCGGTGGTCAGGGCATCGATGCGGAAACTGGTGACCATCAGGAACACGTGGGACGGGTCAGCCGCTTTGCCCAGCTTGCGCACTTTGCGCCGCAGGTACGGGTAGACGATGTACAGAAAAATCATGCCGCGCACAAAGTGAGTGGCACCCATCGAGTAGCGCCAGATACCCACGGCGCCAATCAGGAAAATGAAGTCCTTCGACTCGGAGTCGAACGTGGACACGGGCAACGCCATGGCGAGACCCATCAGTAAACTCAGGTAGAACAGCCAACCGGCGGCCTGGAGTAGGCCGTGCTTTAGCCTGTGCATAATCTGCATCCGTCTCGATCTCGGGCGAGCCTTTGGGGTGGCCCGATGGGGTTAAGGCAGGCCTGTGAAAACTGGCGGCACCCGCTCTGGATGACGCCAGAATCCCTGTAGGAGCTGGCGAAGCCTGCGATCTTTTGATCTTCAGCAATCACGCCGGCGCCAAAAGATCGCAGCCTGCGGCAGCTCCTACAGATACCGCGTTACCAGCAGATGCCTTCGGCCCGGCTATTGGTGCTGGTGGCCTTGGACATGAAGCCCACCAGGTCGATCACCTGCTTGCCGTGTGGAACGTCCTGCACCAGGGCGCGGAATTTCTCGTCACGGTTGCCGAGGATGATCACGTCGGAGTTGTTGATCACCGCGTCGAAGTCGGAGTTGAGCAAGGACGAGACGTGAGGGATCTTCGACTCGATGTAGTCCTTGTTCGCACCGTGAACGCGGGCGTACTCGACGTTGCTGTCGTAGATGCTCAGGTCGTAGCCCTTGCCGATCAGCATTTCCGCCAGGTCGACCAGCGGGCTTTCGCGCAGGTCGTCGGTGCCGGCCTTGAAGCTCAGACCCAGCAGGGCGACTTTGCGTTTGTCGTGGCTGGAAACGATGTCGAAAGCGTTCTGCACCTGGGATTCGTTGCTGCGCATCAGCGAGTTGAGCAACGGCGCTTCCACGTCGAGGGAACCGGCGCGGTAGGTCAGGGCACGCACGTCTTTTGGCAGGCACGAGCCGCCGAAGGCGAAACCTGGGCGCATGTAGTACTGGGACAGGTTGAGGGTCTTGTCCTGGCAGACCACGTCCATCACTTCGCGACCGTCGACGCCGACCGCCTTGGCGATGTTGCCGATTTCGTTGGCGAAGGTGACCTTGGTGGCGTGCCACACGTTGCAGGTGTACTTGATCATCTCGGCGACCGCGATGTCCTTGCGGATGATCGGTGCGTCGAGCTCTTCGTACAGCGATTGCAGGACGTCGCCGGACGCCTTGTCGAATTCGCCGATGACGGTCATTGGCGGCTGGTCGTAGTCGGCGATGGCGGTGCTTTCGCGCAGGAACTCAGGGTTCACGGCCACGCCGAAATCAACACCGGCCTTCTTGCCGGAGCAGTCTTCGAGAATCGGGATGACCACGTTGGCCACGGTGCCCGGCAGCACGGTGCTGCGCACGACGATGGTGTGGCGGGTGGTCTTGTCGCGCAGGACAAAACCGATTTCGCGGCATACGGCCTCGATGTAGTTCAGTTCCAGGTCGCCGTTCTTCTTGCTTGGCGTGCCCACGCAGATCATCGACAGGTCGGTGTCGCGAATCGCCTCGGCGAAGTTGGTGGTGCCACGCAGACGACCTGTCTGGATGCCTTGGGCCAGAAGTTCACCCAGGCCCGGTTCAACGATCGGCGATTTGCCGGCATTGATCATATCGATCTTGTCTTTGGCCACATCGACGCCAACGACGTCATGGCCCCGTGCAGACAGGCAACCGGCACATACTGCGCCGACGTAACCCAAACCAAAAATGCTGATGCGCATCGCAATTACCTCTCTGTTATCAAGCCTGTATACATCAAGCCATTAGATGGCCGGAGTTAATGGTGTTCAGCGTGTTTTAGTGCACTCGCAAGTGTGCCTTACAGGCACGACAATGCCCTGTGCTGGCATATAAGTTACGAGTGTCTAAATAAGTGCACTCAAAGTGTGCGCAACTAGGCCTTGTTGTTATGATTTGCCCTGTTATGCAGCCGATCCTCCTGTCGGAAGGATGCGGGTGCAACGGCCTTGTACGCTTGATGTCAGGCCGAAAGCCCGTGGATCAAGCGGTTGGGTGCTCGGGTGAGCACGTTTATATGGGGCGCTGTCGTGGCCTTGTAGGGGATAGTCATACCGCGTTATCTCCTGTCCGATTGCTGTTGTCCAAATCAGTGATTAGTCAGCGCAAGTTAGTGTTTCAACTTCGCAACATGAATCGCTTATCTGCGTAAGTTATCTCGTACACGCTCGGCGAGAATCGTTACCGGTGGTATGAGCGGCGCGTTTGGACATAGTTCCAGTCCGCTCATCGCGAAATCTGAAATTTCTTGAAATATTGTGAAAGATGGCACTGCTCTCAAATTGATAGCACTTGCCGTTTCGCCCTTTATATATAGGCGGTTCATTGGCTGGGATATTTTTGTGCCACCACTGTTAAAAAAAGTCAGTGCCACTACGCAAAAAAATGATTGAAGTCGAGTGAAACTAAAGTTAGAAAATCGGGTGGTGTTTTTCTGGCGCCATGAAAATGGCGAAAAGGCGGGGAAGGCTGAAGTGAGTCGAGGGTCGGCGCACGAGCGGGTGTGAAGGTCGTGCGCCGACCGGATGCATCACTCTGGTGCGTGATCGCGCAGAAACACCAGATTGTCCGGCTTGGACTGTTTGGCGCTGTAGCGATAGCCTTGAACGTCGAATTGCTTGAGGGTGGCCGGGTCATTGATGCGTTCTTCGATGACGAAGCGGCTCATCAAGCCGCGGGCCTTTTTCGCGTAGAAGCTGATGATCTTGTACTGGCCGTTCTTCAGGTCCTTGAATTCGGTATTGATGATGCGCGCGTTCAAGGCGTTGCGCTTGACCGCCGAGAAGTACTCGTTGGACGCCAGGTTGAGCAGCACGTCATCGCCCTGATCGACCAGGGCTTCGTTCAGCCATTCGCTGATGCGCGAGCCCCAGAAGGCATACAGATCCTTGCCTCGGGCGTTGGCCAGCCTGGTGCCCATTTCCAGGCGATAGGGTTGCATCAGGTCCAGCGGGCGCAGCAAGCCATAGAGGCCCGAGAGCATGCGCAGGTGTTTTTGGGCGTAGTCGAAATCGGCTTCGCTGAGGGTTTGCGCATTCATGCCGGTGTACACATCGCCCTTGAAGGCCAGCAACGCCTGCTTGGCGTTTTCCGGGGTGAACGCGGGCGTCCAGCTGCCGAAACGCGCGGCGTTGAGCCCGCCGATCTTGTCGGAGACGTGCATCAACTCGCTGATTTGCGCGGGTGTCAGCTCGCGCAATTGCAGGATCAACTCCTGGGAGTGGTCCAGGTACTGCGGCTGGGTGAAGCGCTGGGTCGCCGGCGGTGTTTCATAGTCGAGGGTCTTGGCGGGTGAAATCACCATCAGCATGAAGTCGTCTCCTTTAATCGTGGCGGCGATTCTAGGGGGTTGTTCGTGTTGACTCCAGCTATGAGCGTGATAGGTGATCGGTGGTGTCATGGGACAAGATCGCAGCCTCGCTTCGCTCGACAACTCCTACGGGACCGGGTTGGCTCAAAAATGGAATCGGATCGCGTAGGAGCTGCCGTAGGCTGCGATCTTTTGATCTTCCCGGGATATAGTGCCGCGCGGGTTTTGTTATGGAGACATCCCATTGCGTATCGCTTTTCTCATCTCGATCTGGCTACTGAGCTTTGGCGCCGTCGCGGCACCGGGTGATGTGGCGACGCTCGATCGCAGCACCTGGCCGGAAAAACTCGGTAATCCGACGCTGTTCGACGTGGCGTCCAGAGCCGAGATCCTCATGTTTTCCAGCGTCCTGTTGGCCAGCGAGGCGCTGGATGAACCCGGCCTGGCCCAGCGCCTGGGCCTGCGCACGATCAATCTGGAGTCGGTCAACCGGGTTCGCCAGCGCATGTGGCAACGGCTGCTGGCCAACTACAACTTCGCCCAGCAGAGCTGCGACCAGGATGCCTCCTTCTGTTTCCTGGTCGAAGACATGCCCACCTTGCGCGAGCAGGCTGCCAGGTTCCAGGTCGGCGCAGACAGCTACTACATCAAGTGGGCCGAGCCGAGCCGTGTGTTCCACACCCAATACCTGGACGAACAGTTGCGCAAGGCCGCTCTGTTCCCGCAAACCAGCAGCGAAGTCGATCATTTTGGCGACTATGAGCGCAGCGGTGACGGAATGCATGACCGGCTGTTTCTGCTGACCTTCGACAGCGCCGCCAACGCCGCGCCGGATAACTCTGCCTGGGTCGCCGAGTACCTGCGCAAGTCGAACCTGAGCGGGACATTCTTCGTCCTCGGCAAGGACATCCAGGCGCGTTTGGCCGACGCTTCGGTGAGCAACCTGCAAGAGACCTACTCGAGCCAATGCATCGGCGTACAAGGCTGGGAGTTCCGTTCCCACAGCCACTGGCAGGACTGGCAGGACTCGGTGCGCCGCAGCGCCGAACTGGTCAAGAGCAAGCTGCCGGAGAACTACGTGCCCCTGTTCCGTCCGCCCGATGGCCAGCGCCGCTCCGATGCTGAAGGCTTCTTCAAGACTCAGGGGCTGCAGGTAGCGCTGTGGGACATCGACGCCCAGGACGGTGCCGGCAAACTCAAGGGCAACCCGAGTGCGCAACGGGTGCTGACCCTGATGCTGCTGTGGCGGCACGGGGTGATCAATTTCAATGTGAAACAGGATGCAGTGAAAACGGCATTGCCGTGGCTGGTCACACAAACGGCGCCTGTCGGGATCGGCTGGGAGGATTGCCAGGATGCGTTTCGCTGAAAATGACAAAACCCCGTAAACATTGGGTTTTTGCCGATTTTGGAAGGGGATTCGTTGCAGGTGGACTTCCGACTTTAAACGGGTGATGGCAGTCCGCCAAGTGCTATTGGTCAATCTGCAAAATAAACTTCAAAAAAGCGTCAAAGTACTTTTTTCTGTCACACGTTTTGGAGTATTACGAAGACAGACCGCCGAAACCTGCAACACAGGTGGCGTCTTCCAAGACCCCGCATGTATGCAGAACACTTGAGTCCCCGCAGGTGTATTCGGCAGTCACTTCGAGGCGCAGCACCGTCAAGGTATTGCGTCGAATGGCTCCCACAAAGGTGACCGAGTATGGATGATCACGGACGTAGCTCTTCTTCCAACCAGCCAATCCTTTATGTACTCGATACCAACGTATTGATTCACGATCCAAACGCGCTGCTTAACTTCGAAGAACACCACGTCGCGATCCCGATGACCGTGCTTGAAGAGCTCGACAAGCTCAAGAGCGGGCATCACAGCGTAGCCGCCGAATGCCGCCAGGCCATCCGCCTGATCGACAAGACTCTGGGCGATGCCTCACCCGAGGATGTCGAGCAGGGTGTGCCGATCCAGCGTGGCAAAAGCGGACCCAAGGGTTTGCTGTCAATTCTGATGAGCAAGCATGCCGAGCCGAACCTGATTCTGCCCGAGCATCTGAACGACAACAAAATCATCAACCAGCTGATCGACCTGCACGCGCGCGACCCGAAGAAGCCCGTGGTGCTGGTCACCAAAGACATCAACATGCGCCTCAAGGCGCGCGCCTGCGGGATCGCGGCCGAGGACTACAGCACCGACCAACTGGTCGACGACGTGTCCTTGCTGCCCAACGGCTACCACAACATGACCGGCTCTTTCTGGGACCGCGTGAGCAAGGTCGAAACCCGTCAGGACCACGGCCGCACCTGGCATCAGGTGCAATTGATCGACAACCTGCCGGCGGTGCACATCAACGAGTTCATCATTGATGAACAGGGCTTTGTCGGCTGGATCAAGGAGATTGAAGAAGACCGCTTGCTGATCCTCGACCTGCACCAGGAACCGCTGCTGCACCAGGAAGCCTGGGGGCTCAAGCCGCGTGATATCTATCAGAGCCTGGCGTTGTACGCCTTGCTCGATCCGGACATCCACCTGGTCAACCTGTCGGGTGCCGCGGGTTCGGGTAAAACCATCCTGGCGCTGGCCGCTGCGATCGAGCAGACCATGGTCAGCAAGCGTTATCGGCGCATTATCGCCACCCGCAGTGTGCAGGGCCTGGACCAGGAAATCGGTTTCCTGCCCGGCACCGAAGCGGAAAAAATGGAGCCGTGGCTGGGCGCCATCACCGACAACCTCGAAGCCTTGCACATGGATGACGAAAGCACCCATGGCAGCGTTGACTACATCCTCAGCAAAGTGCCGTTGCAGTTCAAATCCCTCAACTACATCCGGGGCCGCAGCTTCCAGCAGAGCCTGATCCTGATCGACGAATGCCAGAACCTCACGCCGCACCAGATGAAAACCATCATCACCCGTGCCGGCGCCGGTTCCAAAGTGGTGTGCCTGGGCAACCTGGCGCAGATTGACACCCCATACCTGTCCGCGACCAGCTCCGGGCTGACCTATCTCACTGAACGCTTCAAGGACTTCCCGAACGGGGTGCACATCACCCTGCAAGGGGTACCACGCTCGATCCTGGCCGAATACGCCGAATCGCATTTGTAACTGTCCATCGGAACCGGGTGGCCGCAAGGTCGCCCGGTTTTTTTGTACGCGACGTAAAGGTCCGCGCCTCAGGGCAGACCCAATACCGATGAATGTGTTTCTGCAAAGCCTGGGGCCGAAAGCAGTCTTGTTTACAGAGATTGCGAAAAAAAGCCCTTGAGGGTTTCCGTAAGAATTGATTGAGCGTTCAATACCTCTTGGGTCGGCTCAGGCTGTGAGCTACTGAACTTTTTTTCGCGTCCAGCTGAAAAAGAAGGGGCCATCAATAATGCGTTCATTGTGTTCCGCCAAATATAATTTGGTCACGGAGGCATACCTGGGGAAAACATGGAAATGTAGCTCATGATTGAGCTCGGAAATACGCATTATGTATATTTTTTCAGGAGAAAATAGCGTGTTTAAGGCTCGCTCCGTAAGTGCTAAACCTTTCATCAGTTCAGCGCTTTCCGCCGAACTTAGTTCTGCGAGTCTTGATATGTCCCGCTTAAGAGAAATAATCATGTAGCCAGGGATGTCGCAGTCCCGGCAGTGAGAGATTACGATGTGTTTTCCTGAGTGAATTGTCCGCGCTGGCATGACTGGCCTCCCGTGTGCCACCATGGTTGAAGTGTAGGACCTGCCCCGTTGAGCTGCTGCCGGAGGTCAGTAGAAAAAACCTGATGCGATACCTCAGTGCTGAAATTTTTAAGATCGTTAGCTTTGCTGGTCATTTTTTCTCGAATTAACAAATCGGTCTAATATTTAGTTGTAGGAAGTTTCATGGCGGGCCATGAGTGCGTACTTACGGAGAATTCTCACGTCGAAATTTGTTATAAAATAATCAGTAACTTATCGGCTGGTGCACCCATTAAAATTGATCAGTGATGTCAGGAAAAGCGAATTTTCAGTAGGCTTTTGTTACATTTCTTTCTGTTGTTTGGTATGACTTTAATTTGTGTTTTTAAAACTTAATAAGGAATCGCATCTGAAGCTGTCCACCGAGTCCGTGTGTATGAAGAACCTGTGGGAGCGAGCTTGCTCGCGATGACGGTGTGTCTGTCGACATCTCGGGTTAATGACAGGCCACTATCGTCGGAACGCCGCCCGGAGCAAGCTCGCTCCCACATTGGTTTGTGGTGTGCCGATAATCAAGCGTGCGAAAAATTGACCCGCAGGTTTACAATCGACGCTCCTGATCAGGAGTAATCCCGTGCTGACTCATCTCGATTCCCAAGGTCGCGCCAACATGGTCGACGTCACTGAAAAAGCCGTGACGTTCCGTGAGGCGACCGCTCAAGCGCTGGTGCGCATGCTGCCCGAAACCCTGCAGATGATCGTCAGCGGCGGCCACCCCAAGGGTGATGTGTTTGCCGTGGCGCGCATTGCCGGCATTCAGGCGGCGAAGAAAACCAGTGATCTGATTCCCCTGTGCCATCCGCTGATGCTCACCGGCGTCAAGGTCGAGCTCAGTGCCGAAGGCGACGATTCGGTGCGTATAGTGGCGCGCTGCAAGCTGTCCGGGCAGACCGGCGTTGAAATGGAGGCCCTGACCGCCGCCAGCGTCGCCGCGCTGACGATCTACGACATGTGCAAGGCCGTGGACCGGGGCATGACCATCGAAAGCGTGCGTCTGCTGGAGAAGGTCGGCGGCAAGAGCGGCCATTTCCAGGCGGAGCAGTCATGAACGTTACCGTGAAGTTTTTCGCCCGTTATCGTGAAGCGTTGGGTCTGGACTCGGTGAAAGTGGAAGGCAACTTCGCCACCGTCGACGACGTCCGTGCGCTATTGGCCCAACGTGACGGTGCCGAGGTGTTGAGCGAGCAAAACCTGATGTGCGCCCGCAACGAAGACCTGTGCCAGCTCGACGAGCCGGTCAGTGAGGGCGATGAAGTGGCGTTCTTTCCGACTGTGACCGGAGGCTGAGCCATGGCGATTCGCGTGCAGTCCACCGCGTTCGACCCGGGTGCCGAAGTCAATGCCATGCACGATGCCAATGTCGGCGTGGGTGCGGTGGTGAGTTTTGTCGGCTACGTACGCGACTTCAATGACGGCCTCGATGTGGCCGGGATGTTCCTCGAACACTATCCGGGCATGACTGAAAAGGCCCTCGGAAAGATCGCCATCGAGGCCGAGCAGCGCTGGCCGTTGCTCAAGCTGGAAGTGCTGCACCGCATCGGCGCCCTGGAGCCGGGCGAGCCGATTGTCTTCGTTGGCGCGGCCAGCGCCCATCGTCAGGCGGCATTCGACGCCTGCGCCTTTGTCATGGACTACCTGAAAACCCGTGCGCCGTTCTGGAAGAAAGAAATCACCAGTGACGGGCCGCGTTGGGTTGAGGGGCGTGACAGTGATCATGCGGCGGCGGATCGCTGGAAGCAGTAGTTTCTGCGGCGTTCTCAAGTCAGCCTTCGCAAGCAAGCCCGCTCCCACAATGGATCTGGTTGAACACAAATTTTGTGTACGACACAGAACCCTGTGGGAGCGGGCTTGGTCCGGGCGGCGTTCCGACGAAGGGGCCATCTGACTCATCCAATACCTTGCAGAACCACCACCTGACCATCGGCCGGAACGGGCTGCATTTGCCTCATTGACGAATTATACATAAAAGTCCAGTATGGAATTATAAGTACAAAAAAGGCTTCCACCCGTTTCAGCTTTTTCTTCTGTCTTGCCAAACCAACAACAACCGCGAGAAAACGAACATGAAGAAGTTCCCCCTCATCACCGGTCTGGCCCTGAGCCTGTTGGCGTGCAGCTCTGTGTTCGCCGCCGAGAAAACCTTGCGCATCGGTATCGAAGCGGCGTATCCACCGTTCGCCTCGAAAACCGACAAAGGTGAAATCGTCGGTTTCGACTATGACATCGGCAATGCCCTGTGCGCGCAGATGAAGGTCAAGTGTGTGTGGGTCGAAGGTGAGTTCGACGGTCTGATTCCTTCCCTGAAGGTGAAGAAAATCGACATGGCGCTGTCGTCCATGACCATCAATGAAGACCGCAAGAAGTCGGTGGACTTCACCCACAAGTACTATTTCACTTCGTCGCGCCTGGTGATGAAGGATGGCGCGGTGGTGGATGACCAGTACGCCAGCCTCAAGGGCAAGACCGTCGGCGTGCAGCGCGCCACCACGACCGACCGTTACGCCACCGAGGTGTTCGAGCCAAAGGGCATCAACGTCAAGCGCTACAGCAACAACGAAGAAATCTACATGGACCTGGCAGCCGGTCGCCTCGATGCGATTTTTGCCGACACCATTCCACTCAATGACTTCCTGTCGATGCCACGCGGCAAGGGTTACGCCTTTGCCGGGCCGGAGCTGAAAGATCCGAAATATGTGGGCGAGGGTGCCGGGATTGCCGTGCGCAAGGGCAATACCGAACTGGTCAGCGAGCTGAACACGGCCATTGATGGCATTCGTGCCAGTGGTGAGTACCAGAAGATTTCGGACAAGTATTTCAAGTCCGACATTTACGGCGATTGATCAAAAAGATCGCAGCCTGCGGCAGCTCCTACAGGGGAATGCGTTTCACTGTAGGAGCTGCCGCAGGCGGCGATCTTTTGATTTTCAGCCCTTCAATTCCTTCAAATGCTTGTACACCGTCGCCCGGCCCATGTTCAGCACATTGGCCACGTAGTTCGAGGCGCTTTTGCCCTTGAACGCGCCTTCGGCGTGCAACGCCAGCACCAGTTCGCGCTTGTGGTCGCGAGTCAGCAGATTCAGGCTCAACTGCCGCTCGCGCAGCCAGGCGTGGAGGAAGGTGTTGATCCGCTCCTGCCAGTCATCGCGAAACAGCGCATCCGGTTGCGGGATCAGCTTGGTCGGCGACAGGAACAGGTCCAGGGCGGCCTTGGCATTTTCGAACAACGAAATATTCAGGTTGATGCACAGCACCGCCTGTGGACGACCTTCACTGTCCCGAAGCACCGTGCTGAGGCTGCGAATCTTCTGACCATCCCAGTTGAGCTTTTCGTACGGCCCGATGTTTCGTTCGCTGACATCGTCGCTGAGCATGTCTTCCAGCGCCGAGTCGTCGCCGATTTCCCGCTTGGACAGGTTGTTGGCGATGTAGTCGACCTTTTGCGTGCGCAAGTCGTGCAGCACCACTTCGGCGTGGGGGAAAAACAACGTGGCGATGGCGTCGGCAATCGCGTGGAAGTTATCCAGGGATGTGTCGTCCAGGGCCGAGTCTTTTTCGGGAGCGTTCATACAGTGGAACTCCAGGCAGCGTCAGCGCCCCATCAAAGGGGCGCTGAAAGTGTGCCGTAATCGTGTGGGCACGTCACCTGAGGATCAGGATCCGCCGAGGCGGGCAGGGGAGAGCATTTCGGCATTCAGCCCGAAATGGCCGAGCGACTCGGGCAACGCGGCACCGCGCACCAGTGCCGCGCTGGCCTGGCCCATGGCCGGTGAGGTCTGGATGCCATAACCGCCTTGTGCCGCGACCCAGAACAGCCCCGGTACCTGTGGATCGAAGCCGGACAGCAAGTCGCCGTCGCTGACGAAGCTGCGCAGGCCGGCCCAGGTGCGGGTCGGGCGGCGAATGGTCAGGGTCGTGGCTTCTTCGATCTGGTAGATGCCCATGGCAATGTCCAGCTCTTCGGGCTGCACATCGTGGGGTTCCACCGGGTCGGCGTTGGCCGGTGAACCGAGGAACATCCCGGCATCGGGTTTCATGTAGAAGGATTCGTCGAGGCTGACCAGCATCGGCCAGTGGTGGATGTCCACGCCTTCGGGACCGGCGAAGATGAACGCGGCCCGGCGTTTGGGTTGCAGGCCCAGGGGATTGGCGCCAGCCAGTTGGCCGACCTTGTCGGCCCAGGCGCCGGCGGCGTTGATGATGACCGGTGCGCTGAAGGTCTGGCTGCCGGTCTGGACGTGCCATGTACCCTGGCTGTCGCGGCTCAGGCTGACGACTTCGCTGTCGGTGTGCACTTCGCCCTGGTTGCGGCGGATGCCGCGCAAATAGCCCTGGTGCAGGGCATCGGTGTCGATGTCGCTGGCGGTCGGGTCGTAGATGGCGCCGTGGACCTTTTCCCGGCGCAGGATCGGTACTAACGCGCAGGCCGCGTCGGCGTCGAGCAACTGCATCTCCGGCACCGTGGTTTTTGCGCTCTGGTATTGCCTGTTCAGCTCGTCCGGGTCACCGGTCAAGTCCACGGTCATTTCGCCGCGCGGGGTCAGCAGCGGGTGTTCGCAGAAACCACTGGGCGGGTTGTCGAAAAAGTCCCGGCTGGCCAGGGTCAATGCCCGCACTTGCGGGGTGCCGTAGGCGGCGGTATACAGCGCCGCCGAGCGGCCGGTGGAGTGATAGGCCGGATGGGATTCGCGCTCGAGCACGATCACGCGGCCGTGCTGCGAAAGCCAGAAACCCGTGGAAGCACCGGCAATCCCGCCGCCGATGATGATGAAATCTGCCTGGCTCATGAACGTCTCCTGTTGGGGCGTAAATGCCGGATTTATGGTGATCTCTTGTAGGAGCTGACGAGTGAAACGAGGCTGCGATCTTTTCAAAAGCAAAGTCAAAAGATCGCAGCCTTCGGCAGCTCCTACAGGATGAATTTGGTGTCAGTGCGTGAGGCGATAGATCGCGTTGGCCAGCGCAATGTCTTCCAGGCCCAGGCCGATGGAGCGGAAAAACACATGGCGATCGTAATCAGGGCGCAGGACTTTTCCGCTGAGCAGGTCGGGCAGGTCGCCGACAATCGCGCCCTTGTCCCAGTCGTGCCGTTCGGCGGCGATCAGCATTTCGCCGGCCGAGCCCGGGGTGGTCAGGCGATAGTCGCAGAACACCTGCATGTCGTTGAGGCTTTGCGGCGGCACTTCATGGGCGCGCGGCGCATTGGTGCTGATGGAGGTGATCAACGCCGGTTTGCGCAAGCTCGAAGGATCGATCACCGGACCGGCGGACGAGGTGCAGAGCATGATCACGTCGGCGTCCTGAACGGCAGCTTCGCGACTGTCGACGATGTTCAGGCGTGGCTCGATGTTTTTCAGCAGGCGCACGGTTTCGGCGTCTTCGCTCACGCTCGGCGAGTACAGGCTGATGCTCTGCCAGTCGCGCAGGCCTTTCACGTAATGCAGGTGCGCCTGGGCCACTTTGCCGCTGCCAATAATGGCAAGGCGATTGGCTGTGAGTGGTGCGAGGGCATCGACCGCGACGGCGGTGGTCGCCGCGGTGCGCGCGGTGGTCAGTTCGCCGGCATCGCACAGCAGCAGCGGCTGGCCGGTCTGCATCGACATCAACAACGTCCACGCCGTCACCAGCGGCCCCTGCTCACGGACGATGTACGGCGACGTCTTGATTCCGTATACGCCTTCTCCGGCAAGCACACCCAAGTAGTTAATGAAGTCGCCGGCGCCCTGTGGAAATTCCACCAGTTGCTGCGCCGGTTGTACGGCTTGCCCGGCGGCCAGGTCGCGGAACAGTTTGCGCAGGATCTGTGGCACATCGACCTGCGCCAGTAGCTCGCGAGCCTGGGCTTGGGGGATCACTTGGGGCGTGCTGGACATGGTCGGCTCCGGAGCTGAGAGTAAACTAATTTGTCTATTATGGACTTTTAGATATCTACAGCAAGCTCCTGTTGAAAAAAAGCCGGACGAAAAAAAAGCGCAGTCCGTTTCCGGCTGCGCTTGTCTTTTCAGCGTCCCTTAATGCGGGCGCTTGCGTTCAACGGCCCGCAACAGATGCGTCGGTGGCGTTTCACAGCTGATCTTGCGCCCCAGCTTTTCCTCGATGGACGGTAGCTGGTAGGAGTCGTCTTCACCGGCAAAGCTGATGGACACACCGTCGGCACCGGCGCGGCCGGTACGACCGATGCGGTGCACGTAGTCGTCCGGCACTTCCGGCAGGGTGAAGTTGATCACGTGGCTGATGCCGTCGATGTGGATGCCGCGACCGGCCACGTCGGTGGCGACCAGTACGCGAATCTTGCCTTCGCGGAAGCCTTCGAGGGTCTTGATGCGCTTGTGCTGCGGCACGTCGCCGGACAGTTGCGCGGCGTTGATACCGTCACGCACCAGGCGTTCTTCGATGCGTCGTACTTCATCCTTGCGGTTGGCGAAGACGATCACCCGCTCCCAACCGTTGTCGTTGACCAGGTTGTAGAGCAGTTTGTATTTGTCGGCACCGGCCACCGCGTAGATGTGCTGCTCGACGTTTTCGTTGGCCACGTTCTGCGACTCGATCTCGACGATCGACGGGTCGGTGGTCCATTGCTTGGCCAGGTTCATCACGTCTTCGGTGAAGGTCGCGGAGAACAGCAGCGTCTGACGCTCGGACTTCGGCGGCGTCTGGCGAATGATCTGGCGCACTTGCGGGATGAAGCCCATGTCGAGCATGCGGTCGGCTTCGTCCAGCACCATCACTTCGACCATGTCCAGGTGTACGTCGCCGCGCTGGTTGAAGTCCAGCAGGCGGCCCGGCGTGGCCACGAGGATGTCGCAGTGGCGGGCCTCGAGGTGCTTGAGCTGTTTGTCGAAGTCCATGCCACCGACGAACGTCATGACGTTGAGGCCGGTGTACTTGGTCAGGTCGGCGGCGTCCTTGGCGATCTGCACTACCAGTTCGCGGGTCGGTGCGATGATCAGTGCCCGTGGCTCACCCATGTAGCGCTCTTTCGGCGGCGGGGTTTGCAGCAACTGGGTGATGATCGAGACCAGGAACGCAGCGGTCTTGCCGGTACCGGTCTGGGCGCGGCCGATGGCGTCTTTGCCCGCGAGGGTGAAGCCCAGTACCTGTGCCTGGATCGGCGTGCAATACGGGAAGCCCAGGTCCTGGATGGCGTGCATCAGTTCCGGGGCGAGTTTGAAATCGTGGAAGCGGGTCTTGCCTTCCTGGGGCTCGACGACGAAGTCTTCGAGTTTCCATGGGATGACCGGTGCCTTTGGCTTGGGTTCGCGGCGCGGTCTGGCGGGTTTTGGCGTTTCGCTGAGCGGCTGTTCCGGGGCTGTTATCGCCGCAGGCAGGTCAGCCATTGCGGTCTTCGGCTCATGCTTGGGTGCCGCCGTGGCGGTGGCTCGTTCAGACTGATTACCGTCGGTGCGGTGGCCGGGAGCGTGAGACGCAGGGCTGGGAACTGGCGCGAGTTGCTCAGTCTCGCTTTTACCGAACATTTTCTTGAGTGCTTTGAGCACGGTCATCTCATCAATTGATTAAGGAATGTACGCCGGGCAGTGTAATGCAAGAATCGGGCGCGGCGTAGTGGGATGGATCAAAGGGTGTTTTTAAACACAAATGCTTAACGCAAGCGCTCGGCGAGCCAGACGCCGATGTCGCGAATTTCTTCGGGTAACACTTCGTGACCCATTGGGTATTCCTGCCATGTCACGGTGACACCACGCAGCTTCAAATGCTCGTAGGCGCTACGCCCCATCGAGTTTTGCACCACATCGTCGTACTGGCCGTGCATCGACAGCACCGGAATCCGCTGCTGGCTGGCGGACAGTTGCAGTTCGTCGCTGAAGGTCGGTGCATAAGTAGAAAGGGCAACGACGCCACCCAACGGGCCCTGCCATTTCAGAAATGCGGTGTGTAAAACCACGGCGCCGCCCTGGGAAAAACCTGCCAGGAAGATCCGCGAGGCGTCTATTCCGCTGGCTCGCTGCACTTCTATCAATTCAATGACACGGTTCGCCGACTCTTTCAGCTGCTCGCGGTTGATCGCGCGCGCCGGGCTCATGGCCAGGATGTCGTACCAGCTCGGCATCTCGTAGCCGCCGTTGATAGTGACAGGGCGATGCGGTGCCTGCGGGAGAACGAAGCGGGTACTCAGCAAGGTTTCCTGCAGCGCTTCGGCCACCGGCAGGAAGTCGTATCGATCGGCGCCCAGGCCGTGCAGCCATATAACGCAGGCGTCTGCGGGCTTTACGGGCTGAAGAATCAAGGGCTCGGTCATATCTGCTCCAATGTTGTGCGTGCGCGTACATATAAGTGCGTGATCAAAGTGCGCGTCAGGTTGATCCGTTAATAAAGTGTCGCAAGCGTACAAGTTTTGCTATTGACCTGCAGCTGAACCGCTTCGGCGAGCGGTGTGGTACGGGCTTTGCTATGGGGAAACGGTGCAACCCATCTCGCGCCCGGCGGTAACACTATCAGTGTACTGCCGACTGTGGGATAGCAATGAATCCGGTGATGGATGTTCGCCAATGGCCGCTACGGGGCTTCGCGAACGTGAAAGGGCTACAGCCCGTTCGGCCGACTGGTGAGAGTGAGTTTTCCATGACGTGGATTTTCTCCTACTAGACTCATAGCTAACGTCTTACGTCGGTTGACCCCAAAACAAGCCAACACGGGTCGACTACGCCTCAAAAGGGTGCGACAGGACTCACGCTCCGACACAACAAGAGCAAAACTGGAGGTTTGAATGAAGATGTTGAAATCCACCCTGGCTATCGTGACTGCAGCCGCAGTACTCGGTGTCAGCGGGTTTGCCCAGGCGGGCGCAACCCTGGATGCAGTGATGAAGAAAGGTTTCGTGCAGTGTGGCGTCAGCGATGGCTTGCCAGGCTTCTCGGTTCCGGATTCCACCGGCAAGATCGTCGGTATCGATGCTGACTACTGCCGTGCAGTAGCGGCGGCTGTCTTCGGCGACGCGACCAAGGTCAAGTTCAGCCAGTTGAACGCCAAGGAGCGCTTCACCGCGTTGCAGTCCGGCGAAATCGACATTCTGTCGCGCAACACCACCATGACCAGCTCCCGCGACGCGGGCATGGGCCTGAAATTCCCGGGCTTCATTACCTACTACGACGGCATCGGCTTCCTGGTAAACAACAAGCTGGGCGTCAAGAGCGCCAAGGAACTGGACGGTGCAACCATCTGCATCCAGGCCGGTACCACCACCGAACTGAACGTTTCCGACTACTTCCGCGGCAACGGCCTGAAATACACCCCGATCACCTTCGACACCTCCGATGAAAGCGCCAAGTCGCTGGAATCCGGTCGTTGCGACGTACTGACCTCCGACAAATCCCAGCTGTTCGCCCAGCGCAGCAAGCTGGCTTCGCCGAAAGACTACGTGGTTCTGCCGGAAACCATTTCCAAGGAACCTCTGGGCCCGGTCGTGCGTAATGGCGACGACGAGTGGCTGGCGATCGTGCGCTGGACTGGCTACGCCATGCTCAACGCTGAAGAAGCCGGCATCACTTCGAAGAACGTCGAAGCCGAAGCCAAGGGCACCAAGAACCCTGACGTTGCCCGTCTGCTGGGTACCGACGGTGAATACGGCAAAGACCTGAAAGTGAAGAAAGACTGGGTCGTGCAGATCGTCAAGCAAGTCGGCAACTACGGCGAAGTGTTCGAGAAAAACCTCGGCAAGAGTACTCCGCTGGAAATCGACCGCGGGCTGAACGCTCTGTGGAACGCTGGCGGCATTCAATACGCACCACCAGTGCGCTGATGGTTCTATCACCCGGTGGGCCAACCACCGGGTGATGTTCTGTTCCATTATTTGCGGGGCACTTCATGCAAAATTCAATCGGCGCGCCAAAGCAGAGGCTCAGCCTCAGCGATCCACGCGTGCGTGCTTGGGTATTCCAGATCATCACGATTATCGCGGTGGTCTCGCTGGGCTGGTTTCTGTTCGATAACACGCAAACCAACCTGCAACACCGGGGCATTACCTCCGGGTTCGACTTTCTGGAGCGCAGTGCCGGTTTCGGCATCGCTCAACACCTGATCGACTACACCGAAGCGGACACATACGCCCGGGTGTTTGTCATCGGCCTGCTCAACACCTTGCTGGTGACCTTCATCGGTGTGATCCTGGCGACGATCCTGGGTTTCATCGTGGGTGTGGCGCGACTGTCGAAGAACTGGATCATCGCCAAGGTGGCGACGGTGTACGTGGAAGTTTTCCGCAACATTCCGCCGCTGCTGCAGATCCTGTTCTGGTACTTCGCGGTGTTCCTGACCATGCCGGGGCCGCGCAACAGTCATAACTTCGGCGACACCTTCTTTGTCAGCAGCCGCGGCCTGAACATGCCGGCGGCGTTGATGGCGGATGGTTTCTGGCCGTTTGTGATCAGCGTTGTAGTCGCCATCGTCGCCATCGTGCTGATGAGCCGCTGGGCGACCAAGCGCTTCGAAGCCACCGGGGTGCCGTTCCACAAGTTCTGGGTCGGTCTGGCGATGTTCCTGGTCATTCCTGCGCTGTGCGCGCTGATTTTCGGCGCACCGGTGCACTGGGAAATGCCGAAACTGCAAGGCTTCAACTTCGTCGGTGGCTGGGTGTTGATCCCGGAACTGCTGGCGCTGACCCTGGCCCTGACGGTGTACACCGCAGCGTTCATCGCCGAGATCGTGCGTTCGGGCATCAAGTCGGTCAGCCATGGCCAGACCGAAGCGGCGCATTCCCTCGGCCTGCGCAACGGTCCGACCCTGCGCAAGGTGATCATTCCGCAGGCCCTGCGCGTGATCATCCCGCCGCTGACCAGCCAATACCTGAACCTGGCGAAGAACTCCTCGCTGGCGGCCGGTATCGGTTATCCGGAAATGGTCTCGCTGTTTGCCGGGACCGTGCTCAACCAGACCGGCCAGGCGATCGAGGTGATTGCCATCACCATGAGCGTGTACCTGGCGATCAGTATCAGCATTTCCCTGCTGATGAACTGGTACAACAAGCGCATTGCGCTGATCGAGCGGTAAGGAAAAGCGCATGAGTACTCATACTTTCAAACCTGACATGCCGCCACCGAACCGCAGCATCGGTGCGGTGGCGTGGATGCGCGAGAACATGTTCTCCAGCTGGCTCAACACCCTGCTGACCCTGTTCGCGTTCTACCTCATCTACCTGGTGGTACCGCCGATCCTGCAGTGGGCGATCCTTGACGCCAACTGGGTCGGCACCAGCCAGGCCGACTGCACCAAGGAGGGCGCCTGCTGGGTGTTCATCCAGCAGCGTTTCGGCCAGTTCATGTACGGCTACTACCCGCCGGTATTGCGTTGGCGCGTGGACCTGACGGTGTGGCTGGCGATTGTCGGCGTGGCGCCGTTGTTCATCTCGCGCTTTCACCATAAGGCGGTGTACGGGCTGAGCTTCCTGGTGCTGTACCCGATCATTGCCTGGTGCCTGCTGCATGGCGGCGTATTGGGACTGGATGCCGTGGCGACCAGCCAGTGGGGCGGCCTGATGCTGACCCTGGTGATCGCCACCGTCGGCATCGCCGGTGCGTTGCCACTGGGCATCGTCCTGGCGCTGGGCCGTCGTTCGAACATGCCGGCGATTCGCGTGGTCTGCGTGACCTTCATCGAATTCTGGCGCGGCGTGCCGTTGATCACGGTGCTGTTCATGTCCTCGGTGATGCTGCCGTTGTTCCTGCCTGAAGGCATGAACTTTGACAAGCTGCTGCGGGCGCTGATCGGCGTGATCCTGTTCCAGTCGGCCTACGTGGCCGAGGTGGTGCGCGGTGGCCTGCAAGCGATTCCAAAAGGTCAGTACGAAGCGGCGGCGGCGATGGGCCTGGGTTACTGGCGCAGCATGGGCCTGGTGATTCTGCCGCAAGCCCTGAAGCTGGTGATCCCCGGCATCGTCAACACCTTCATTGCGCTGTTCAAGGACACGAGCCTGGTGATCATCATCGGCCTGTTCGACCTGCTCAATAGCGTCAAGCAAGCCGCCGCCGACCCGAAATGGCTGGGCATGGCCACCGAAGGCTATGTGTTCGCCGCCCTGGTGTTCTGGATTTTCTGTTTTGGTATGTCGCGCTATTCCATGCATCTGGAACGCAAGCTCGACACTGGCCACAAGCGCTAAGTCGCTACCTAATTTAGGAAGTTTTGTGATGAGCGAAGCAATCAAACAGCCTGTGAGCCCTGAAGGCATTATTCAGATGCAGGGCGTGAACAAGTGGTACGGTCAGTTTCACGTACTCAAGGACATCAACCTCAACGTCAAGCAGGGCGAGCGTATCGTCCTGTGCGGCCCGTCAGGTTCCGGCAAATCCACCACCATCCGCTGCCTCAACCGTCTGGAAGAGCATCAGCAGGGCCGCATCGTGGTCGATGGCGTGGAGCTGACCAACGACCTCAAGCAGATCGAAGCGATCCGTCGTGAAGTCGGCATGGTGTTCCAGCACTTCAACCTGTTCCCGCACCTGACCATCCTGCAGAACTGCACCCTGGCGCCGATGTGGGTGCGCAAGATGCCCAAGCGCAAGGCCGAGGAAATCGCCATGCACTACCTGGAACGCGTACGCATTCCGGAGCAGGCGCACAAGTACCCGGGGCAGCTGTCTGGCGGTCAGCAACAGCGTGTGGCGATTGCCCGTGCGCTGTGCATGAAGCCGAAGATCATGCTGTTCGACGAACCGACCTCGGCACTCGACCCGGAGATGGTGAAAGAGGTACTGGACACCATGATCGGCCTGGCCGAAGACGGCATGACCATGCTCTGCGTGACCCACGAAATGGGCTTCGCCCGCACCGTGGCCAACCGCGTGATCTTCATGGACAAGGGCGAAATCGTCGAACAGGCTGCGCCGAACGACTTCTTCGATAACCCGCAGAATGAACGCACCAAGCTGTTCCTGAGCCAGATCCTGCATTGATCGGTCAGTGACTGTCTCAATGAGCCCCGCCGATTGTTCGGTGGGGCTTTTTTTATGAGTGCGGGTCAGTCTGCGGTTTTGCCGCGTTCCAGTGCCAGCTGCACTGCCCGCAGGGCATTGAGGCGACCATGACCGTAGTAATGACTGTGGCCGTTTTGATCGTATTGACCAAGGGGGCCGTCGTCGGCGTGGCTGATTTTGTTGCAGCAATCGGCGAGCAGCTGCCGAACCTGTTCGCGGTCCAGTGCCGGGTTGACCCCCAGTACCAGTGCTGCCACGCCTGCGGCTCCAGGGCAGGCGCTGGAAGTGCCGCTGAACAGTTCGGTGTAGGCCGCATTGATCGGGTCGGCAAACCGGCCGCTCAGATCCGTGGTTCGAATGCCTCGGGTCTGCGGGACTGAAGTGGCGGGTTTGAACTTTGGATCGGGGTGTTGCTGGTCCCCGCTGGGGAAGCAACACCACAATGCTTTGCCGTAGTCACTGTAGGCGCTGCGACGATTTTGATCATTGCAGGCACCCACGGCAATGACCATGGGATGGCTGGCATAGCCATCGTTGTCCACGCTCTCGTTGCCGTTGCCGGCACCAAAAAAAATGACGCAGCCTTTGCCCTGGCGGCCTTTGGTCGCGGCGTACTCTATGGCCAGGCGGGTGCTCGCGGCCAGCGCAAACTCCTGAGTGTGCCTGGCGTCGGTAGGGTCAGCCCAATGTCCTTCCGATGGCCCCCAACTGCAGGAAATGACATCGGCCCCTTGGTCCGCAGCCCAGAAAAACGCGTCTGCTTCGGCTCGGGCGCCTAGTGGCTTGGTCAGTTTCAACGGCATGAGACTGGCTCGAGGTGCCACGCCGCTGGCGCCGGCTTCACCATTGGCGCATGCAACACCGGCGACTGCCGTACCGTGGCGCTCAAGGGGGGTTTTAGGCCGTGGGCCTTGAGGGGCGTTCAGGCGGTCAAAGTTTTTTGCTCCGATGATTTTGCCGGTTCCGGCGAACTCGGGGTGATCGATATCAAAGGCATCGTCGATGATCGCGATCACGATGCCTTCACCCTGGGTCAAGGCATGGGCTGCCTCGACATTGGCGCTGGCATCGACCTGAACCTGATAGGTGACGGTGGTTTTTTTCAGGTGCCATTGGTTGTCATGGATCGTCCGGCGTTGGCCCGGACGCAGTATTTCCGGGTGGCAGTAGTCGACGTCCTGACGTTCGAGCAATTGAAGTGTGAATGAGCAGACTTCAGTGCCGCGACAATGTGCGTGATATACGAAAAAGGCATTGGCCGCGTAGGGAACCTGCTGTTTGATGGTCAGACCCAATTCATCGAGGATAACCAGGCACTCTGTCGCAGTGAGTCGATCGACGAATTTCAGGAAAATGTTTTCGGTGTAGAAAACAGGTTCCCGGGTATGAGGATCGACCAGAGCGCTGCCGGCGAAACGTACGTCTGGCAACTCGCGCAGCAACGCCTTGCATTGGCGAACATCGGCATTGTCCGGCAGTTTGAATAGCTGAACGTCGGCGTCCTCGATGTGTAGTACCAACTCACTGTCGGCCAATGCCTGTCGAGCTTTTTCGCAGTGTAACGTTTCGTCAAGCCTGCTCCCGGCCTGGCTGCGTACAACGAGCAGTTGCCGATCCTTTTCCAGTAAAAAACGTCGGCTGTGCTTCTTGCCGAAAATGACTTCTTCCATCGGTTGTTCCCATTCCCTTCAGACATTCGAGCGAAAGTGCCCGCATTAAAAGTCCGAAAGTCTGATGGCCTGTCTCAATTTCGGATGTCAGCTCTTTCATGTGGCCTGGGTGGGAAATCACTTTCAGGCGTCAGGAATTTCACCTTCTGTCTTAAGGAGTCTTCAGGTAACAGGGTGATACGCGAAGGAGGGTGCCTTGCCTGATTGGGCGAAGCTGACTATCATGTCAGAAAATTCATCCTATGATTGGATGAGAGGGCGAATTCCATGTCAGAAATCTCTCCATTGGTAAAACGATCCCTGGTCGATCAGGCCTTGGATCAGTTGCGCCTGCGTATCAACCAGGGCACCTGGGTCGTGGGCCAGCGCTTGCCCACCGAGCCTGAGTTGTCCGCTGAGCTGGGCATCAGCCGCAACACCGTGCGCGAAGCCATGCGCGTGTTGGCATTTTCCGGGTTGATCGAAGTCCGTCAGGGTGACGGCAGTTACCTGCGGGCGGTGGTCGATCCGCTCGATACCTTGAAGGCGCTGTCCCGTTGTTCCCTTGAACAGGCACGGGAAACCCGGCACATCCTAGAAGTCGAGGCCATTGGCCTGGCAGCGATGCGCCGTACCGACGAAGATCTGGTGGCATTGCACGAGGCCCTGGGTGTCAGCGGTAGCCACTATCACGGCGATCTCGACACCTACATCGCCTGCGACCTGGTGTTCCACCGCCGTCTGGTGGACGCCGCGCACAACCCGACCCTCAGCGAGTTGTATCGCTATTTCTCCAGCATCGTCGGCGCCCAATTGCGCCAGACCCTGAGCATCGTCCCGCGCCGTCAGGAAGTGTTCGACCTGCACATCGCCTTGCTCGATGCCGTCGAACAACGCGACCCGGAACGGGCCAAGGCCCTGTCGAGGCAGTTGATCAATGAACCTTGAAACCGAGAAGTCCATGCACCGCAGTGAGTTATCCACAGCCCCCAAACGTTCGGCCGAGCTGGAAGAACTGCTGATCGATGCCGAGGCCGATGACGAACAGGTCCAGCACACCCACCCGGTTCTGCGTCGGCCCTGGCTGTTGCTGTTGGGCCTGATACTGGTGGCGCTGAACCTGCGCCCGGCGCTGTCGAGCATGGCGCCGATGCTCAGCGAGGTGTCGAAGTCCCTCGGTCTGACAGCTTCTCAGGCTGGATTGCTGACCACGTTGCCGGTGCTTTGCCTGGGCCTGTTTGCGCCGTTGGCACCTGTGCTGGCGCGGCGATTTGGTGCGGAGCGAGTGGTGCTGGGTATTCTCCTGGCCCTGGCGGGCGGGATCATCCTGCGCAGTTCGTTCGGTGAAATCGGCCTGTTTGCCGGCAGTGTGCTGGCCGGTGCCAGCATCGGCGTGATCGGCGTGTTGCTGCCGGGCATCGTCAAGCGCGATTTCCCGAAGCAGGCCGGGACCATGACCGGTGTCTACACCATGGCCCTGTGTCTGGGGGCGGCAATGGCGGCGGGTGCGACCGTGCCGTTGAGTGAACACTTTGACAAGCGTTGGGCGATGGGCCTCGGCTTCTGGGTCATTCCGGCATTGGCGGCCGCGCTGTTCTGGTTGCCGCAAGTCGGCCAGAAACACGGCGCACATAACGTGGCCTACCGGGTTCGGGGATTACTGCGCGATCCGCTGGCCTGGCAGGTGACCCTGTACATGGGCTTGCAATCGTCCCTGGCCTACATCGTGTTCGGCTGGTTGCCGTCGATCCTGATCGGCCGTGGCCTGACCCCGACCCAGGCCGGACTGGTGCTCTCGGGTTCGGTGATCGTTCAACTGGTCAGTTCCCTCGCCGCGCCATGGCTGGCGACACGGGGCAAGGATCAGCGCCTGGCGATTGTGATCGTGATGGCCCTGACCCTCGGTGGACTGTTCGGTTGCCTGTACGCTCCGATTGAAGGTCTGTGGGGTTGGGCGATTGTGCTGGGGTTGGGGCAGGGCGCTACGTTCAGCCTGGCATTGACCCTTATCGTGTTGCGCTCGCGGGACTCCCATGTCGCGGCGAACCTGTCGAGCATGGCCCAGGGCTTCGGTTACACCCTGGCGTCCATGGGGCCGTTCGCGGTCGGCATCGTGCATGACTGGACCGGCGGCTGGACGGCCGTGGGCTGGATCTTCGGTGTCATCGGCCTTGGTGCGATTCTCGCCGGCCTGGGGGCCGGGCGTGCGTTGTATGTGCAGGTCGAAAGCGAAAAGGTCTGATCCCCGCACACTGTCGGTATTCGTCTTGCGAATGCCGATAGTGTTCGACCCGTTTGCAGACTATCGTGCAGGCAATCGTTCGATACCCATTGCACAACAGGGAGTCTGCCCATGAGTGAAGTCCACAGCGCCTTGATCACCCGCTTCTACCAGGCCTTCCAGCGTCTCGATGGCGAAGCCATGGCTGCCTGCTACACCGATGACGTGGTGTTCAGTGACCCGGCGTTCGGCGAGCTTCATGGTCGTGATGCCGGCGATATGTGGTGCATGCTCACCACCCGCGCCAAGGATTTCTCCCTGACCTTCGATCATGTCCGTGCCGATGATCGTACCGGTAGCGCCCATTGGGTCGCGACCTATCTGTTCAGCCAGACCGGCAATACCGTGGTCAATGACATCCAGGCACGCTTTGTCTTTCGCGATGGCAAGATCTGCGAGCATCACGACAGTTTCGACCTGTGGACATGGTCGCGTCAGGCCCTGGGTTTCAAAGGCCTGCTGCTGGGCTGGACGCCACTTGTTCGCAACGCCGTTCGATCACAGGCCCTGAAGGGGTTGAAGGCATTCCAGGCCAGTCGCTGATAAGATCGCGGCTTGTTTCCTTTCAAGCCCTGATCGTTACGTGACCACCCTTAGCGAAAGCCCTGTCGACGCCGACACCCCCGCGAGCAAATCCTGGTTCGTCTATCTCGTTCGCGCTGCCAACGGTTCGCTCTATTGTGGGATCAGCGATGATCCCGTGCGTCGCTTTGCCAAGCATCAAAGCGGCAAGGGCGCGCGATTCTTTCTTTCCAGCCCGGCCATGGCCCTGGTCTACACCGAACGCTGTCGCGACAAAAGCGATGCGTTGCGTCAGGAGCGGCTGATCAAAAAACTCAAGAAGAGCGCCAAGGAATGCCTGGTGGCGAACGCCGCCCCTGGCTTATCACTCTGACTGATCAGTTCCCATCAGGCAGATCTGTAGGCTGCCAGGTGATTGCGCGCTAAGCTGCGGACTCCTGATTCTTGCGGCGGAGCCGAGCATGTCCGAGTTGATTCTGCATCATTATCCGACGTCCCCCTTTGCCGAGAAGGCCCGCCTGCTGCTGGGCTTCAAGGGCTTGTCCTGGCGCTCGGTGAAGATCTCGCCAGTGATGCCCAAGCCGGATCTCACGGCATTGACCGGTGGCTACCGCAAGACACCAGTGCTGCAGGTCGGTGCCGATATCTATTGCGACACGGCATTGATTGCCCGGCGACTTGATCAGGAAAAGGCCTTGCCGGCGTTGTTCCCGGAAGGTCAGGAAATGATCACCGCGTCGTTTGCCGCCTGGGTTGATTCGGTGGTGTTCCAGCATGCGGTCAGCCTGGTGTTCCAGCCGGAATCGATTGCCGTGCGTTTCGGCAATTTACCGCAGGAAGCGATCAAGGCGTTTTTGGCCGACCGTGCCGGTTTGTTCAGTGGTGGCAGCGCTACAAAATTGTCTACCGAACAGGCGAAGCATCAGTGGCCAACGATCATGTCGCGCCTGGAGCAACAGTTGCAGCGCGAGGAGGGTGACTACCTGTTTGGCGAGCCGTCGATTGCCGACTTTGCCCTGGCTCATTGCCTCTGGTTTCTCAAGGCCACGCCGGTGACGGCTCCGTTGGTCGAAGCTTATCCGGCAGTCAATGCATGGCATGCGCGGGTATTGGGCTTCGGTCATGGTGCATCCAGCGAGATGAGTTCCGAAGAGGCTCTGGCAGTGGCGCGCACGTCCACGCCAGCGGCTTTGCCAGATCAGCAGTTTGTCGATCCCAATGGATTCACGGCGGGGCAGCAGGTAGTGATCGCAGCCACGGACTACGGCGTTGATCCGGTGGCGGGGGAGTTGTTGTTTGCCGGCCGCGAGGAGCTGATTGTACGGCGAGAGGACGAGCGTGGCGGTGTGGTGCATGTGCACTTCCCGCGGTTTGGCTTCCGGATCGAAGCCTGCTGAAACCGACATATAACTGTGGTGAGGGAGCTTGCTCCCGTCGGGTCGCGAAGCGGCCCCTTGAAGAGGGACTGCTGCGCAGTCCAGCGGGAGCAAGCTCCCTCGCCACAGCTGTCGTGCAAATCTGCTGGGATTACTTCAACGCCGCCAGAATCGCATCCGGGTCATACCCGCGAATCAGCGTCCCGTTCACATCGATGATCGGAATGCCGCCACCGCCCAGTGCCTGATAGTCCGCGCGCGCGACTGTATCCTTCTCGATATCGAACTCCTTGTACGCAATGCCTTTCTGATCGAGGAAGCGCCGGGTCAGCTTGCAGTAGCCACACCACTCGGTGGCGTAGAGCACGACGTTGGCCTTGGCCTGAGTCTGCGCCGGCACCACTTGCGATGGATTGAACACCCGCTCGATCTTGCCCCAGTTCTGATAGGCCACGACCACCAGCAGGATCAGCAGGAATTTCTTCAGTACGCCGCCGAGCATCAGTTGCGACGCTTCAGCTGATCGGTGAGTGAAGTGGGCAGGCCCTTGATGATCAGCGTGCCGGCTTCTTCGTCGTACTCGATCTTCGAGCCCAGCAGGTGCGCTTCGAAACTGATCGACAGGCCTTCGGCGCGGCCGGTGAATCGGCGGAACTGGTTCAGGGTGCGCTTATCGGCCGGGATTTCCGGCGAGAGGCCGTAATCCTTGTTGCGGATGTGATCGTAGAAGGCCTTCGGGCGTTCTTCGTCGATCAGTCCGGACAATTCTTCCAGACCCATTGGCTCACCGAGCTTGGCCTGGCTGCTGGCGTAATCCACCAGGGTCTTGGTCTTCTCGCGGGCGTCGTCTTCCGGCAGGTCTTCGCTTTCAACGAAATCACTGAAGGCCTTGAGCAGGGTACGGGTTTCACCCGGACCGTCGACGCCTTCCTGGCAGCCAATGAAATCGCGGAAATACTCCGAAACCTTTTTCCCGTTCTTGCCTTTGATGAACGAAATGTATTGCTTGGATTGTTTGTTGTTCTGCCACTCGGAAACGTTGATCCGCGCCGCCAGGTGCAACTGGCCAAGGTCCAGGTGACGGGACGGCGTGACGTCCAGTTCGTCGGTCACGGCCACGCCTTCGCTGTGGTGCAGCAGGGCGATGGCCAGGTAGTCGGTCATGCCTTGCTGATAGTGGGCGAACAGCACGTGGCCGCCGACCGACAGGTTCGATTCTTCCATCAGCTTTTGCAGATGTTCGACCGCCACGCGGCTGAACGCAGTGAAATCCTGGCTGCCCTCGAGGTACTCCTTCAGCCAGCCGCTGAACGGGAACGCACCGGATTCCGGATGGAACAGGCCCCAGGCTTTACCCTGTTTGGCGTTATAGCTTTCGTTGAGGTCGGCGAGCATGTTCTCGATGGCCGCGGACTCAGCCAGTTCAGAGTCACGGGCGTGGAGAACTGCAGGTGTGCCGTCGGGTTTTTTGTCGATCAGGTGGACGATGCAATGACGGATCGGCATGGGCTTCTCGGCTGAGTGAAGAGAGGAGGGCGTGCTCCCCCGAAAAAGCGCTCAGTGTACCGCAACCACTGGTTTTGGCGCGGTGCGAAGGGCAATTGACGGGTGACCGACGGCGCTTATGCAGTTTTTTCCTGTTTTAGCGCAATAAAGCTGACCAAATGGGTAGCTAGAGGCGGATATTTCCACGTCTGTGTGCTAGCTTTGCCCGGTCTTGCGCGAAGTCACTGCGTTAAGCGTGCAGTCAGCATTTGTCAGGTCGAACCAAACCCTGATTTCGGTATCTATAACCCCGATCCCGAGGTTATTTGGCCGAGGGTGCCAGATCCAAAAGATCGGGCTCGATGGCTGACATTGCACTGTGCAATCCATATGAATTTGATAGGGAAGGAACACTAAATGGCTCTTACTAAAGACCAACTGATCGCCGACATCGCTGAAGCTATCGACGCGCCGAAAACCACCGCGCGTAACGCTCTGGACCAACTGGGCCAAATCGTTGCCGATCAGCTGGAAAACGGCGGCGAAATCACTCTGCCAGGTATCGGCAAACTGAAAGTGACTGAGCGCCCTGCCCGTACTGGCCGTAACCCTTCGACTGGCGCTGCCATCGAAATCGCTGCCAAGAAAGTGATCAAGCTGGTTGTGGCCAAAGGCCTGACCGACGCTGTTAACAAGTAAGACTTGTTAAGAAAAAACCGTGCACCGGAGCGATCCGGGCACGGTTTTTTTGTGGGCGCGATAAAGCGCTCACTACGCTTGAACGTTGCTCCATCGTGCCTGGCGCCAGGCCTGTTGCTGCGCTTTGGTCTGGAAGGTCCAGGCGACGAAGCGGCTCTGCTTCTGCCCCTGGGACATTTCCACTACCAGGCTTTCCAGGGCACCGGCCTTTTTCAGGGCGGTCTGGATCGCCGGCAGGTTGGACGCCTTTGACACCAATGTACTGAACCACAACACCTGCTGGGCTACCTGCACGCTTTCGCTGACCAGTTGGGTCACGAAGCGTACTTCTCCGCCTTCGCACCACAACTCGGCCGACTGGCCGCCAAAGTTCAACACCGGCAGCTTGCGTTTCGGATCGGCTTTGCCCAGGGCGCGCCATTTGCGCGTGCTGCCCCGCGTGGCCTCGTCCAGCGAGGCGTGGAATGGCGGGTTGCACATGGTCAGATCGAAGCGCTCCGTGCTCTCCAGCAGGCCTGTGAGGATCTGCTTGGGATTGCTCTGCTGGCGTACCTGAATGGCTTTGTTCAGGCCATTGGATTGAACGATGGCCTTTGCCGCGGCGATGGCGGTCGCATCGATATCGGAACCGAGGAACTGCCAGCGATAGTCGCTGTAACCGATCAGCGGATACACGCAGTTTGCGCCCATGCCGATATCCAGCACCTTCACAGCGGCGCCACGGGGGATCACACCGTCATTGCCACTGGCCAGCAGGTCGGCGAGGAAGTGCACGTAGTCGGCACGGCCTGGCACCGGTGGGCACAGGTAGTCGGCCGGAATGTCCCAGTGAGCGATGCCGTAGAACGACTTGAGCAGCGCCCGGTTGAACACCCGCACGGCTTCCGGGCTGGCGAAGTCGATGCTTTCCTTGCCGTACGGATTGATGATCACGAACTTCTTCAGTTCCGGCGCGCTTTTGATCAGCGTCGGAAAGTCGTAGCGACCCTGATGGCGATTGCGCGGGTGCAGACTGGCCTTTTCCTTCGGGGCGACGGCCGTGGCCGGGGTCTTCGGGGCAGGCTTTTTGCGCGCAGGCTTGGGGGAGCGGGGGGCGGTCATGGCGGTGGTCGATTCGGGTATGGCTAAAAGTGGCGGGCATTGTCCCACATTGATGGCGAATGCGCCGAACCCGTAGGAGCTGCCGCAGGCTGCGATCTTTTGATCCTGTTTTTTAAGCAAAGTCAAAAGATCGCAGCCTGCGGCAGCTCCTACAGGGGATTTGTTGTGTTTTTGGATAAAAAAGGGAGACCACTTGGGTCTCCCTTCTTCATTGCGACTTGCCGTTACAAACTGGCAATCCGCGCATGCTGCTCGGCCAGCTTGCCCAGGGCCTGTTCGGCCTCGGCCAGTTTGGCGCGTTCTTTCTCGATGACTTCGGCTGGCGCCTTGTCAACGAAACCGGCGTTGGACAGCTTGCCGCCGACTCGTTGCACTTCACCTTGCAGACGCTGGATTTCCTTGTCCAGACGCGCCAGTTCCGCACCTTTGTCGATCAGGCCGGCCATTGGCACCAGCACTTCCATTTCGCCGACCAGCGCGGTGGCGGACAGCGGTGCTTCTTCGCCAGCAGCCAGCACGGTGATCGATTCGAGGCGCGCCAGCTTCTTCAGCAGGGCTTCGTTCTCGGTCAGGCGACGCTGGTCTTCGGCGCTGACGTTCTTCAGGAACAGCGGCAGCGGCTTGCCTGGGCCGATGTTCATTTCGCCACGGATGTTGCGGGTGCCGAGCATCAGGCCTTTGAGCCATTCGATGTCGTCTTCGGCGGCTTGATCGATGCGGGTTTCATTGGCCACTGGCCAAGGTTGCAGCATGATCGTCTTGCCATCGATGCCAGCCAGCGGCGCGATGCGCTGCCAGATTTCTTCGGTGATGAACGGCATGAACGGGTGCGCCAGGCGCAACGCCACTTCCAGTACGCGAACCAGGGTGCGACGGGTGCCGCGCTGGCGTTCGACGGGGGCGTTTTCGTCCCACAGCACAGGCTTGGACAGTTCCAGGTACCAGTCGCAATACTGGTTCCAGATGAACTCGTACAAGGCTTGTGCGGCCAGGTCGAAACGGAACTGGTCGAGTTGACGGGTCACTTCGGCTTCGGTGCGTTGCAGCTGCGAAATGATCCAGCGGTCAGCCAGGGACAGTTCATAGGCTTCGCCGTTCTGGCCGCAGTCTTCGCCCTTGTCCAGCACGTAGCGCGCCGCGTTCCAGATCTTGTTGCAGAAGTTGCGATAGCCTTCGACGCGGCCCATGTCGAACTTGATGTCGCGACCGGTGGACGCCAGCGAGCAGAAGGTGAAGCGCAGGGCGTCGGTGCCGTAGCTGGCGATGCCTTCGGCGAACTCGTCGCGGGTCTGCTTCTCGATCTTCTTCGCCAGTTTCGGCTGCATCATGCCGGAGGTGCGTTTCTGCACCAGGGCTTCGAGCTCGATGCCGTCGATGATGTCCAGCGGGTCCAGGACGTTGCCCTTGGACTTGGACATCTTCTGGCCCTGGCCGTCACGCACAAGGCCGTGCACGTACACGGTCTTGAACGGAACCTGCGGCGTGCCGTCTTCGTTTTTCACCAAATGCATGGTGAGCATGATCATCCGGGCAACCCAGAAGAAAATGATGTCGAAGCCAGTCACCAGGACGTCGGTGGAGTGGAATTTCTTCAGGAACTCGGTTTTTTCCGGCCAGCCGAGGGTGGAGAACGTCCACAGGCCCGAGCTGAACCAGGTGTCGAGAACGTCGTTGTCCTGTTGCAGCGCAACGTCCGGGCCGAGGTTGTGCCTGGCCCGCACTTCGGCTTCGTCGCGACCGACGTAGACCTTGCCCGACTCGTCGTACCAGGCCGGAATCCGGTGGCCCCACCACAGCTGACGGCTGATGCACCAGTCCTGGATGTCGCGCATCCACGAGAAGTACATGTTTTCGTACTGTTTCGGCACGAACTGGATACGGCCGTCTTCAACGGCGGCAATCGCAGGCTCGGCCAAAGGCTTGGTGGACACGTACCACTGGTCGGTCAGCCAAGGCTCGATGACGGTGCCGGAGCGGTCGCCTTTCGGTACTTTCAGGGCGTGATCGTCAACGCTGACCAGCAGGCCGGCAGCGTCGAACGCGGCCACGATCTGCTTGCGCGCTTCGAAGCGATCGAGACCGGCGTATTCGGCCGGGATCTTGCCGTCGATGGTTTCGTTCAGCGTGCCGTCGAGGTTGAACACCTGGCACGCTGGAAGAACGGCGGCGTTCTTGTCGAAGATGTTCAGCAGCGGCAGGTTGTGACGCTTGCCGACTTCGTAGTCGTTGAAGTCGTGGGCCGGGGTGATTTTCACGCAACCGGTGCCGAATTCAGGGTCGCAGTAATCGTCGGCGATGATCGGGATGCGGCGGCCAACCAGTGGCAGCTCGACAAATTTACCGATCAGGGCTTTGTAGCGTTCATCGTTCGGGTTAACAGCCACGGCGGAGTCGCCGAGCATGGTTTCCGGGCGAGTGGTCGCGACGATCAGGAAATCGTTGCCTTCAGCGGTCTTGGCGCCGTCAGCCAGTGGGTATTTCAGGTTCCACAGGAAACCTTTCTCGTCGTGGTTCTCCACTTCGAGGTCGGAAATCGCCGTGTGCAGCTTGGTGTCCCAGTTGACCAGGCGCTTGCCGCGGTAGATCAGGCCGTCTTCGTGCAGGCGTACGAAAGCTTCTTTAACGGCTTCCGAGAGGCCGTCGTCCATGGTGAAGCGCTCGCGGCTCCAATCTACGGACGAACCGAGGCGACGGATCTGACGGCTGATGTTGCCACCGGACTCATCCTTCCACTCCCAGACTTTCTCGAGGAATTTCTCGCGGCCCAGGTCGTGGCGGCTCTGGCCCTTGGCTTCGAGCTGACGCTCTACCAGCATCTGCGTGGCGATACCGGCGTGGTCGGTACCCGGCTGCCACAGGGTGTTGCGACCCTGCATGCGGCGGAAACGGATCAGGGCGTCCATGATCGCGTTGTTGAAGCCGTGACCCATGTGCAGGCTGCCGGTGACGTTCGGCGGCGGGATCATGATGGTGTAGGACTCGCCCGCGCCTTGCGGGGCGAAGTAATTCTCTGACTCCCAGGTGTTGTACCAGGAAGTTTCAATGGCGTGCGGCTGGTAGGTCTTATCCATGCGCGGCGGGACCCTATTGGCATTTATTCAGGAAAAGCCGGGAAGTATAGCGGGGATGAGCCAATGCGCGTAGAGCGAGGTGACAATGGGTGGGGGAAAGTTGTGGTTTTTCGGGCGGGGTGTCTGCAATGACGCCATCGCGCGCAAGCCACGCTCCCACAGTGTCGGTGTCGATCACAAAAATGTAGTACGACAGTAACCCTGTGGGAGCGTGGCTTGCCCGCGATGGCGGTCTATCAGTCGATGCGATTCAAATCGTTATGCCGCGTTTCCTTCAGGCACAGCACTGCAATCAAACTCAGCACCGCCGCCCCGGACACGTAACCGCCGACGTAACTCAACCCGCCCATCGCCACCAGTTTCTGGGCGAAGAACGGTGCCGCGGACGCGCCGACGATACCGCCCAGGTTGTAGGCCGCCGAGGCGCCGGTGTAGCGCACGTGGGTGGGGAACAGCTCCGGCAGCAGCGCACCCATCGGTGCAAACGTCACGCCCATCAGAAACAGTTCGATGCACAGGAACAGCGCCACACCCCAGGTCGAGCCTTGGGTCAGCAGCGGCTCCATGAGGAAGCCGGACAGGATCGCCAGCACTCCGCCGATGATCAGCACCGGTTTGCGCCCGTAACGGTCGCTGGCCCAGGCCGACAGCGGGGTGGCGGCAGCCATGAACAGCACCGCGAAGCACAGCAGGCCGAGGAAGGTTTCGCGGCTGTAGCCGAGCGTTGCCACGCCGTAACTCAGGGAAAACACGGTGGAGATGTAAAATAGCGCATAGCACACCACCATCGCGCCGGCACCCAGCAATACGGGCATCCAGTATTGGCCGAACAGCTCGAACAGCGGGATCTTCACTCGTTCCTGGCGTGCCACGGCGTTGGCGAATACCGGGGTCTCATGCAGCTTGAGGCGCACATACAGGCCGACCATCACCAGTGCGGCGCTGAGCAGGAAGGGAATACGCCAGCCCCATGAGCGGAACTGTTCATCGTCCAGCACCACGGCCAAGGTCAGGAACAGGCCGTTGGCCGCCAGAAAGCCGATGGATGGACCCAGTTGCGGGAACATGCCGAACCACGCGCGCTTGCCTTTCGGCGCATTCTCCGTAGCCAGCAATGCCGCGCCACCCCATTCACCGCCCAACCCAAGGCCTTGGCCGAAGCGCAGGACGCAAAGCAGGATCGGTGCCCAGGCGCCAATGCTGTCGTATCCCGGCAGCACGCCGATCAACGTGGTGCACACGCCCATCAGCAGCAGCGAGGCGACCAGGGTTGACTTGCGGCCGATACGGTCGCCGAAGTGGCCGAACAGGGCAGAACCCAAGGGGCGCGCAAGGAAGGCGATGCCGAACGTGAGAAACGCCGAAAGCATCTGGGCGGTGCCGGATGTCTGCGGAAAGAACACCGGGCCGATCACCAGCGCGGCGGCGGTGGCATAGACGTAGAAGTCGTAGAACTCGATGGCGGTACCGATGAAGCTCGCGGTGGCCACGCGGGTGGCGGAGTTCGTCGGTTGTGCAGGTGTGGAGTCGCTGTAAGTCGTGCTGGTCGTCATGCGGTTATCCCTGACTGTCATGTGCTCCAGTGGAGCGAATTATTATGGTCGAGAACCCAGGGATGTGGGTGGAGGCACGGTCGCTGTTCAAGGTAGGAACAGTCGGCGGTCTGTTGCGGGCTTTGCTGATGGACGGGCCGGAAGCTGCGAAGTGCGGGGTAAGCACGGGGGCCGGCGAGGCTTGGGTAAGCGCTTCGATTATAGAAAGGTGGCTAACGATCGAACAAGTGGCTTGAGTGGCCACGAAAGATTTGCCTGGCAGTTAGATAACAACCGGCATCGAGCTGGTCTGCCAGATCAGCACCCGCGTGACCCGGTTGTCTTCGGTCTCGAGAATTTCCAGGCGATACCGGCCGATCTTCAGGCACACCGCGCTTTCGGGAATGGTTTCCAGGGCCTCGGTAACCAGGCCATTCAGGGTTTTCGGGCCATCGCTGGGCAGGTGCCAGCCGAGGCTCTTGTTCAGTTCGCGAATGGACGCGGCACCGTCGATCACCAGGCGTCCGTCGGCTTGCGGATGAATGTGCGGATTGTCCAGGCTCTGCTGGCTTTCGAACTCGCCGACGATTTCTTCGAGAATGTCTTCCAGGGTGACGATGCCCAGCACTTCGCCGTATTCGTCGACCACCATGCCCAGGCGCCGCTGCTGCTTGTGGAAGTTGAGCAGTTGCAGCTGCAACGGGGTGCTTTCCGGCACGAAGTACGGTTCGTGGCTGGCCGCCAGCAACGCTTCCCTGGTCAGGCTGGCATCGGGCAGCAAGTGAAGGATGTGCCGGGTGTTGAGGACGGCTTCGACCTGGTTGATATCACTGTGGAACACCGGCAGGCGAGTACGCCTGTTGTGGCGCAACTGTTCGATGATTTCTTCGATGGAGTCATCGAGATTGATGCCGTCCACGTCACTGCGCGGTACCAGGATGTCATTGACAGTGATGTTGTCCAGCGCGTGGATGCCTGGCAGCGGGTGAGGGCGGCTGACGGTTTCGGAGGGCGCATGCCGTTCCGTCAGCGTTTCGTCCTCACTCTGTTGCACCACTTTGGCTTTACGGGCGAATGGCCGCGTCAGCAAATGGCTGATGCTATTGAGCAGCCATGCCGCGGGATAGATGATTTTCAGCGGTAGCCGCAGCAGGTTGTTGCCCTGGGCCAGGATCGCATCCGGATAGCGAGCGGCCAGGGCGCGTGGCAAGTAGTCGGAAAACACCAGCAACATGGTGCCCGCCCCGAGGCAGGCGACCCACGGACCGTTCTCCGCCCAAGTGAAAATGGCCAGCAAGGTGCTGATGACCACCACGAGTGCGCGGCACAGGGTGTTGCAAAAAATCAGGCTGGCCAGGGGGAAGTTGAGTTTCGCCACCGGTTTGTCGCTGGAGCGCGTTGCGGTGCGCTGGGCCAGCAAATGCTGATGCGCCGCTTCGATGGCGGTAAACAGCCCCGACCATAAAACCAGCAGGGTCACTACCGCGAGCATCGGCCCTATGGGCAAGTCGTCCATTAATGCCGCCCGTCAGATATGCAGGATGTATTCACGAACCAGCTTGCTGCCGAAATACGCCAGCATCAGCAGGCAAAAACCGGCCAGGGTCCAGCGAATGGCTTTGTGCCCGCGCCAGCCGAGGCGATTGCGTCCCCACAGCAGTACGCTGAAAACGATCCAGGCCAGGCAGGCCAGCAGGGTTTTGTGCACCAGATGCTGGGCGAACAGATTCTCGACGAACAACCATCCGGAAATCAGCGACAGCGACAACAGCGTCCAGCCGGCCCAGAGGAAGCCGAACAGCAGGCTTTCCATGGTTTGCAGCGGCGGGAAGTTCTTGATCAGCCCGGAGGGGTGCTTGTGCTTGAGCTGGTGGTCCTGGATCAGCAGCAGCAAGGACTGGAACACCGCGATGGTGAACATGCCGTAGGCCAGGATCGAAAGCAGGATATGGGCGAGGATGCCCGGCTCCTCATCGATGACCTGTACCGTGCCGGCAGGGGCAAAATGCGCCAGCATCACGGTCAGGGCTCCAAGCGGGAACAGCAGGACCAGCAGGTTCTCCACCGGAATCCGCGAACAGGCCAGCAGGGTCAGTGCGATGACCGCCACGGCAATCAGGCTGGCGGCACTGAAGAAGTCCAGGGCCAGGCCGGTCGGGGTCAGCAGGTGGGCGAGCAGGCTGACGCTGTGGGCCAATACGGCGAGCATGCCGAGCATGACCAGCAGGCGTTTGTTGACCTTGGCGCCGGACGCCAGGCGAGTGCCCTGGTAAATGGTCGCAGCGGCATACAAGCAGGCGGCGGCGAGGGTAGTTAGCAAGCTGGGTGACAAGGGGAGCATAAATCCTGTTAGGCAAGCCCGAAAGTCGCTGAGTTTGGCATAGAACCCCCGCCGCACGAAAGACCGCGCAACCCGACAGCGAGGTGTCCGCCGGCCACAGTCTTCGCTATAATCCGCGACCTGCCCACGCCGCAGGCTCGCCGAGCACACGTTTAGTCCGGTCCGGGCCGCCATTATCCCGGTCTACACAGGGCCTGAAAGGATCGCGCAATGTTTGAAAACTTAACCGACCGTCTCTCGCAGACGCTGCGCCATGTCACCGGCAAGGCCAAGCTGACCGAAGACAACATCAAAGACACCCTGCGTGAAGTGCGCATGGCGTTGCTCGAAGCCGACGTCGCCCTGCCGGTGGTCAAGGACTTCGTCAATTCGGTCAAGGAACGTGCCGTTGGTACCGAGGTGTCGCGCAGCCTGACGCCGGGCCAGGCCTTCGTGAAGATCGTCCAGGCCGAACTCGAAAGCCTGATGGGCGCGGCCAACGAAGATTTGAACCTGAGCGCCGTTCCGCCCGCCGTCATCCTCATGGCCGGTTTGCAGGGCGCGGGTAAGACCACCACCGCCGGCAAGCTCGCGCGCTTCCTTAAAGAGCGCAAGAAGAAGTCGGTCATGGTTGTGTCCGCGGACGTTTATCGTCCAGCGGCGATCAAGCAGCTGGAAATGCTCGCCGGCGAAGTCGGCGTTACCTTCTTCCCGTCCGACCTGAGCCAGAAGCCGGTCGAGATCGCGCAAGCGGCTATTAAAGAAGCGAAACTCAAATTCATCGACGTGGTCATCGTCGATACCGCCGGTCGCCTGCACATCGATGAAGAGATGATGGGCGAGATCAAGGCCCTGCACGCCGCGATCAACCCGGTCGAAACCCTGTTCGTGGTCGATGCCATGACCGGCCAGGACGCCGCCAACACGGCCAAGGCCTTCGGCGATGCATTGCCGCTGACCGGTGTGATCCTGACCAAGGTCGACGGCGACGCCCGTGGCGGTGCCGCCCTGTCGGTGCGCGCCATCACCGGCAAGCCGATCAAGTTCATCGGTATGGGCGAGAAGAGCGAAGCGCTCGATCCGTTCCACCCTGAGCGTATCGCCTCGCGCATCCTCGGCATGGGCGACGTGCTCAGCCTCATCGAGCAGGCGGAAGCGACCCTCGACAAGGACAAGGCCGACAAGCTTGCAAAGAAATTAAAGAAGGGCAAAGGCTTCGACCTCGAAGACTTCCGCGATCAGCTGCAACAGATGAAGAACATGGGCGGCCTCGGCGGGCTCATGGACAAGCTGCCGAACATGGGTGGCGTGAACCTGGCTCAAATGGGCAATGCCCAGGGCGCGGCAGAGAAACAATTCAAACAGATGGAAGCCATCATCAACTCCATGACCCCGGCCGAGCGCCGCGACCCTGAGATGATCAGCGGTTCGCGCAAGCGCCGGATCGCCATGGGGTCCGGCACCCAAGTGCAGGACATCGGCCGCTTGATCAAGCAGCACAAGCAGATGCAGAAGATGATGAAGAAGTTCTCTGCAAAAGGCGGAATGGCCAAGATGATGCGCGGCATGGGCGGAATGTTGCCCGGCGGCGGCATGCCAAAGATGTAAAGAATCCGCGCCGGTCATCGCACCGGCGCAGACCCGCAAGGAAGCGGGATCTCCAGCAAACCCGCACTTGGCGGGAGCTGACCGGCCGTTTTCAACGACGGCTCTATAGCAAATCTGCATGGCGGCCGATAGACCGCCGGAAAAAGTCATTTGCAAAAGTCCGGATATTCCTTAGAATATGCGGCCTTTCGGGCACCTATGCCCGCTGTGCCTTTAGATTTGCAGCACCGACTACAGGAACGATGTTCACATGCTAACAATCCGTCTTGCCCTTGGCGGCTCCAAAAAGCGCCCGTTTTACCACTTGACCGTAACCGACAGCCGCAACCCGCGCGACGGTTCGCACAAGGAACAGGTTGGCTACTTCAACCCTGTTGCCCGTGGTCAGGAAGTTCGTCTGTCCGTGAACCAAGAGCGCGTAGCCTACTGGCTGAGCGTTGGTGCACAACCTTCTGAGCGCGTTGCTCAGTTGTTGAAGGAATCTGCTAAGGCTGCGGCCTGAGCAATATGAACGCGACGCCAGCCATTGCTGATGATTTGATCGTTATCGGCAAGATTTATTCTGTTCACGGCGTTCGCGGCGAAGTAAAGGTGTACTCCTTTACTGATCCGATCAAAAACCTGCTGGAATACAAGACCTGGACGCTCAAGCGTGACGGTAGTGTAAAGCAGGTAGAGCTGGTCAGCGGACGCGGGAACGACAAGTTCCTGGTCGCAAAGCTCAAGGGTCTTGATGATCGCGAAGAAGCTCGTCTTCTGGCCGGTTATGAGATCTGCGTGCCGCGCAACCTGTTCCCTGAACTCACCGACGGCGAGTACTACTGGTACCAGCTGGAAGGTCTCAAGGTCATCGACACCCTCGGACAACTGTTCGGGAAAATCGATCACCTGCTGGAGACCGGCTCGAACGATGTCATGGTGGTCAAGCCTTGCGCTGGCAGCCTGGATGATCGCGAACGCCTGTTGCCCTATACGGAGCAATGCGTGTTGGCCGTCGACCTGGCAGCGGGCGAGATGAAGGTGGATTGGGACGCGGATTTCTAAGCGTGGCTAACTTGCGCGTAGAAGTGATCAGTCTGTTTCCCGAGATGTTTTCCGCCATCAGCGAGTACGGCATCACCAGTCGGGCGGTGAAACAGGGGCTCTTGCAGCTCACCTGTTGGAATCCGCGAGACTACACGACGGATCGACATCACACTGTGGACGATCGCCCGTTTGGCGGTGGTCCGGGCATGGTGATGAAGATCAAGCCCCTGGAAGATGCTCTGGTTCAGGCCAAGGCAGCAGCCGGGGAGGCGGCGAAGGTAATTTACCTGTCCCCCCAAGGCCGTCAACTGACTCAGTCGGCGGTACGCGAGTTGGCGAATCTGGATGCATTGATCCTGATTGCCGGCCGCTATGAAGGCATTGACGAGCGTTTTATTGATGCTCATGTCGATGAAGAGTGGTCGATTGGCGACTATGTACTGTCTGGCGGCGAGCTGCCGGCGATGGTCCTGATCGATGCGGTTACACGACTGCTGCCTGGAGCTTTAGGGCATGCGGACTCCGCCGAGGAAGATTCCTTTACGGATGGTTTGCTGGATTGCCCGCACTACACCCGACCGGAGGTGTATGCGGATCAGCGTGTTCCCGACGTATTGCTAAGTGGCAATCACGCGCACATCCGGCGTTGGCGTTTACAGCAGTCCCTTGGTCGGACCTTTGAACGACGCGCCGATCTTCTGGAAAGCCGCTCGCTTTCTGGAGAAGAGAAGAAGCTGCTCGAGGAATACATCCGCGAGCGGGACGATAGTTAACAACGTATCGATGGTAGATCCGACGATTTACCTTAGGAGCACAGCATGACTAACAAAATCATCCTTGCACTCGAAGCAGAGCAGATGACCAAAGAGATCCCTACCTTTGCCCCGGGCGACACCATTGTCGTTCAGGTGAAAGTGAAGGAAGGCGACCGTTCGCGTCTGCAAGCGTTCGAAGGTGTTGTTATCGCCAAGCGTAACCGCGGCGTAAACAGTGCATTCACCGTTCGTAAAATCTCCAACGGTGTTGGCGTAGAGCGTACTTTCCAGACCTACTCCCCGCAAATCGACAGCATGGCTGTCAAGCGTCGCGGTGACGTACGTAAAGCCAAGCTGTACTACCTGCGTGACCTGTCGGGTAAAGCAGCTCGCATCAAGGAAAAACTGGCTTAAGTCCAGCTTCCGATGCAAAAAAAGCAGCCTGCGGGCTGCTTTTTTGTTGCCTGCGATTTGGTGCCCGTTTGAAAGGATCGCAGCTTTCGGCAGCTCCTACGATATTCACCCTCTAGGAGCTGCCGAAGGCTGCGATCTTTTTGGCCCTAGTGGTTTTCGGGCTGGATCAATGCCAGTAGCGTCCACCCTGCGGCGGGCTTCAATACACTGTCCGGTGTTACCACGTGCACCCAACCGCTGTCGTCGCGCACGAACAGCAGGGTCGCACGCTCACCATGCAGCGCGTGGTAATCGTCCCAACTGAACCCGTCCGTCAGCGTTGTGCTGTACAACTCGGCGCCCTGGCTCAACTGACTGGCGAGCTTGGCGTAGGTCAGCGTTTCGCTGCCCAGTTGATTGCCGCGATGTTCCAGGCTGGTACGGTGTTTGTCGGTGCGGCGGTTTTCCTGGCCGCTGGCCAGGCCGAACATACGCTGATGGCCCAGTTCATGACGAAAGCGCATCAGCGCCAGGGTGTTCATTTCGCCGGAGGGGGACAACGCCAGCAAATGCCCGAGGCCGACCAGGTCCAGGTGCGCATCGGCATGTTGCGAGGCCGGGTTGCCAAAATAGGTAGGCAAGCCTTCCATTCGCGCTGAGCGAATGTTTTCCCAGCTCGAATCCGTCAGCAGTACACGACTGCCCATTTGTTGCAGGGCCTTGCCCAGCGTGCGCGCAGGTCCGTTGGCGCCGATGATCAGGAAGCCGCTCGGTGCCGGTTCCGCCACCTTCAGCAGGCGAGCCAGCGGTCGTGCCGTCGCGCTTTGCAACACCACCGTGCCGATGATCACCGCAAAGGTGAGCGGCACCAGCAGCAATGCTCCCTGGTGACCGGCCTCATGCAGGCGAATGGCGAAGATCGCCGACACTGCCGCTGCCACGATGCCCCTTGGGGCAATCCACGCCAGCAACGCTCGCTCGCGCCAACCCAGGCTGGAGCCCGCCGTGCTCAGTAGCACATTCAATGGTCGGGCGATGAACTGAATGACCAGCAGCAAAATCAGCACCAGAGGCCCGAGGCCGATCATGGCGTTCAGGTCCAGCCGGGCCGCCAGCAGAATGAACAGGCCGGAGATCAGCAGTACGCTGAGGTTCTCCTTGAAGTGCAGGATGTGCCGCACGTCCACGCCTTTCATGTTGGCCAGCCACATGCCCATCAAGGTCACGGCCAGCAACCCGGATTCGTTGGTGACTTCATTGGAGCCAATGAAAATACCCAGGACTGCCGCGAGCGCTGCCAGGTTGTGCAGGTATTCCGGCAGCCACTGGCGGCGAATCAGTGTACCGAGCAACCAGCCACCCAAAACACCGAACAGGCTGCCGCACAAAATCACGCCGCCGAAGGTCAGCAGGCTTTCCTCGAGACCGTTACCTTTGGAGCTGGCGATGATGAAGCTATAGACGACCACCGCCAGCAGGGCACCGATGGGGTCGATGGCAATGCCTTCCCAGCGCAGGATGTTGGCAATCGACGCTTTCGGGCGCACGACGCGCAGCATCGGTACGATCACGGTCGGCCCGGTCACCAGGGTCAGGCTGCCGAACAGGATGGCCAGCATCCAGTCGAAATCCAGCAGCCAGTGAGTGGCGACAGCAATGACCACCCAGGTAGAGAGGGCGCCAATGGTGACCAGCCGATGGACAACGCTGCCGATTTCGCGCCATTCGGACAGATGCAGGGTCAGGCTGCCCTCGAACAGGATCAGCGCCACGGCCAGGGACACCAGCGGCATCAACAGTGGGCCGAACATTTCCTGCGGGTCGAGCAAGTGCAGCACGGGGCCGGCCAGGATGCCGGTCAACAGCAGAAAAAGAATCGCCGGCAGTTTCAAGCGCCAGGCCAGCCATTGGCAAAGCAGCGCCGCCGCGCCTATCCCGCCAAATGCCAATAAAATCTGCTGCTCGCTCATTGCTGCTCCCTGTTCCTTGAAATGGCGGCCTATGAAAGACTAGCGGCCGTTTCCATGTCCAATTTTAATTTTGCGCGCGGCCTCAAGGTTGCGTGATTCGAGTGCCCATGCCTGCCATCGATCACCCGCTGATAGACCAATTCCTCGATGCCCTGTGGCTGGAGAAAGGCCTTTCCGATAACACCCGCGATGCCTATCGCAGTGACCTGGCGCTGTTCAACGGCTGGCTGCAGGACAAAGGGCTGGAGCTGGTCAATGCCGGGCGCGAGTTGATACTCGACCACCTGGCCTGGCGTCTGGAGCAAAACTACAAGCCTCGTTCCACTGCGCGCTTTCTCTCGGGGGTGCGTGGCTTTTATCGTTACCTGCTGCGGGAAAAGATGATCTCGGTCGATCCGACATTGCGCGTTGATATGCCGCAACTCGGCAGGCCGCTGCCAAAGTCCTTGTCCGAGGCGGATGTGGAAGCCTTGCTGAAGGCGCCCGATTTGAGCGAGGCCATCGGCCAGCGCGACCGGGCCATGCTTGAAGTGCTGTATGCCTGTGGTTTGCGGGTGACCGAGCTGATCAGCCTCACCCTGGAGCAAGTCAATTTGCGTCAAGGCGTGTTGCGAGTGATGGGCAAGGGCAGCAAGGAGCGGCTGGTGCCGATGGGCGAGGAGGCGATTGTCTGGGTCGAGCGCTATATGCGTGATGCCCGCAGCGAACTGCTTGGCGGGCGTCCCAGCGATGTGTTGTTCCCGAGCCAGCGTGGCGAGCAGATGACCCGCCAGACCTTCTGGCACCGGATCAAGCACCAGGCCAAGGTGGCGGGGATCGGCAAGTCGCTGTCGCCACACACCTTGCGCCATGCCTTCGCCACGCACCTGCTCAACCACGGCGCAGACCTGCGGGTGGTGCAGATGCTGCTGGGGCACAGCGATTTATCGACGACGCAGATCTACACCCATGTTGCCCGAGCGCGTTTGCAGGATCTGCATGCCAGGCATCACCCCCGGGGTTGACCGAAAAACCTGTGGGATTGTGCAGCCACAAATGTCTTGCATCAGGTGCATTCGGCCCTGCGGACCTTATGTGATAGGCTGGGCCGGTTTGCACGATGGGCGGTTATGACCCGGTGTTTCGGCACGGGCGTTCTGATCGTCCCATATGTTCGCCTTCAGGAGTTCTCATGCGTCTGACCCAGATTTTCGCCGCCGCAGCCATTGCGTTGGTCAGCACCTTTGCCGTCGCCGATGACGCGGCCGACAAAGCCATTCGTAAAAGCCTGGAAAACCTCCAGCTCGAAGTGCCGGTAGAGACCATCACCGCCAGCCCGTTGCCAGGCCTGTACGAAGTCAAGCTCAAGGGCAGCCGTGTGCTGTACGCCAGCGCCGACGGCCAGTACGTGGTCCAGGGCTACCTGTTCGATCTCAAGGACGGCAAGCCGGTCAACCTGACCGAGAAGACCGAGCGCCTGGGCATCTCCAAACTGATCAACAACATTCCGGTTGCCGAAACCGTTGTCTACCCGGCCATTGGCGAAACCAAGTCGCACATCACCGTATTCACCGACACCACCTGCCCGTACTGCCACAAGCTGCACGCCGAAGTGCCTGAGCTGAACAAGCGCGGCATCGAAGTGCGTTACGTCGCGTTCCCGCGCCAGGGCCTGGGCTCGCCGGGTGACGAGCAACTGCAAGCGGTGTGGTGCTCGAAAGACAAGAAAGCGGCCATGGACAAAATGGTCGACGGAAAGGAAATCAAGGCCGCCAAGTGCGATAACCCGGTTTCCAAACAGTTCGCACTCGGCCAGTCGATCGGCGTGAATGGCACACCGGCCATCGTTTTGGCCGACGGTCAGGTCATTCCGGGCTACCAGCCTGCGCCACAAGTCGCCAAACTGGCGCTGGGCGCGAAGTAAATTCGCATCGTCACGGCGAGCCTTGACGATCATGGTCCGGCAGCGACATTCGCCGGGCCATCAATAGAGAGCCGCGAGCATGCGGTTGTTTTCACGGCCGGCCTCGAGTCGGCCGTTTTATGGGGAGTTCACAGTGAAACCGGTCAAAGTAGGCATCTGTGGGTTAGGAACCGTCGGTGGCGGTACCTTCAACGTACTTCAGCGCAACGCCGAGGAAATTGCTCGTCGTGCCGGGCGTGGGATCGAAGTGGCACAAATTGCCATGCGCACGCCAAAGCCTCAGTTCCAAACGACCGGTATTGCGATTACCAACGATGTCTTCGAAGTGGCCACGAACCCTGAGATCGACATCGTTATAGAGCTGATGGGCGGCTACACCGTTGCCCGCGAGCTGGTACTCAAGGCCATCGAGAATGGCAAGCATGTGGTCACCGCGAACAAGGCGCTTATCGCCGTTCACGGTAATGAAATTTTCGCCAAGGCCCGCGAGAAGGGTGTGATCGTTGCGTTCGAAGCGGCGGTGGCCGGTGGCATCCCGGTGATCAAGGCGATCCGCGAAGGCCTGTCCGCCAACCGCATCAACTGGGTGGCCGGCATCATCAACGGCACGGGCAACTTCATCCTCACGGAAATGCGCGAGAAGGGTCGCACCTTCGAAGACGTATTGGCCGAAGCCCAGGCCCTGGGTTACGCCGAAGCCGATCCGACCTTCGACGTCGAGGGTATCGACGCGGCTCACAAGTTGACGATCCTGGCTTCGATTGCGTTCGGTATTCCGCTGCAATTCGACAAGGCCTACACCGAAGGCATCACCAAGCTGACCACCGCCGACGTGAACTACGCCGAAGCGCTGGGTTACCGCATCAAGCACCTGGGCGTGGCGCGCAGCACCGCGGCCGGTATCGAACTGCGCGTGCACCCGACGCTGATCCCGGCCGATCGCCTGATCGCCAACGTCAACGGCGTGATGAACGCGGTGATGGTCAACGGCGATGCTGCCGGTTCGACCCTGTTCTACGGCGCTGGCGCCGGCATGGAGCCGACTGCTTCGTCGGTGATCGCCGACCTGGTGGACGTGGTCCGCGCCATGACCTCCGACCCGGAGAACCGCGTGCCGCACCTGGCGTTCCAGCCGGACTCGCTGTCGGCTCACCCGATCCTGCCGATCGAAGCCTGCGAAAGCGCCTACTACCTGCGTATCCAGGCCAAGGACCATCCGGGCGTATTGGCTCAGGTCGCGAGCATCCTCTCGGAGCGCGGCATCAACATCGAGTCGATCATGCAGAAGGAAGCCGAGGAGCACGACGGCCTGGTGCCGATGATCCTGCTGACCCACCGCGTGCTGGAACAGCACATCAACGATGCCATCGCTGCTTTGGAAGCCTTGGCGGGTGTGGTCGGTCCGGTTGTACGGATCCGTGTCGAGCACCTGAACTAAGCCGATATCGTTGACCGGGCTCGCTTGCGGGCCCGGCACTACGAACACTGTCCATTGGAGTCAGTCATGCGTTACATCAGTACCCGCGGCCAGGCACCGGCCCTGAATTTCGAAGACGTCCTGCTGGCAGGCCTTGCCACCGACGGCGGTCTGTACGTCCCGGAAAACCTGCCACGTTTCACCCAGGAAGAAATCGCCTCCTGGGCCGGCCTGCCATATCACGAGCTGGCTTTTCGCGTCATGCGCCCGTTCGTCACCGGCAGCATTCCGGACGCCGATTTCAAAAAGATTCTTGAAGAAACCTACGGCGTGTTCGCCCACAGCGCTGTTGCGCCGCTGCGTCAGCTGAACGGCAACGAATGGGTGCTGGAGCTGTTCCACGGCCCGACCCTGGCGTTCAAGGACTTCGCCCTGCAACTGCTGGGTCGCCTGCTCGACTACGTGCTGGAAAAGCGCGGCGAGCGCGTGGTGATCGTCGGTGCAACCTCCGGTGACACCGGTTCGGCCGCCATCGAAGGCTGCAAGCACTGCGAAAACGTCGACATCTTCATCCTGCACCCGCACAACCGGGTGTCCGAAGTGCAGCGTCGGCAGATGACCACCATCTTCGGTGAGAACATCCACAACATCGCCATCGAAGGTAACTTCGATGATTGCCAGGAAATGGTCAAGGCGAGCTTCGCCGACCAGGGCTTCCTCAAGGGCACTCGCCTGGTCGCGGTGAACTCGATCAACTGGGCGCGGATCATGGCCCAGATCGTTTACTACTTCCACGCAGCGCTGCAACTGGGCGGCCCGGCGCGTTCGGTGTCGTTCTCGGTGCCGACCGGCAACTTCGGCGACATCTTCGCCGGTTACCTGGCGCGCAACATGGGCCTGCCGATCAACCAGTTGATCGTCGCCACCAACCGCAATGACATCCTGCACCGCTTCATGAGCGGCAACCAGTACGTCAAGGAAACCCTGCACGCCACGCTGTCGCCGTCCATGGATATCATGGTGTCGTCGAACTTCGAACGCCTGCTGTTCGACCTGCACGGTCGCAACGGCGCGGCCATCGCCGGGCTGATGGATTCGTTCAAGCAGGGCGGCGGTTTCAGCGTCGAGCAAGAACGCTGGACCGAAGCCCGCAAGTTGTTCGACTCGCTGGCCGTGGATGACGCGCAAACCTGCGAAACCATCGCCGAAGTCTACGAGCAGACTGGCGAAGTGCTGGATCCGCACACTGCCATTGGCGTGAAAGCTGCCCGGGAATGCCGTCGCAGCCTGGACATTCCAATGGTGATCCTGGGCACCGCCCACCCGGTCAAATTCCCGGACGCGGTGGAAAAAGCCGGTGTAGGAAAAGCTCTTGAACTGCCAGTACATCTTTCTGATTTGTTTGAGCGAGACGAACGTTGCACCGTATTGCCAAATGACCTGAAGGCCGTGCAGGCCTTTGTCAGCAAGCATGGCAACCGTGGCAAGCCCCTGTAACCGGTCAGCGCTGTTACATTTTGAAGCCCGTCTCCTGACGGGCTTTTTCATTTCTGCATGCACACTTGTCGTGTTATCGCCGCGAAGGGATAGGCGAATGGATCACCAAGGACGTGGGAATGCTGTTTACAAGTGTGTTCAAGCCAGTCGCGCGCTGGCTGATTTTATTCGGCATGCTGGGAATCGCCGAATGGGGCGGGGCGAACCCTGCGTCGATTCAGGAGCGTGGAAAGCCTGTCGCACGCTCAATGGTCGTGCTGGATGACCAGGAGTTGCAGTGGATGGCGAGCCATCCACGGGTCGTGGTCACGGCACTGGAATACCCGTTGTATCTGTTCAAGGATGAACAAGGCCAATGGACGGGCTTGAACAGTGACCTGCTCAAGCGCATCAGTGAGATGACGGGGTTGCAGTTCGTTTACCAGGAGTCTTTCTCCACCGACCAGATGCTGGCCCATCTGGAAAACGGCGCTGCGGATTTGAGTACGACGCTGGCGATGAATGACGAACGCAATGCGTTTCTCGATTTCAGCCATGCATTCGGCGGTGCAGGATGGGTCTTTGTCGGGCGGGCCGGGGCACCGCCGGTGCAAACGCTGGAGGATATGGCGAAGCGGGTACTGGTGCTGCCGACCCGGCATGCACTGGAAGCGGTGATCCGTCGCGATTATCCAGCCATCGAATTGCGTTCGGTTAAAACCCACGCCGAAGCCCGTGCATGGGTTGAAAGCGATGAAGCCTACGTCACCATCGAAAACGAAATCGGCGCCCGGCTTTTTCCGTCGGGGCGGTTGCAGGTCGGGGCTGTGGTACCGGGTAAATGGGATGCGGATTATCTGACGTTGCGCAAAGGCCAGCCGCAGCTGTTGAGTATCCTCAATAAGGCGCTTGAGGCGTTTTCTGAACAGGAGTTGCGCGGCCTTCGCCTGAAGTGGTTCGGCGGCGCTACCGTGCCACAGGCGCCTGACCTCTGGCAGCGGATTGACCAGTGGGTTTGCTGGGGCGTGTTGGTGGTCGGCCTGTTCGGTCTGTTGTCCCTGCTCTGGAACCGACGGTTGGCGGTGGTGGTCAGGCAACGGGTCGAGGCCCAAAGCAATCTGCGCGATCAACTCGCTTTCCAGCATGCCCTGATGGATGCCATGCCTGACCCGATGTTTGTCCGTGATCTGCAAGGGTGCTTGATCATGTGCAACAAAAGTTATGAGGACGCCTTGTCGACGCGTTTTGACCGGATGCAGGGGCGGCAGTTGATTGAGGTCGACGCCATGCCCAGGCAAACCGCGGAACTGCTGCATGCCGAGTACATGGCGCAATTGAGTTCACGCAGGACGCGCTTTTTCGAGCGTCAATTGATGTTCAAGGACGGAGTCAGGGATATCTACCAGTGGACGGTGCCGTTTTACACGGCCGATGGCCAGCTACGGGGATTGCTGGGGGGATGGGCCGACATCGCCCGGCGCACCCGACAGGCGTGATGACGGCGTTTTTTCTCTGTCATGTTCGCCGTGCATGCTCACTGACTGGGTTGCAGGTTCGCCTGCGGTCAGTATCCAGAACTTTCTTCTCGGGCCAGCGGTCATTTGTTGTAGGCATGCCCCAGGCACGTTGTTTTCGGACTATTGAGTGGTGATCGGGATGGAAAGTATCAGTCTGTTGCTCGGTGAGGCGCTGAGCCCGTATCAGGTTACGTTGACCCCGTCAGGCATTCGTGGCGAATGCCGGGTGACCCTGAAGAATGCTATGGGCGCCACCGTTGTCGAGCGCGAGTTCAATCAGGCCCAGTTGAATGACAAACGCTTGCTGACGGATGTGGTCGACGGTTTGCATCGCGACGTGCTGATTGCTGAAGGACGTCTTGAGCCTTGTGTCATTGCGGCATTGCGTAATGCGGCGCAGGACAAGCTGCTGGCCAGTCGCAACTGAAAGGTTATTTGCGGGAACCTTCCCGCGCCCAGGTCAGTCAGACTTTGTAACAGCAGGATCAAGCATTGTGCTCCGGTGCTTGTAGCTTGCTGCTACTGGTCTCCAAACAGACCACGTTTAACCCCGAGTCGTCTCCCCACTTCTCGGGGTTTCTTTTGCCCGGGATTTGTCAGGGGGATGCCAGGTCGTCGAAAAACGCCTTGGTATCTTTCAGGTAATCGTTGCGACTCTCCGGATCCAGCCAGGCGGCGTAGGCCTCGTCAAGGCGTTCACGGGGAAGGGCGCGCAGCACCTGGTTGATCTCGACAATGGCCTGCCGGCCCTTTGGCGTGTCGGTGCAACCGATGTAACCGGACAGGTATTTGCCCGCGCCACGGATCGGATAGAACTGCAATTCATCCTCGGCAATGCCTTGCAGAGAGGCCTGGTAGCGAATTTCCGGGCGATAACCCAACAGCAGGCGCAAGCGTCCCAGGCGCTGCATTTGCAGCAGGCTGCCCAAGGCGTCGTTACCGTAATGAGCGGTCAGCGCGTCGGCCGGCGCTTGCTTGAGCAGTGCGTCGAGGTATTCGCCGTAATTGCGCTCGGCAATGATCCCCAGTTTTTCGCTGCCGCTGGCGAGCAGTGCTGCCAGGTCCACTTCGCCGTCCTTGATAAAAGGGGCCAGCGCTTTCTGGTCGACGCGCCGCACGGCCAGGCCATTACTCATGGCACGGAAGACCGGGATGGAAAAGGCGATCCACTGTTCCCGTTCCTTGCTCCAGTTCAGCGCCGCATCGCAGACGAGGGACGGCTCGTGGAGCATTTGCAATCCGCGTGCGCGATTGACCCTCATCACGCTGTGCTGGTATTGCGGCATGCTGGCAATCAACAGTGGAAGCAGTTGATCGATTACGCCCTGGCCTTTTTTCGGCCCGTCGAAGATCGTCAGTGGCGGCAGGTCGCGCTTGAGCCAGATCAGGGTTTCCCTGGTTTGCGCCAGGGCTGAGGGGACCGGTTCAAGGAGCAGAAGCGAAATCGCCAGCACGCACAGCAGCCACCCGCCGCGTGACGGGCAGGGTCCAATGTCCCATGCAGGCAGGCGCCTCAGTTCAGATGGCTCCGTCTTTGCGCAATTGTGCGATCTGCGTCGCGTCATAGCCAAGTTCCTGGAGTACCTGTGCGTTGTGCTCACCCAGTTGTGGCCCGACCCATTCACATTCCCCGGGTGTCTCTGAGAGTTTCGGCACAATGCCCGGCATCTTGAAGTCTTTGCCGTCCGGCAGCTTGGCTTGCAGGAACATTTCCCGTGCCAGGTACTGAGGGTCATTGAACATGTCTTCGGCGCTGAAGATCCGGCTGGCCGGCACTTCGGCCTGATTGAGCTGCGCCAGCACCGTGTCGAGCGGCAGCGAATTGACCCAGCGATCGATGACGCCATAAATCTCGTCGCGTCGGGCATCGCGGCCATCGTTGCTGGCAAGCTGGGTGTCGTTGGCCAGGTCTTCGCGGCCAATGATCAGCATGAAGCGTTTGAAAATCGCGTCGCCATTGGCGCCTATCTGCACGTGCTTGCCATCGGCACTGGTGTGGATCGAGGACGGAGTGATGCCGGGCATGATATTGCCCGTGCGTTCGCGGATGAAGCCGAACACGTCGAACTCCGGGACCATGCTTTCCATCATCGCGAAGATGGCTTCGTACAGCGCCACGTCCACCACTTGCCCCTGGCCGCCGTTGACTTCGCGATGACGCAGGGCCATCAACGCGCCGATCACGCCCCAGAGCGCGGCAATCGAGTCGCCGATGGAAATGCCGGTGCGCACCGGTGGGCGGTCTTCGAAGCCGGTGATGTAGCGCAGCCCCCCCATGGATTCACCGACAGCGCCAAAGCCGGGCTGATCCTTCATCGGGCCGGTCTGGCCGAAACCCGACAGCCGCACCATGACCAGCTTCGGGTTCAGGGCGTGCAGGACGTCCCAGCCCAGGCCGAGTTTTTCCAGGACGCCGGGGCGAAAGTTTTCGATCAGGATGTCTGCCTCACCCAGCAGCTGTTTCAGGATCGCCTGACCATCGGGATGCTTGAGATTGAGGGTCAGGGACTTTTTGTTGCGAGCCTGGACGAACCACCACAACGAAGTACCTTCATACAACTTGCGCCATTTGCGCAATGGATCACCGCCGTCCGGGGATTCGATCTTGATCACGTCGGCACCGAATTCAGCGCAAATGCGCGAGGCAAACGGGCCGGCAATCAATGTGCCCAATTCGATGACTTTCAGACCGGAAAGCGGTTTGGCGGTGAACGGCATGCTGGATCCTGTGGGGCAAAGGTTGGGCGAATAGAGCGTTTTAGCATAGCCGACTGTCCGACGCTCCAGCTTGATGGTGTTCAATTCGTGGATTGCCCGTTGCATCGGTTAGACTTGCCGCCTTTCCTCGTATCAAGAAGCCCGTTCATGGCCCAGCCGTCCACGACCTACAAGTTTGAACTGAACCTCACCGACCTCGACCGCAGCGTCTATGAGAGCGTGAAGCAGACCATCGCCCGTCACCCTTCGGAAACCGAAGAGCGCATGACCGTGCGCCTGCTGGCCTACGCCCTCTGGTACAACGAGCAGCTGTCTTTTGGCCGTGGTCTGTCAGAAGTGGATGAACCGGCCTTGTGGGAAAAAAGCCTGGATGACCGCGTCCTGCACTGGATCGAAGTCGGCCAGCCGGATGCCGAGCGCCTGACCTGGTGCTCGCGCCGCACTGAGCGTACCAGCCTGCTGGCCTATGGCAGCCTGCGTGTGTGGGAGGGCAAAGTGGTGCCGGCGGTGAAAAACCTGAAGAACGTCAACATCGCTGCCGTGCCTCAGGAAGTCCTGGAAACCCTGGCCAAAGACATGCCCCGCGTCATCAAGTGGGACGTGATGATCAGCGAAGGAACGATTTTCGTCACCGACGACCGTGGTCAGCACGAAGTCCAGCTGCAGTGGCTGGCCGGTGAGCGCGGCTGATTTTTCGCTGCTGCACCGCGTCACCCGGTCTTATCCTACGTATTGAAGAGAAGCATCTTTCACCCCATGCGCATCGAACCTCGCCAGCTGCCCGACACCCTGCCATTCCTCGGTGATATTCCGCCGCTGTTGACCCGCCTGTACGCGGCTCGGGGCGTGCTGTCCGAGGCGGAACTGGACAAGAGCCTGGCGCGGTTGATTCCGTTCCAGCAACTCAAGGGCATCGATGCGGCGGTGGATTTGCTGGTCACGGCACTTGAGCAGCGTCAGCGCATCCTGATCGTCGGCGACTTCGATGCCGACGGCGCGACGGCCAGTACCGTGGGCACGCTGGGCCTGCGTTTGCTGGGTGCGGCACATGTCGATTACCTGGTGCCCAACCGATTCGACTACGGCTACGGCCTGACGCCGGAAATCGTCGCGGTGGCGCTCGAGCGTCAGCCGCATTTACTGATTACCGTCGACAACGGCATCTCCAGCGTCGAAGGCGTGGCAGCGGCGAAAAAGGCCGGGCTCAAGGTGCTCGTCACCGATCACCACTTGCCCGGTGACGAACTGCCGCTGGCCGATGCCATCGTCAATCCGAACCAGCCCGGTTGCGAGTTTCCGAGCAAGGCGCTGGCCGGCGTCGGGGTGATTTTCTACGTGCTGATGGCCCTGCGCGCGCGGCTGCGCGAGCTGGGCTGGTACACAAGCACGCCGCAGCCGAATATCGGCGAACTGCTCGACCTGGTGGCTCTGGGCAGCGTGGCCGATGTGGTGCCGCTGGATGCCAACAACCGGATTCTGGTGCATCAGGGCCTGGAACGGATTCGCGCCGGACGTGCCCGGCCGGGGATCAAGGCGATCCTGGAAGTGGCCAAGCGCGATCATGCGCGCATCACCTCCACTGACCTGGGTTTCATTGTCGGGCCACGCCTGAACGCTGCAGGGCGCCTTGACGATATGAGCCTGGGCATCGAGTGCCTGCTGACCGAAGACGCCGGTCTGGCCCGTGAGATGGCGGCGCAACTGGACGGCATGAACCAGGATCGCAAATCCATCGAACAAGGCATGCAGCGCGAAGCGCTGGCACAGCTCAAGGATCTGCCGGTGGAGTCGATGCCGTTCGGCTTGTGCCTGTTCGATCCCGAGTGGCACCAGGGGGTCATCGGTATCCTCGCGTCACGGATGAAAGAGCGCTATTTCCGCCCGACCATCGCCTTTGCCGATGCCGGGGATGGTTTGCTCAAGGGCTCGGGGCGTTCGGTCCAGGGCTTTCACATCCGCGACGCCTTGAGCGTGGTGGCGGCGCAGCATCCGAATCTGATCACCAAATACGGTGGGCACGCGATGGCGGCCGGCCTGACGCTGCCGGAAGCGAATTTCCCCTTGTTCGCCGAAGCCTTCGACGCTGAAGTGCGCCGGCAACTGCGCGAAGAAGACCTGACGGGCCGTCTGTTGTCGGACGGCACCCTGGCGGTGGAAGAGTTCCACCTGGAACTGGCACGTGCCCTGCGGCATGCCGGCCCTTGGGGTCAGCACTTCCCGGAGCCGTTGTTTCATGGGGTATTCCAGTTGGTCGAGCAGCGTGTCGTTGGCGAGCGGCACCTTAAAGTCGTGCTCAAAAGTGAGTGTGGTTCGGTGAAACTCGACGGCATTGCCTTCGGGATCGACCGCGACATCTGGCCGAATCCGACCATCAAGTGGGTGGAACTGGCCTACAAGCTCGACCTCAACGAGTTTCGTGGCAACGAGACGGTTCAATTGATGATTGCCCACATCGAACCGCGATAGTGCGTTAAAGATCAAAAGATCGCAGCCTTCGGCAGCTCCTACAAAGGCATGACGTACACCTGTAGGAGCTGCCGAAGGCTGCGATCTTTTCTTGAACCCTCCACTGATCTCCGATGTCGACTAGGCTCTAAGCACTGCTTGATTTTGGCCTTGTGACGTCTTGTCGAATTTTTTGCCCGCGGGGGCGGGTGTTGTACCTTTTTCCTGTCACTCGTCGACTATTCAAACAGAACCTGGAGCCTGCCCACTGATTCGAGAGGTGCCCCATGAGTCTGCTGCTTGAACCCTTTACCCTTCGCCAATTGACCCTGCCCAACCGCATCGCGGTATCGCCGATGTGCCAGTACTCCAGTGCCGATGGCCTGGCCAATGACTGGCACCTTGTCCACCTCGGCAGCCGCGCTGTCGGCGGGGCCGGGCTGGTGTTTACCGAAGCCACGGCGGTCACCGCCGACGGGCGTATCACGGCCGAGGACCTCGGTCTTTGGAATGACGAACAGATCGAACCCCTGCAACGTATCACCCGCTTTATCACCGCCCAGGGCGCCGTTGCCGGCATTCAGCTGGCTCATGCCGGGCGTAAGGCAAGCACCTACCGGCCGTGGCTCGGCAAGCATGGCAGCGTCAAGCCCGATGAAGGCGGCTGGGTGCCGGTCGGCCCTTCACCGATTGCATTCGATCCACAGCACACCCAACCCAGACAACTCGATGACGGCGAGATCGCCAAGGTCATCCAGGCCTTTGTCGATGCGGCAAAGCGCTCACTGACGGCCGGTTTCAAGGTGGTCGAAGTGCATGCGGCCCATGGCTACCTGCTGCATCAGTTCCTGTCGCCGTTGAGCAATCAGCGTCGCGATCAATATGGCGGTTCGTTCGAAAATCGCATTCGGCTGGTGCTGCAAGTCACCGAAGCGGTGCGTGCGGTGTGGCCTGAAGAGTTGCCGGTGTTTGTCCGGGTATCGGCCACCGACTGGGTGGAAGACGGCTGGAACCCCGATGAAACCGTGGAGCTGGCACGACGCCTCAAGGCCCTGGGGGTCGACCTGATCGACGTCTCGTCGGGCGGGACGGCGGTGAATGCGGAGATTCCCACAGGGCCGGGTTACCAGACCCGCTTCGCCGAGCGGGTGCGCAAGGAGTCGGGCATGGCCACCGGTACGGTCGGCATGATCACCGAGCCGGCCCAGGCCGAGCACATCCTGCGCACCTGTCAGGCGGACATCATCTTCCTCGCTCGTGAGTTGTTGCGCGATCCGTACTGGGCGCTGCACGCGGATGACGATCTGGGCGGGCACAAGGCTGTATGGCCGGCGCAGTATCAGCGGGCGACTCACCGTGAGCAGCCGATTCATGAATCGGATTTGCGCGACTGAAATCCATCGATACGAAAAAGCCCCTGAATCGCGAGATTCAGGGGCTTTTGTTTATGCCGGTGACCGATCAGGCCGCTTCGATCTTGCTGCGGTTCTGTTCGACCTGGCTCAGGTAGCCCTTGAGCTTTTCCTGTTCGGCCGTCGTCGTGAACAAGCCGAGCTTGCTGCGACGCCAGAGGATGTCGTGGGCGCTGGTGGCCCATTCTTCGCTGCACAGATAGTCGACTTCGCGGGTGTAGAGACCGCCGCCGATGTGCTCGCCCATATCGCCGAGGTCCTGTACGCCTTCGAGCATGCGCCAGGTACGGCTGCCGTAGGTGGTGGCCCAGCGGCGCGCGATCTCGCTCGGTACCCAGTCGAATTTGTCGCGGATACGCGAGCTCAAGGCTTGCGGGGTGGTCATGTCTTCACCGCCCGGCAGCGTGGCGCTGGCGGTCCAGCTTGGCTTGATGTGCTTGAAGTAGGGTGCCAGTTGCGCCAGTGCCGACTCGGCCAGTTTGCGATAGGTGGTGAGCTTGCCGCCGAACACCGACAGCAACGGAGCCTCTTCGCCAGTGCCAGACAGCGCCAGGGTGTAATCGCGGGTCACGGCCGACGGGTTGTCGGACTCGTCGTTGCACAGCGGACGCACACCTGAATAGCTGTGCAGAATGTCGTCGCGGCTAATTTGCTTTTTGAAATGGGCGTTGACCACGTTCAACAGGTAATCGGTTTCGCCGTCGGTAATTGCCACTTTCGCCGGATCGCCGGTGTATTCGCGGTCGGTGGTGCCGATCAGGGTGAAGTGATTCAGGTACGGAATGGTGAACACGATGCGCTGATCTTCGTTTTGCAGGATGTGCGCGTGTTCGCCTTCGTACAGTTTCGGCACGATCAGGTGGCTGCCCTGGATCAGGCGGATGCCGTATGGCGACTCCATCTTCAAGTCATCACGAATGAACCTGGCGACCCATGGCCCGGCCGCGTTCACCAGTGCCTTGGCGCGGATCGAAAACAGGCTGCCGTCGGCGCGTTCCAGGTGCAGGTGCCACAGACCCTTGGTGCGGCGTGCGCTGACGCAGCGGGTCTGGGTATGAACGTGGGCGCCTTTTTCCCTGGCGGCCATGGCGTTCAACACCACCAGGCGCGCGTCATCGACCCAGCAATCTGAGTATTCGAAGCCCTTGGTGATCTCGCTTTTGAGCGCGCTGTCGGGGCCGAACTTCAGGCTTTTCGAACCTTGCAGTTGCTCGCGCTTGCCCAGGTTGTCATAGAGGAACAGACCGGCACGAATCATCCAGGCAGGGCGCAGGTGCGGGCGGTGCGGCAACACGAAACGCATTTGCTTGACGATGTGCGGAGCCTTCGCCAACAGCACTTCACGTTCGGCCAGGGCTTCGCGCACCAGGCGGAATTCGTAATGTTCGAGGTAGCGCAGGCCGCCGTGGATCAGCTTGCTGCTGGCCGACGAGGTATGGCTGGCCAGGTCATCCTTTTCACAAAGGAACACCGAAAGACCGCGACCGGCGGCATCCGCTGCGATCCCCACGCCATTGATCCCGCCACCGATGACGGCGATATCGTAGACCTCGGCGAGAGGGGGCGTAGGCAAGGTGGAAGTGGGCATCGGCACGGCCTCGGAATTCTTTGATGTTCTGTATTTGAATTCGAACATTAATGTTCATTTTCGAAAATACTAGCCCATAAAGACGCGCACAGCCAGTCAGCTTCGATTGAAAATACTCATCGAAGGGCGGTTAAAGGAAAATTTACGAACATAAAAGCAAAAGATCGCCCGAGCGCGGGGCGATCTTTTAAGACTGGGAAGGGGTTAAACGACTTCCAGCCGAACCTTGTGCTGGTTCAACAACTGCGCCAGCGCCGGGGAAGGCTGCTGATCGGTGACCAGGCAATCGACCAGGCTGATCGGCCCCAAGCGAATCATGGCGTTGCGCCCGAACTTGCTGGAGTCGGCCGCGAGGATCACTTGCCGGGCATTGGCGATGATCGCCTGGGATACCCGCACTTCCTGATAGTCGAAGTCCAGCAGGCTGCCGTCTTCATCGATGCCGCTGATGCCGACCAGGGCGAAGTCGACCTTGAACTGATTGATGAAGTCGACACTGGCCTGACCCACCACGCCACCATCGCGCCGCACGTTGCCGCCGGTCAGCAGGACATCGAAATCGTCCTTGGCGCTGAGCATGGAGGCGACGTGCAGGTTGTTGGTGATGATCTTCAGGTGGCTGTGGTTGAGCAGTGCCCGGGCAATGGATTCGGTGGTCGTGCCGATATTGATGAACAACGAGGCATGGTCGGGAATCTGCGCGGCAATGGCTTCGCCGATACGCTGTTTTTCATCGCGCATCTGATCGGCGCGCATGGCGTAGGCGGTGTTTTCAACGCTGGAGTCGTAAGCCGCGCCGCCGTGGTAGCGACGCAACAAATTGGCTTCCGCGAGCTGATTGATGTCGCGGCGAATGGTCTGCGGGGTTACTACGAACAGGGTGGCCATTTCCTCGATGCTGACATAGCCGCGTTCGCGGACCAGTTCGAGGATTTGCTGCTGACGGGGAGGCAGATTCATGGGGCGTCCTTTGGGCTGCCGTGCAAAATTTGCCCATGATGCCGCAGGAATCCCCTCCCTACCAGTTACATACAGATACGGGGGCTGGAGTTAGCTTATTCAGCCTCGTCTTCAGCCGCCCAATTGCGAGTACGGCTGACCGCTTTTTTCCACCCAGCGTAGAGTTTTTCCTTCGCCGCTTCATCCAGCGTCGGCTCGAACTGGCGCTCGATCACGGCCTTGCCGCGCAACTCTTCCAGGCTGCCCCAGAAGCCACAGGCCAGGCCTGCCAGGTAAGCCGCGCCCAGTGCCGTGGTTTCGCGCATTTGCGGACGCTCGACCTGCGTGCCGAGGATGTCGGCCTGGAACTGCATGAGGAAGTTGTTGGCCACAGCGCCGCCATCCACGCGCAGGGCCTTGAGGCGTTCGCCGGAGTCCTGCTGCATGGCGTCGAGCACGTCGCGGGTCTGGTAGGCAATCGACTCCAGCGCGGCACGAATGATGTGATCCACGCGTACGCCGCGGGTCAGGCCGAACAGTGCGCCACGGGCGTACGGGTCCCAATAGGGAGCGCCAAGACCGGTAAAGGCCGGCACCAGGTACACGCCGTTGCTGTCCTTGACCTTGTTGGCGAAGTATTCGGTGTCGTGGGCGTCGTTGATGATTTTCAGTTCGTCACGCAGCCACTGCACGGTAGAACCGCCGTTGAACACTGCGCCTTCCAGCGCGTAAGCGACTTCGCCACGTGGGCCGCAAGCGATGGTGGTGAGCATGCCGTGTCGGGATTTCACCGCTTTGTCGCCGGTGTTCATCAACAGGAAGCAGCCAGTGCCGTAGGTGTTTTTCGCCTGGCCTGGCTCGACGCACATCTGGCCGAACAGGGCGGCTTGCTGGTCGCCAGCGATGCCGCCGATGGCGATTCCGCTTTTGGTGCGGCCATAAATTTCCGAGGACGATTTAACTTCCGGAAGCATTTCGCGCGGAATATCCAGCACTTCCAGCATCTTCGCGTCCCACTCCAGGGTGTGGATGTTGAAGAGCATGGTGCGCGAAGCGTTGGTGTAGTCGGTGACATGCACCTTGCCGCCGGTAAATTTCCAGATCAGCCAGCTGTCGATCGTGCCGAATAGCAGCTCACCGTTGCGCGCGCGTTCGCGGCTGCCTTCGACGTTGTCGAGGATCCACTTGAGCTTGGTGCCGGAGAAGTATGGGTCGGTGACCAGGCCGGTGGTGTCGCTGATGTATTGCTCGTGGCCATCGCGCTTGAGTTGCTGGCAGATCTCGGTGCTGCGGCGGCACTGCCAGACGATCGCGTTGTAGATCGGGCGCCCGGTGTTCTTGTCCCAGACCACGGTGGTTTCGCGCTGGTTGGTGATGCCGATGGCTGCCACCTGGTCGTGGTGCAGGCCGGCTTGCGCCAGGGCCTCGACCATCACGGCGCTTTGGGTGGCGAAGATTTCCATCGGATCGTGTTCGACCCAACCGGCTTGCGGGTAATGCTGCGCGAACTCCCGTTGGGCGGTGCAGACCACGTTCGCGTCGCGATCGAAAATGATTGCGCGGGAGCTGGTCGTACCCTGATCGAGGGCAATGATGTAGTTCTTATTCTGTGTGTCGGTCATGTCGATTGCCTTGGACGAAATAAGGGAGTGAGGTCTGGCGCGTGATCAAAGGGCAGTGGCACGCGCCAACGGTATCAAGAAGTTCTGGGTTTGCCGTCAATGGCAGCTGTTGCATCCTTTGTAGCAGGTACGGCGCTGGGCAGATGGCGGGCAATCAACCCGCGATAGGCGGCGGCACCGAGGCAGGCACCGACAATCGGTGCAAAAACAGGAATCAGGAAATACGGGATATCGCGTCCGCCGGTGAAGGAAATTTCACCCCAGCCAGCGAAGAAAGTCATCAGTTTCGGACCGAAGTCCCGCGCAGGGTTCATGGCAAAACCGGTCAGCGGTCCCATCGAACTGCCGATCACCGCAATCAGCAGGCCGATCAGCAGCGGTGCCAACGGGCCTTTGGGCAGGCCATTATTGTCATCGGTCAGGGACATGATCACGCCCATCAGGATGGCCGTGATGATCACCTCGACCAGAAATGCCTGGGCGGTGGTCAGCACAGGATTCGGAAAGGTGGAGAACACGGAGGCCAACTCAAGGCTGGCTTGAGTGCCGCGTACCATATGGTGTGTTTGTTCGAATTCGAAAAATAGATTGCTGTAGAGGGTGTAGACCAACAACGCTCCACAGAAGGCGCCCGCCACCTGGGCGAGTACGTAGAAAGGCAATTTACGTTTTTCGAAGTCCGCGAAAATGCTCAGGGCAATGCTGACGGCGGGGTTCAGATGAGCACCGGAAACTCCGGCGGTAAGGTAGATCGCCATGCTGACGCCGACGCCCCAGATAATGCTGATTTCCCACAAGCCAAAACTGGCACCCGCGACCTTGAGCGCGGCAACACAACCTGTACCAAAAAAAATCAGCAGCGCCGTACCCAGGAACTCGGCCATGCATTGGCTCGAGAGCGACGGTTGTTGTAAAGCAATTGTCATTGAAACCTCTTTTTTTTGTTGTCTGGCGCTTTTTTCCATCATGGTCGGAGCGCGTTTTTCGCCGAGGCAGGATCCCCATCCTGGTCGCGGTTTACTGCTGGGTGCAGCGGTAGGACGTTTCGTACAGTTTCATAAACGAAAAAATATAGACAAGAAACGCTGCTGTCAAAGGTCGAAAGTGAACCGCCGGTCACAAAAAAACTATTCGCTGTATGAATGAACGGGTTGTTGAGGAATGGGATGGCCAGGCAACGGCGTTATGGATACGCCGCCGTAGAGCCTTTTAATGATCAATGTCCTAGAATCGGGCGCAGTATTTTTCTACTGTCGCCCAGTCTGGAGCTGTCATGACCCCCGCATTGGATTTGTTGAAAAAGGTTCGGGCCGAACATCGCGTACACAGTTACGAACATGACCCGAAGGCCGCCTCCTACGGATTGGAAGCGGCGGAAAAACTCGGGCTCGATCCGGCTCAGGTGTTCAAGACCTTGCTGGCGGCCAGTGAAAAGGGCGAGTTGCTGGTGGCCGTGGTGCCGGTTGTCGGCAGCCTGGACTTGAAAGGACTGGCCCACGCCGCGGGCGTGAAAAAGGTCGAAATGGCCGACCCTGCAGCGGCGCAGCGCTCCACTGGATATCTGTTGGGCGGGATCAGTCCGCTGGGGCAGAAAAAGCGTTTGCGTACCTTCATTGATAATTCGGCCCAGCCCTTCGCCAGCATTTTTGTCAGTGCGGGTCGACGTGGGCTGGAAGTCGAGCTGGCACCGGCAGTGCTGGCCGAACACACCCAGGCGAAGTTTGCCGATATCGGCCGTGCGTGAGCCTCTAAGCGGGTGCAGCTCTGTATGGTGAAAATCAGCCTGCTCTGTCACTGGTGCCAGTTGGGCCAGCGCGGCATGCTCGACGGTCTGACAAAGGGAGAAGGTTATGCAGCTTGAGTTTCATCAGGTCGACGCGTTCAGCAATCAGTCATTCAGCGGCAATCCGGCAATGGTCTATCGGCTCGATACCTGGCTCGCCGATGAGCTGATGCAAAAGATTGCCGCTGAGCACAACCTCGCCGAGACGGCGTTTGTCGTGCGTGAAGGGCAGGGCTGGCACATCCGTTGGTTTACGCCGACCACCGAGGTGCCATTGTGCGGTCACGCGACGCTGGCTAGCGCCCATGTGCTGTTCGAGATCTATAAAGAGCCCGTCGAGCGACTGGACTTCACCTGCAAGTCCGGCCCGTTGAGCGTGACCCGTGAAGGTGGGCGCCTGTGGCTGGATTTCCCGGCGATCACTGCGTCGCCGGTGAACGTAATCCCGGACATCGAGCGTGCACTGGGCGTGAAAGCTCTCGAGGTACTGGCTTCGAATGAGCTATTCGTGGTGCTGGAGTCCGAGCAAGCCGTGCTCGACTGCAAGCCGGACATGGTGGCCCTGGCGAAACTGCCATGGCTGGGCGCCATCGTGACGGCGCGGGGCGAGCAGCACGATTTCGTGTCCCGTTATTTCGCGCCGGCAATCGGCATCAACGAAGATCCGGTCACCGGATCGACCCATTGCCTTCTGATTCCGTACTGGTCAAAGCGTTTGGGTAAATCGAGCCTGACGGCTTTTCAGCGTTCGGCGCGGGGTGGGGCGTTGTTCTGCCAGCTGGAAGGCGATCGGGTGAAGATCGGCGGGCATGCGACGCTCGTAGCAAGCGGAACGCTGATGCTGGGTTAACGCAAATCCAGTGTGGGAGCGGGCTTGCTCGCGAATGCGGACTGTCAGTCAACATCATCATTGGCTGACACACCGCCTTCGCGAGCAAGCCCGCTCCCACAATTGTTTCGTGTGTATCAGTTGGCGGTGCTGTAGCGGCGGACACCGGATTCAGCCACCGGAATCTGCGCCGCCGTGCTGCCGGAAGCCTGGAACAGCACCAGGTGTTCAGCCGCGACACGAATACCCACTTGCGCTCCAACCTGACGATCGACATGGCTCGGGAAGATCGATTCCAGCTGTGCGCCAGTCGGCAGTTGCAAGCGATACAGGGTCGATGCACCCAAAAACGTCTTGCCGGAAATTCGCGCCTTCAGTGCGCTGTCCGGCGCATAGACGATATCGTCCGGGCGCAGCAGCACGTCCACGGCGCCGCCTACCGGCCAGGTGTAGGCCCGATTGCCGCGCAACTCACCCAGCTCGGTTTGCACCGACTCGGGGCTGCTCAACTGACCGCGAATGAAATAGCCCTGGCCGATGAAACTCGCGACAAAGGGTGTCAGGGGTTCGTGATACAGGTTGTAGGGCGTATCCCACTGTTCCAGGCGACCTTCCTTGAACACGCCAACGTGGTCGCTGACCGCGAAGGCTTCTTCCTGGTCGTGAGTCACCAGAATCGCGCTGGTGCCACGGGCCTTGAGGATGTCGCGTACTTCATGGCTGAGCTTGCGGCGCAATTCGCCATCAAGGTTGGAGAACGGTTCGTCGAGCAGCAGCAGTTGCGGTTCTGGCGCCAGGGCGCGGGCCAGGGCGACACGTTGCTGCTGACCACCGGAAAGCTCGTGGGGGAAACGCTTGCCGAGGTTCTTCAGGTTGACCAGTTCCAGCAGTTCTTCGGTCACGCGATCCTTTTGCGGATGCTTGCGAATGCCGAAGGCGATGTTGTCGGCCACGCTCAAATGCGGAAACAGCGCGTAGTCCTGGAACACCATGCCGATACGACGTTTCTCCGGCGCGAGGGTGAAACCGGCGCTGGAGATGGTCTCGCCAGCCAACTGGATTTCGCCTTCGTGAACGGGTTCGAAACCGGCAATCGCCCGCAGGGTGGTGGTCTTGCCGCAGCCCGAAGAGCCCAGCAGGCAACCGATGTCGCCTGCGTTCAGGTGCAGGTTGAGGTTCTGCACCACGCGCTGGTCTTGATAGCCGCAGGCGAGGTTGCGCAGGTTAAGCAGTAATGGCTGGCTCATGCGTGATGGTACGAAGGCGGAACGAGGAATTCGAGCAAGGCCTTTTGCGCATGTAGACGGTTTTCGGCTTGATCCCAGGCCACGGAGCGCGGGTCGTCGAGCAGGTCGACACTGATTTCCTCGCCACGGTGCGCCGGCAGGCAGTGCATGAACAGCACGTCCTCAGCGGCCAGATCGAGCAGGGCGCGGTTGACCTGATACGGTGCGAACAGTTGCAGGCGCTTGGCGGTTTCCTCTTCCTGGCCCATGGAGGTCCAGACGTCGGTGCTCACAAGGTGCGCACCACGCACGGCTTCCTTCGGATCGCGAACGATGGTGACCCGATCGCCGGCCTTGGCCAGGAACACCGGGTTGGGCTCGTAGCCTTCCGGACAGGCAACGCGCAACTGGAAGTCGAACTGGATCGCCGCTTCTATATAGCTGTTGCACATGTTGTTGCCGTCGCCGATCCAGGCCACGGTCTTGCCCTGGATGGAGCCGCGGTGTTCGAGGAAGGTCTGCATGTCTGCCAGCAACTGGCACGGGTGCAGGTCATCGGACAGGCCATTGATCAGCGGGACGCGCGAATTGGCGGCGAATTCGGTCAGGGTGCTGTGGGAAAACGTACGGATCATCACCGCATCAAGCATGCTCGACATGACAATGGCGGCGTCGCCGATCGGCTCGCCACGGCCCAGTTGGGTGTCACGGGGCGACAGAAAGATCGCCTGGCCACCGAGCTGGATCATGCCGGCTTCGAAGGAGATCCGGGTACGGGTCGAGGATTTCTCGAAAATCATCCCGAGCACGCGGTTTTTCAGAGGCTCGAACAGTACGCCGCGGTTACGCAGGTCCTTGAGCTCAACGCCTCGACGGATCACGCTGACCAGCTCTTCGGGCGTGCAATCCATCAGGGAGAGAAAGTGCCTTGCGCTCATCATTGACTACCTTTTGCTACAAACCGCAGATGCTCAAAGCCTTGTTTAACGGAACAACGGGCGAGACCTGCGGCGTAAGCCGCACGGGGCGACGAAATAGGGGAAGGCGCGATCTTATAATTAAATGTCGCGTCTTACCAATAGGGCTACAGTTTTTAGGGAGTTTCAGAGGTGCTACGGGTTTACCGAGGTAGCGCTTTTGAAGCCTGTTTCCTGATAGCAGCGGTTCATTTGTACACCGGCCCCTCGGGGCTTGGCAATCAGGCTGGGCGGCAATGGTGCGCTGACAGTCGGTTTCTGACCTGTCATTCATCAGCGCCGGGCTCGACGAGCACTGGCGCCTGATCGGCGAGCTGACCGGAGTGCATGGCCCTCACGGGCCGATTCAAACCCTTCAGGAAATCCAGTTGCAAGCGCCGCCCAGGCTGCCTTCGAACTGAACCCGGACGGCCATCGGCTGGCCTGATAACCCTCGATTCACAAGATGAACGTCGCTGGCGTGGCGGCGGCTCTGGCGCCATAGTTTTGTTTCCGCGGCCAACGTTGCCCGCCCAAAACAAGACAGAGACTGGCCATGACCAAGACTCTCCATCACCGTGCTTGCCATTTGTGCGAAGCCATCTGTGGCCTGACCATCGAAACCACCGAGGTCGAAGGCGGTAACGTCCAGATCACTTCGATCAAGGGCGACCCCCAGGATACGTTCAGCCGTGGGCACATCTGCCCCAAGGCCGTGGCGTTGCAAGACATACAGAGCGATCCGGATCGCCTGCGTCAACCGATGCGGCGAGTGGGTAATGAATGGCAGCCCATCGAGTGGGAAGCGGCATTCAATCTGGTCGCCGATCGTCTCGCCGCCATTCAGGAGCATCACGGGCAAAACGCCGTGGCGGTCTATCAGGGCAACCCGAGCGTGCACAATTACGGGCTGATGACCCACAGCAATTACTTCCTTGGCCCGCTGAAAACCCGCAACCGGTTTTCCGCCACCTCGGTCGATCAATTGCCCCATCACCTGACCAGTCATTTGATGTACGGCCACGGTTTGCTGTTGCCGATCCCGGACATCGATCACACCGATTTCATGCTGATCCTGGGCGGCAACCCGCTGGCTTCGAATGGCAGCATCATGACCGTGCCGGATGTGGAAAAACGCTTGAAGGCGATACAGGCCCGTGGCGGCAAAGTGGTGGTAGTCGATCCGCGTCGTAGTGAGACGGCGGCGATTGCCGACCAGCACTTGTTCGTGCGCCCGGGGGGGGATGCCGCGCTGTTGTTCGGCCTGCTCAATACCTTGTTCGCTGAAGGTCTGACCCGCGACAGCCATCTGCCGGTGGACGGCCTTGAGGACGTGCGGGAGGCCGTCGCGCCGTTCACCGCCGAGGCCATGAGCCCGTTGTGCGCCGTGCCGGCCGAACAGATCCGCCAGTTGGCGCGGGACTTTGCCGCGGCGCCCAGTGCTGTCTGCTATGGCCGCATGGGCGTTTCGACCCAAGCCTTCGGTACGCTGTGTCACTGGGTGGTGCAGTTGATCAACCTGGTCACCGGCAATCTCGACCGCGTGGGTGGTGCCCTGTGTACGGAGCCAGCAGTGGACCTGGTGGCGACGACTTCGGGCGGGCATTTCAATCTGTGGCAGAGCCGGGTCTCCGGGCGTCCGGAGTACGCCGGAGAACTACCTGTCTCGGCGCTGGCCGAGGAGATGCTCACCGAAGGGGAAGGGCAAGTCCGCGCGTTGATCACCGTGGCAGGCAATCCGGTACTGTCCACACCCAATGGCCGAAAGCTTGAGCAGGCGCTGGACGGGCTGGAGTTCATGGTCAGTATCGACCTGTACATCAATGAAACCACGCGTTACGCCGACCTGATCCTGCCGTCCACATCGGCGCTGGAAAACGATCATTACGACACCACGTTCAACCTGTTCGCGGTGCGCAACGTCAGCCGTTTCAACCGCGCCATCCTCGCCAAGCCCGAAGGTGCCTTGCACGACTGGGAGATTTTCGTCGGCCTGGCCAAGGCATTTGCCGCCAGGACCGGCAAAGAATTGAAGCCCACCATTGCCCCGGCGCAAATGATCGATCGTGGCCTGCGCATGGGAATGTACGGTGACAACTCAGAGCACAAGCTGTCTCTGGCGACCTTGTTCGATCATCCCCATGGCGTCGATCTGGGCGCGCTCAAGCCTAACCTGACGCCCCGCCTGAAGACTTCCAATCAACGCATCCAGGCCGCACCGGCCGCGATTCTCGCTGACCTTGCGCGCTTCGCGGCCTTACAGGCGCCGGCTGCCGACGAGTTGTTGATGATTGGCCGCCGGCATGTACGCAGCAACAACTCATGGATGCATAACTATCATCGGTTGGTGAAAGGCAAGCCACGTCACCAGTTGCTGATGCATCCGGACGACCTGGCCAGTCGCGGGCTCAGCGACGGACAGCGTGTTCGGGTCAGCTCGCGGGTGGGCGTGATCGAAGTCGAAGTGCTTGGCAGTCTGGACATGATGAAAGGTGTGGTCAGCCTGCCTCACGGCTGGGGACACGCGCGGCCGGGCGTGCAAATGACGATTGCCAGCAGCCAGCCGGGATCGAGCGCCAACGATCTGACCGACGACTGCCAGCTTGACGAGTTGTCGGGAAATGCTGCACTCAATGGTGTGCCGGTGACCGTGGCGGCGGCTTGAATCAGTCAGACGGAGAGACCGAGCAGGGCGCTCGGCTTTCCGTTACAATGCGCCACCGTGCCGACCCATGAGTCGGAAAGTTCAGTCGAGGTGCTCCATGGATATCATCGAAACGATTAAAGAGCAGATTGCCAACAACACCATTCTGCTTTACATGAAAGGCTCGCCGAATGCCCCGCAGTGCGGCTTCTCCGCGAAAGCCGCGCAGGCCGTGATGGCATGTGGCGAAAAGTTTGCGTACGTGGACATCCTGCAGAACCCGGAAATCCGCGCCAACCTGCCTAAATACGCCAACTGGCCAACCTTCCCGCAACTGTGGGTCGGCGGTGAGCTGGTCGGCGGCAGCGACATCATGACTGAAATGGCTGCTGATGGTTCGCTGCAGAGCCTGATCAAGGACGCCGCCGCCAAGGCTGCTGCTCCAAAGACCGAAGCCTGATTCCCTTGGCTCCCCTGTAGGAGCTGCCGCAGGCTGCGATCTTTTGATCTCCAGCAATAAAAAGCCCCGCTACTCGAAAGAGTGCGGGGCTTTTTATCAAGTTCGAAAAGTTACTGCATAGTTGCCGCTGTAATCGCCAGGATCGCAGCCTGCGGCAACTCCTACTCTTCGCCCATCTGCGATTGCAGGTAGTTCTCAAGACCCACTTTATCGATCAGGCCCAATTGGGTTTCCAGCCAGTCGATATGTTCTTCTTCGGACTCGAGGATATCTTCAAGCAGCTCACGGCTACCAAAGTCGCCAACTTTTTCGCAATGAGCGATAGCCGCTTTGAGATCGGCATGGCCGGTTTTCTCGATACGCAGGTCGCACTCCAGCATTTCCTTGGTGTGCTCGCCGATGTGCAGCTTGCCCAGGTCCTGGACGTTCGGCAGGCCTTCAAGGAACAGGATGCGCTTGATCAGCTTGTCCGCGTGCTTCATCTCGTCGATGGATTCGTGGTACTCGTGCTTGCCGAGCTTGTTCAGGCCCCAATCTTCATACATGCGCGCATGCAGGAAGTATTGATTGATCGCGACCAGCTCATTGGCAAGGATCTTGTTGAGATGCTGGATGACTGTAACGTCGCCTTTCATGATGGGGTCCTGCCCTGTATTAGCTGTCAATAGAGCTGAGTTTGAGCCGCGTATTTAATAGTGTCAAACCTAAGTTATTGAAACTTAAATGAAAATTAATCGGAATAAGAATGTTTGTGTTCCGCGTCTAGGGCATAACTAGTTGATTTTGAGGCATAAAAAAACCGGACATATGTCCGGTTCTTTGAAATTCGATATTCAAGCGGCTGTAAATTCTGCTGGAAAAGGAATCGCAGCCTGGGCCGTTTGCAGCTTGGTCAGGGTCTCGCGGACCACTTCCTTGGCGAGGCAGGCACATTTGCCGCACTGGCTGGCAACGCCGGTGGCCACACGGACTTCCTTGTAGCTGCAGCATCCTTCATAGATCGCATCGCGGATTTGACCGTCGGTGACACCAGTGCAGAGGCAAACATACATAGGGAAGGACCGTCGCTGATTGTGACTCAATTGCGATGGATCTTAATGTTAACGAGAATGATTGTCAAAGTGGTTTCAGGGCACTTTTCGTCATAAAAGGGTATGGCTGACGAACGGTCTACCTGGCAAATCGGTGAAACAAAACCGTCGGCGATTTCATCGTACGGGGAAAAACAGCTAAGCCAGCTCAAACACGCGGTGTATGATGGCCGGTCTTTTGCGACCGGGGATCGTGTCACAGGGCTGTCGCCTCAGGGTGGCAGGCTGATGCGAAACCTGTTTCTCACGTTATTACACCAGGAGATATCCAATGAGCGTACTCGTAGGCAAACAAGCCCCTGACTTCACCGTACCGGCCGTACTCGGCAATGGCGAGATCGTTGACAGCTTCACCCTGTCCTCGGCGATCAAAGGCAAATACGGCCTGGTGTTCTTCTACCCACTGGACTTCACCTTCGTTTGCCCGTCCGAGCTGATCGCTCTGGACAACCGCATGTCTGACTTCAAGGCCCGCAACGTTGAAGTGATCGCTGTTTCGATCGACTCGCACTTCACCCACAACGCATGGCGCAACACCCCGGTCAACAATGGTGGCATCGGCGAAGTTCGCTACACCATGGCTGCCGATCTGAAGCACGAAATCGCCAAGGCCTACGACGTTGAGTCCGACGACGGCGTGGCTTTCCGTGGCGCGTTCCTGATCGACGGCAAAGGCGTTGTCCGTTCGCAGATCGTCAATGACTTGCCGCTGGGCCGTAACATGGATGAGTTGATCCGTCTGGTCGACGCTCTGCAATTCCACGAAGCGAACGGCGAAGTCTGCCCTGCCAACTGGAAAAAAGGCGACAAAGGCATGAACGCTTCGCCAGAAGGCGTTGCCGCTTACCTGACCGAGCACGCTGCCGCTCTGTAAGGCGCACGCTCCAGCTATAAAAAGCAGGTACAAAAAAACCGGCCATCGA